>OZ223306.1:1546250-1892500 GCA_965140735.1 uncultured Fusibacter sp. | reverse complement strand
CGAATACCGATATCTTATGCTCAGGAGTCAGACTGTGTGTGATAAGATTCATAGTCAAAAGGGAAACAGCCCAGACCATCAGCTAAGGTCCCAAAATGTAAGTTAAGTGGAAAAGGATGTGGAATTGCACAGACAACTAGGATGTTGGCTTAGAAGCAGCCATACATTTAAAGAGTGCGTAATAGCTCACTAGTCGAGTGATTCTGCGCCGAAAATTACCGGGGCTAAAACTTACTACCGAAGCTATGGAATTGCAGTAATGTAATTGGTAGAGGAGCATTGTGTGAGGGGCGAAGTAGGATCGTAAGGACCTATGGACATCACACAAGAGAGAATGTTGGCATGAGTAACGAGAGACGGGTGAGAATCCCGTCCGCCGAAAACCCAAGGTTTCCTGAGGAAGGTTCGTCCGCTCAGGGTAAGTCAGGGCCTAAGCCGAGGACGAAAGTCGTAGGCGATGGACAACAGGTAAAGATTCCTGTACCACCGAGAACCGTTTGAGAGAGGGAATGACACAGGAGGTTAGGCTAAGCGCACCGTTGGTTGAGTGCGTCCAAGCAACAAGTTTGAAGAGTAGGCAAATCCGCTCTTTGTAAGAACAAGTTGTGATGGGGAGCGAAATTAAGTAGCGAAGTGGCTGATATCACACTGTCAAGAAAAGTTTCTATCGAGGGAGCAGGTGCCTGTACCGTAAACCGACACAGGTAGGAGAGTAGAGAATACTAAGGCGAGCGAGAAAACTATTGTTAAGGAACTCGGCAAAATGACCCCGTAACTTCGGGAGAAGGGGTGCCGGATTAGGTTCAGAGCTAGATCCGGCCGCAGAGGATAGGTCCAAGCGACTGTTTACCAAAAACACAGGTCTCTGCTAAATCGAAAGATGATGTATAGGGGCTGACGCCTGCCCGGTGCTGGAAGGTTAAGGGGAAGTGTTAGCGTAAGTGAAGCACAGAACTGAAGCCCCAGTAAACGGCGGCCGTAACTATAACGGTCCTAAGGTAGCGAAATTCCTTGTCGGGTAAGTTCCGACCCGCACGAAAGGCGTAACGATTTGGACGCTGTCTCAACAATAGACTCGGTGAAATTGTAGTACCGGTAAAGATGCCGGTTACCCGCAGCAAGACGGAAAGACCCCGTGGAGCTTTACTGCAGCTTGGCACTGGATAATGGTATATCATGTACAGGATAGGTGGGAGACAGAGAAATGAGGACGCCAGTCTTCATGGAGTCGCTGTTGGGATACCACTCTTGGTATAACGTTATTCTAACTATGATGAGTAATCCTGATCTAGGACAATGTCAGGTGGGCAGTTTGACTGGGGCGGTCGCCTCCTAAAGAGTAACGGAGGCGCCTAAAGGTTCCCTCAGCGCGGTTGGAAATCGCGCGAAGAGTGTAAAGGCAAAAGGGAGCTTGACTGCGAGAGGGACACCTCGAGCAGGGACGAAAGTCGAGCTTAGTGATCCGGTGGCACCGCATGGAAGGGCCATCGCTCAACGGATAAAAGCTACCCCGGGGATAACAGGCTTATCTCCCCCAAGAGTCCACATCGACGGGGAGGTTTGGCACCTCGATGTCGGCTCGTCTCATCCTGGGGCTGAAGTAGGTCCCAAGGGTTGGGCTGTTCGCCCATTAAAGAGGCACGCGAGCTGGGTTCAGAACGTCGTGAGACAGTTCGGTCCCTATCTGCTGTGGGCGTAGGAAATTTGAGAGGAGCTGTCCTTAGTACGAGAGGACCGGGATGGACAAACCTCTGGTGTATCAGTTGTTCTGCCAAGAGCACTGCTGAGTAGCTACGTTTGGAAGGGATAAGCGCTGAAGGCATCTAAGCGCGAAGCCCCCCTCAAGATGAGATTTCCCATCCTTAATGGAGTAAGATCCCATGTAGATAATATGGTAATAGGCCTGAGGTGTAAGTGCAGTAATGCATTCAGCTGACAGGTACTAATAGATCGAGGACTTGACCAATGACAAGTTTTCACAAGTGAAAACAATCAAGGTTTAAGACCACAAAAGAACGAAAAACGGTTAATCTGATATATGCAATTTTGAGTGTGCAAGTTTGGGGTTTTCATTTATGGAAATCTCAGCTGACATAGTTTTTTCATTAAGAATGCAAAAATATGTTGGCAGACTTGAAACTCTAAAAAAATATATATTGACATAAGCAACAAAGTGTGATAAAATTACTCTTGCTTGTGTAAATAAAAACATAAATCCAGTGATGAAGGCGGAGGGGGTACACCTGTTCCCATACCGAACACAGAAGTAAAGTCCTCCAGCGTCGATGGTACTTGGCGGGCAGCTGCCTGGGAGAGTAGAACGTTGCTGGTTTATGTTCCAAGGTAGCTCAACGGTGGAGCACTCGGCTGTTAACCGATAGGCTGAGGGTTCGAATCCCTCCCTTGGAGCCATTTAGCCGAAGTGGCGGAACTGGCAGACGCACAGGACTTAAAATCCTGCGATCCTTACCGATCGTACCGGTTCGATTCCGGTCTTCGGCACCAACTTCTTTAATTGAGAAGTGTGCAAATGGTTGTTGAATTTCAACAATAAATAAATATGGCGGCGTAGCTTAGTTGGCTAGAGCGTTCGGTTCATACCCGAAAGGTCGGTGGTTCGAGTCCACTCGCCGCTACCATTTTTCAAATGTTAACACATTCATGGCCCCTTGGTCAAGCGGTCAAGACACCGCCCTTTCACGGCGGTAACAGGGGTTCGATTCCCCTAGGGGTCACCATTAGTTTTGTTCATAACTATAAAATGAACATCATGGCCTAGTAGTTCAGTTGGTTAGAACGCCAGCCTGTCACGCTGGAGGTCGACGGTTCGAGTCCGTTCTAGGTCGCCATTTTAACAATTTAATTAAATTGTTGCGAGTAACACAGTTGAGTTGCTCATTGTACATTAATAATTATTATTGATGTTTAAGTATCAAATGCCGGTGTAGCTCAATTGGTAGAGCAACTGACTTGTAATCAGTAGGTCGCGGGTTCGAGTCCCATCACCGGCTCCATATTCACGGAGGGGTTCCCGAGTGGCCAAAGGGGACGGACTGTAAATCCGTTATCAGCGATTTCGAAGGTTCGAATCCTTCTCCCTCCACCATTACTTGCGGGTGTAGCTCAATGGTAGAGCCCCAGCCTTCCAAGCTGGTTGTGAGAGTTCGATTCTCTTCACCCGCTCCAGAAAAAAATGTGAGTGGCTTCACAAAGCGCAGGTCGTTGCCTGCATAAACGATAACCCATGGGAGTTTAGCTCAGCTGGGAGAGCATCTGCCTTACAAGCAGAGGGTCATAGGTTCGAGCCCTATAACTCCCACCATTACTTTGGGGATTCGCCAAGCGGTAAGGCACCGGACTTTGACTCCGTTATGCACAGGTTCAAATCCTGTATCCCCAGCCAACTTAATATGGTCCATTAGCTCAGTCGGTAGAGCATCTGACTTTTAATCAGGGTGTCCCGCGTTCGAGTCGCGGATGGATCACCAAACAAGGAGAGGTACCGAAGCGGTCATAACGGGGCGGTCTTGAAAACCGTTAGGGTGAAAGCCCACGTGGGTTCGAATCCCACCCTCTCCGCCAATTTAATGGAGAAGTACTCAAGTGGCTGAAGAGGCTCCCCTGCTAAGGGAGTAGGTCTTGATAAGGGGCGCGAGGGTTCAAATCCCTCCTTCTCCGCCATTAAATTTTTAAAGGGCCTTTAGCTCAGCTGGTTAGAGCGCCCGGCTCATAACCGGACGGTCCGGGGTTCGAGTCCCTGAAGGCCCACCATGATTTAATTTTTCAAATAATTTTACAAACACCTTAGGGGTGTAGCTCAGTTGGTAGAGCAGCGGTCTCCAAAACCGCGTGTCGTAGGTTCGAGCCCTATCTCCCCTGCCAAGTTTTACTGACAAATGAATATAAAAAATATCGGGGTGTAGCGCAGTTTGGTAGCGCATTTGGTTTGGGACCAAAGGGCCGCGGGTTCAAATCCTGCCACCCCGACCATTAAGACTTTTGGTCTAAAAAATTGTGGGCGTATAGCTCAGCTGGTTAGAGCGCACGCCTGATAAGCGTGAGGTCGGTGGTTCGAGTCCACTTATGCCCACCACAATTTTGCCCGGATAGCTCAGTCGGTAGAGCAGGGGACTGAAAATCCCCGTGTCGGTGGTTCGATTCCGCCTCCGGGCACCATATTAGTAAAAATATGAACTGAAAAGTTCTTTTTTTATTTTTTGAATTAAGTAATCATTAATAAAAATTAATTTGATGAAGAATCAATATATATGTAAATATAAATCCCTAGTAACCTGTACAAATAGTTTACTAGGGATTTATTACATGTATAGACTGTGAATTTTTTTGGTAATATTGACGAGATTGTGCCAATAGAGATGGTCATCAACTGCAAGTAAATAGTTTTCTTTGTCATTTTGACTTAAAGAAGAAAAATCAAGATTGAAGACTGAATTTGTATTTACAACAGTCAAGATGGTTTTAGAATCATTCATCTTTAACTTGATGATCTCAAAGGAAAGAGTAGTGATTTCAATTTTTTGATCAAAAGTTGAACCTATGGATTCATAAAAACTTTCTATACGCGGCGATTTATAGGGATGGCCAAGTTGAATTGTACAAGTATTCTTTTTAAACACACAATCTAGTACAAAATATTGGTCTTGACCAAGTTCACATTTTGTATAGAGGTCAGTAAATTGGATGTTTTTATAAATTTTAAGTAAAGGTACCATGTTGATAATGTCATCGTAATTATGAAGCAATATAATTTCCTCAAGTTTTGGATCTCTAGTTTCAATAAAGCTATGGTATAGTATAACACTGTCTTTACCACTGATTGTATCTGATCGATCTATACCGATAAATTTTTCGAGAGATTTTAGAGTATAACTATCAAATGGGAAAAATTGCTTATTTTGACGAACGACTCTCAATAAATCAATGTTGAACTTTTTATTCAATAAACGATTTACTTTTAAAGCTTTCAATCGCGCATTTATGAAAGGAAAATCAAATGAATTACCATTAAAGCTGACAAAATAATTAATTTTATGTGCTTCAATTAATGTGAATAGCTGTATTAGTATATCGCGTTCAGATTGATAATCTTCATTGAACAATTGAATGACTGTTCCAGTTTGTGCCTGAGCTGAAAATATAACCATACCAATCAGAACAATCTTATTTTTATGACTTAATCCATCTGTTTCGATATCGATAAAGGCAATATTATGGTCTCCAAAGAGTTCTTTGACATAACTGTGATCTTTGTTAAATTCGTATGTTCTTGTTTTCATTTTACCCCTCAACTCATTTTATTTTATCTAATTATAACATATTTTTATAATTAACTGAGTATGGTTCTCAAGAACTATTTATCCCATATTAGTACTCATTTTTATCAGAGAAGTTTGAATATTATGGCAATAGATATTAATATATGATAAAATTATATTGAGGTCATTCATTGGAGGGATATATGAGAGAAATTGCTATAGAAGAGCTAAATCTAGGCATGTGTTTATCAAAAGATATATATAATGATCTTGGCAATATTATTTTGTCACAAGGGACTGAAATTGTTGAAAAGCATTTAGATTATTTCAGGAAGCATGGCATTTTCTTTGTTTATGTTGAGGAAAATGAGGACGTCATACCAACTGATAGCTATCGTACCGCAATGAGATATAAATTCAAATCTTTAAATAGAGCTTATAATGAGGTACTATCACAATTTAAAACACTTTATTTTGAAATTCAAAATGAGCATTATGATTTTAATGTAAGTGTTTTTAAAGAGGGATTGGATTCGCTAATTGACACATTGTTTTTTGATAATGACATTTTAGGGAGTATGAGAATAATTACTCCAAGTGAAAATTATCATTTTACTCATGCAGTTAATGTTGCAATGATTAGCGCAATGATTAGTAAGTGGTTAACACTAGATAAAGAAATGATTTATCTGGCATCTTTATCAGGTCTCTTACATGATATTGGAAAAACACAAGTTTCTCAAGAATTGTTGGTCAAATCAGATGTGTTGGAAGCTGAAGAATTTCAGCAGTTAAAGATGCATTCTAGATATGGGTACGAAAGTTTAAAAAACAATGCTACAATTCCAAAAGAAGTGTTAGCCGCTATCTTATTTCATCATGAAAGAAGTGATGGCAGTGGTTATCCAAGTGGATTGAAAGAAGATCAAACGCCTTATTTAGCGAGAATTGTTGCGGTTGCAGATGTCTTTGATGCAATTACATCTGATAAGATTTATAAAAAGGGTGTTTCTTCATTTAAAGCATTTTCAATAATTAGAGATGAAAGTTTTAGAGGCCTTGATCCTAGAATTTCAGAAGTTTTTTTGAGTAATATTGCAGCGTTTTTTGTAAATAATCGTGTTCGATTGTCAGATGGGCGAGAGGGCGAAGTCGTGTATGTTAATAAATATGCTTTGAATAGACCTTTAATAAAAGTATCGAATTCGTTTATTGACTTATCTTCAGATTATTCAATTGAAATAGAAGAAGTTATTTCATAAATTGGCTTAAATAATATAGAACACATAAAGTAGAATAAATGAACTGAGATAAAGTGCAGATATTAAAATAACGTTTTAATATCTGTTTTTTTGATCCATTTATTTAGAGAATGAAAAAAATGACACCTAAAAAATTAAGGCGTCATTTTTATAAGATTAGATTAATAACTCAGTGAAATTTAATTTTTTTTATAGAATGAGGATTCAAATATTGATTTAATTTCATTTAGATCCTTTGTTTTACCAAGCGCAAGCATTAACTTGATACGTGCTTTTTGACCATTCAAATTTCCACCGAAAATGGCGCCTAAATCTCTTAAATTCTTGCCGCCACCAAGATAACCATATGAGTCTAAAACACGTCCTGAAGGGCATCTTGAGACAATTACAACAGGTATAGATTTGGAGATCGCTAGTTTTATACCCGAAATCATTTCAGGAGGTACATTACCGCGTCCCATCGCTTCAATAATAAACCCTTTTGCACCGTTATTGATGGCAAAATTCATGTAGCGAGAATCTGTTCCAACACATGATTTGATAAGTTCAACTGAGGTTTCAATTTGTTCAGTTTCAATATGCTCGTGTTTCATGATATTTCTGTAGAAAATAACCTCATCGTTATCAACAATTCCAAGTGGTCCAAATTCTAATGATTTGAAAGTGTCAAGGGATAAAGTATGCGTTTTAGTGACTTCTCTGGCAGAGTTGACTTCATTATTAAGTACGATTAGAACCCCTTTGTTAACTGATTCATCAGAGATTGCCGTACAAATGGCAGATGATAAATTGCTAGACCCATCATATCCAAGTTCAGAGTTGTTGCGCATAGCCGCCACCATGACTATTGGTTTAGTTGGATTGATGTTTAAGTCTAAGAAATAAGCAGTTTCTTCAAGCGAGTCTGTTCCATGAGTGATAACGATACCATTGATGTCACTTCTTTTAATAAGATTTTTTACAATATTTGAAAGCTTGTGAATGAGCATTGGTGACATATGTGGACTTGGATAACTACCAAAGTCAATAACTTCAATATCTGCTACTTTATCAATATTTGTAACCATAGACATGATTTCTTCATTAGAGAGTGCAGGAACAGCTGCAGCTAGTCTCTCATCAACTTTCATTGAAATCGTGCCCCCTGTGAATACCACAGCAACTTTTTTTCTCATGAATGCCTCCAAAAAATAAATGACTTAATTTGAATTCAAAATTATTATATAATATTATAGTAGTTAATAAAAGTAATAAGAAAAAGTATACAAGATGATTTGTTTTAAAAAAATAGAATATTTAATGAAACGCTTTACTTTTTGTGATTCATAATATAAAATTCTATATTGTTCGTAAGGGAGTGAATATTATGATTTATTTAGATCACAGTGCAACGACACCTGTAGATCAAGCTCAAAAGGAGATGCTTTTAGAGCTTATGTATTTGAATTTTGGAAATCCATCATCACTTCATAAATTAGGCGTGAATAGCGAGAAGTACATCAAAAAGAGTCGTACTCAAATATCAAAGGCTTTAAATGTTCATGAGAAAGAAATATTTTTTACCAGTGGTGGGACTGAATCTAATAACTTTGCAATTCAAGGTGCTGTCCCTAAAAGCAAGAAAGGTCGAATTATTACATCTTCGTTTGAACATCCATCCGTTTTGAATTGTGTAGAACAGATGGCTAAAAGAGGATTTGATACACATTTTGTTAAAATAAATGAAGCTGGTTTTGTCGACATGGCTGGACTTGAGAGAGCACTGAATCCCGAAACCGTTTTAGTGAGTATCATGCACATAAATAATGAAATTGGAACGATTCAACCTATTCAAGAAATAGGACAGATGATTTATAATTACAATCAGGCAAATAATACCAGAATTGTTTATCATGTGGACGCTGTACAAAGCTTTGGCAAAATAAGATTTGATGTTAAAAAAGCTCATGTGGATTTATTGTCGTTTAGTGCGCATAAGATCAATGGTCTTAAGGGCAGTGGAGGGCTTTATGTACGTGAGGGGATTTCATTGATACCTTTATTCTATGGTGGTGGACAAGAAAAAGGTCTACGTCCTGGAACTGAGAATATTTGTGGCATTGCTTCGATAGGAGCTGCAACAGAAGTCGCTTTTAAAGATATGGAAAAAAACTTGGAATATGTTAAAAGCTTAAAATCCAAAATGGTTGAGTACTTAGCTGAGTATTGTAGTGATTTTGAAATAAATGGTGCTTTGTCAGAAAGTACAAGTCCCTACATCCTCAATGTCTCGTTTAGAGGTATAAAAGGCGAAGTGTTGCTTCATACTTTGGAAATGAATTCGATTTATGTTTCCACAGGTTCAGCTTGCTCTTCTAAAAAGAAGAGTTATTCTCATGTATTAAAGGCGATGTTTCAAGATGATGAAAGATTAGATGGTGCCATTCGAATTAGTTTTTCTAAACGGAATACTATCGATGAGGTTATTAAAGCATCTGAAATTATTTGCAAAGAAGTTAAGGCTTTAAGAAAAATTATCAGAAAACGATAAGTTATTAAATAAATAATTATAGAATAAAGCATTACACATTCATACGTAAATTATTTCAATGGAGAGGAAAAGAAATGAGAGAAATTATTTTAATAAGATATGGCGAGATCGGACTTAAGGGAATGAACAGGCGCTATTTTGAGAAAAAGTTTATTAAAAACATCAAATGGGCAGTAAAGCATATTGAAGAGGCTTACGTTTTAGATCGTCATGGAAGAGCCTATGTGGAGTATGAAGCTAAAGACCACGATGAAGTTATTGATGCTGTCACTAAAATATTTGGTGTTGTTTCCATAAGTCTAGCTTATAAAATTGATAATGATTTTGAACTTATGAAAACAGAAGGTTTAGCTGAAGTTAGAAGACAAATGGCTTCAACAGGTGCTAATACTTTTAAGGTTGAGGTAAAGCGTGCCAATAAAGGTTTTCCTATGAAGTCGCCAGACATGTGTCAAAAAATAGGTGGTTTCATACTTTCTAATATTGAAGGGTTAAAAGTGGACGTCAACAATCCTCAGATTACTTTGACACTTGAAATTAGAGAAAAGACGTATATCTACTGTGAACGTATACCGGGTCCTGGCGGGATGCCTTATGGCACTGCCGGTAGAGGAATGCTTCTTCTATCAGGTGGGATTGACAGCCCAGTGGCAGCATATCTAATGGGAAAACGAGGCGTCGAGCTTGAAGCTGTACACTTTCATTCTTATCCTTTTACCAGTGACCGGGCACTTGAGAAAGTTCTTGATTTAGGTAAGAAATTAACAAAGTACACCAGAACTTTAAAAATACACAGTGTCAATATATTGGAGATTCAAAAGGCTATTAATGAAAAATGTCCGTCGGGAGAAATGACAATATTATCAAGGCGTTTTATGATGAAGATTGCAGAGCAGCTAGCAAAGTCATATGATTGCGGTTGTCTAATTACAGGAGAAAATATAGGACAGGTTGCAAGTCAGACTATGGAAGGACTCACTGTGACAAATAATGCTGTAGATATGCCTATTTTGCGACCTTTGATTGCTTATGATAAAGTTGATATCATTAAGATTGCAAAACAGATTGATACTTTTGAAACTTCTATTTTACCTTATGAGGATTGTTGCACTGTATTTTTACCAGATCGTGTTGTGACAAAACCTAAAGTGGATAAAATAATTTACTCTGAAAGTCTTGTAAATGGTGAAGAGCTTATTGCACAAGCGATTGAGCAAAAAGAAACCTATATTATTTCTAGAGGAGAGCTCAGAGAATAGATGCTCTATAAATAGAAACGCCTTCATTCGAATTTGAATGAAGGCGTTTTTTATGTGTTGGATTTGTTCAAATAACGCTTAATTATTCGTATTTAAGGCATCTTCAGAAATATTACTATTATCATCTACGCCTTGAATCGCATCATCTACGCTTGGTGTTGTGTTCATTCGATCAAGATCCTCAGCTGTGAAGGCAGGTATAAACTTGATCATATATGCAGGTATGGTAGATGCATCAGGGAATAGAATAGAGTTATCTGTTAAAATCTTTGTACCAATTGGAAGTAATACCTTTTGACCATCATTGAGTTCGATAAAGAAAGGTCTTTGAACAACAGTACTGCCATCGGCAAATTTAATCGTTGGTGTAACACCTTCGTAATTACTGTAGTCAAAAGTATCAATAATGGTACTGTTGTGAATATCACATTCCTCAGTTGGGAGTTCATATATCCAATCGCCTAATATAATTGGATTACCACTATTATCTAAATTTTCCTCGGGAACATAGGGAATAGGTCGTTTGACAAATACTCTGGTTTCCACAAGGGTTGTAGGGCAATTTGGTGTTGCCAGTTTACCGCTTTCAAGGCAGATTGAGCCAGCAACATGAACATCATCTTCTTCAGTTGGTTCAGTGCCTTTGATGAAAATTTCACTGATAACTGTATTCCGAGGATCCATATAGGATAAGTCCGTAGGGAGCTTACCTGACATCGTGTCAACTTTACTTGTCACGATTCCGTCTGGTCGTTCAAATTGTTTTGGTTCTAAATCAGCATGAATTTCACTCATAACAGTCTTCCAGAATAATGCAGAAACACCGGAGCCTTGATCAAGTGGCATGTTGACATCATTACCGAACCATACACCAGCAACATAGTAAGGTGTAAAGCCAATAAACCATGCATCCATTTTATTTGAAGTCGTCCCTGTTTTACCTGCTACTGGAATTGTATTATTATTTGGTGAAATCCGAGCAGAAGAAGCAATCCCTGATGTTACTGTGGATTTCATCATGTCTTGAACCACGTATGCTACTTTTTCATCAACAACGACTTCTTTTGTTTGATTATTTTCAAGGATTGTTTCACCTTTATTGTTTTCAACAGAAGTATAAGTGATAAGTTCTGTTAAAACACCTTTGTTGGCAATAGCACCGTATGCATTTGTCATTTCAAGTGGTGATACACCTTTTGTCATTCCCCCCATAGAGACAGCCGATAAGTTCATATCACTTGTGCCACCTTCAGTTACTAATGAAGTGATGCCAAATCTTTTCAAATAGTCTATGCAAGTGTCAACGCCAAGGTCATTTGCAATAAAAGCCGCAACTGTATTAATTGAATATTGCATACTTTTTCTTAATGTTACAAGTCCCCAGTGTTTTGCATACCGACTTGAATGTTCGTACCAGTTATATGGCCAACGGATGGAAGGATTACCATTTAGATACATAGGACGATCATCAATAGGTGTAGCAACTGTATATCTAAGTGAATCAATAGCAGGTGTATAAACAGACAACGGTTTTATGGATGATCCTGGTTGTCTTGGGTTTATAGCTCTATTGTAAATTTTTTGACCTGAAATATTACGGCCACCGACAATCGCTTTAAGTTGTCCAGTGTGATAATCGATGATTACCATGGCAGATTGAGGCTGAATGATACCAGTGCTACTAACAAAGTAGTTATTTTTGTCAATTAGTAGTGTTTGACTACCATCAAGTTTAAAGAAGTCAGGTTCTTTTGCCAAAAAGGCTTTATCAACGACCACATTCTTATCGGCATCAAAAGATTTGTATTCATCTGGAATGAATACATCTCGTCCTTCATAAGTGTAAAGACCTTCAATATTTTTTTTACCTTTGCTTTTACCGCTGGCTTCTTCATCATAAGTGAATGTGTTTTTAACCACCACCTGGATACGTTCTATTACACCTTCTTTAGAATGAGGATAAAAACTCAAGCGCTTATTTTTAAAGAGCACAAGATTGCCTTGATCGTCAAATTTATAATCACTGGAAGGAATCATTAATTGCTTTTCACTGTTGATAAAATTACTTTGCTTAAATAGAATCGTATTTTTCGTTTCTTCTGAAATAATATTGCCGTCTTTGTTAAAGGTTACAGTTACTTTTGGGAAGTTTTCATTATTTCTCAAAAAGCCTTGATTGTAGAGCGCTTTTTTCAATAAAATGACTTCCTCACCGTCAGACCCCTTCTTATAGAGGTTTTGGGTAAAGACTGAAGTATCCATGCCTGTAACTTCTCCTATTTTAGCAATGGTACCTTGACCGGCAATGCCATCAGCAGAGAGACCATACTTTTTTTGAAATGCTTTTACACCAGCATACGTGGATTCACCAAAATAGCTGGTAAAGTTATCAGCATCATAGTTGCTCTCAAGAATTTTTTGCATATCAAAATCAATGGTGGAGTGTATGACTAAACCTTTAGTATAGAGAATATTTGAGGCTTGGTCATAAGTGTAACCATAAGTTTCGATTAAATCATTTAAGACATCTTCTTTGACCATGTCAGAGAAATAAGATGAAATTTCAGTAGAAGTCGATCTGCTTGGATGAAGTTTAGTTTTTAAATCAGTTGCTTTTGCAGCTTGGTATTCTTCTTCCGTTAAATAGCCATTATTTTTCATTAGCAAAATGACAAGTTTATAGCGTTCTTCACATTTAGGATTATAAACCACAGTGAGTAATGGGTCAGAGTCATCCAATACATAATCATCAGGCTTAACATTTTCTCTATTTTTTCGAATCATAGGTTGATATTTTTCAGGTTCTTTTGGAATTCCTGCAAGCATTGCAGCTTCAACAATATCTAAATCTTTTGAACTCTTAGAAAAATAGGTTTGAGCAGCGGCTTCAACGCCATTAGCTCCAGAACCTAGATAGATAAGATTAAGATAGCCCTCGATAATTTGTTCTTTCTTGAGATGTTTCTCAATTTCAACTGCATAATAGGCTTCTTTGATTTTACGATCCACAGAACGTTTAAATTTAACATCAGCTAAATACACATTTCTGGCAAGCTGTTGTGTAATGGTACTTGTTCCACCCAACCGTTTACCTGATAATACAGTATCTTTCACCGCACCAAATAAGCGAATGATATTAAAACCATTATGCTCCCAGAAAGTTTTATCTTCCACGGCAACAAAAGCATTAATAATATTTTTGCTTATATCATTATATCGGACAACTGTACGAAGACCATTTTTGTTTTTAACTTGCTCTAAAACACGACCTTCACCATCCACAATCACTGAATTTTCAGTTAAGGCCTTTTCAATCAATGTTGGATCAATAGGCTCGATGTCTTTTAATACACTCGTTACATAGAAATAGACGATTCCAGATCCAAGTAAGCCACCAACGATCATAAGAATTAAAAATACTTTGAGTATATTTAAAAACGTACCACTTGATTTTTTCTTTTTCTTCTTCTTCTGACTTGCATTCTTTTTAGGAGAAGCCGTTTTATTACTTTCCATTTAAAGACCTCCAATGCTCTAAAATGACACATTTCCTTACGGAAATTCTCAATGTATTATAACATATTTAAATCGGGGTGTTAATTTATTTAACTCTAAATAATCTTTTTGTAATATTATTGTTTTATAGTATAATGACCTTATGAAAAGTAGGTGATATATAATATGGAAGAAAATAAAATAATAAAACAACGTGCAGTTTTAGTAGGGCTCTATCAAGGTTTAAGAGATGAATTCGATATTAAAGAATCAATGAATGAACTTGCAGAGCTTACACTTGCAGCAGGTGCCGAAGTGGCAGATATTATCATTCAAAATAAAGCTTCAATTGAAGCGAGCACTTTTATTGGATCTGGTAAAGTTGAAGAGGTTAAAATGGCTGTTCAAGATACAGAGTCCAATATGGTTATTTTTAATGATGAATTATCAGGTGCTCAAATTAGAAATTTGGAAGCCATTTTTGAGACGACAGTTATTGATAGAACAGCGCTTATCTTGGATATATTTGCGATTAGAGCCCAAACAAAGATTGCTAAACTTCAAGTGGAACTTGCGCAATTACGTTATAGGATGCCAAGACTTACTGGACTTGGAGCTTCTCTTTCCCGTACAGGTGGGGGAATTGGCACAAGAGGTCCCGGAGAACAAAAGTTAGAAATTGATCGAAGAAGAATCAATGAACGTATTGATGAGATCAGAAAACAGATTAAAGAAGCTGAAAAAAATAGAACGGTTCAAAGAAGATTGAGAGAAAAAATGGAAGTGCCTGTCGTTGCTTTAGTAGGTTATACGAATGCAGGGAAATCTTCTATTTTAAATTATTTTATCAATCATTCTCCTGAAGGTGAAGTCGAAAAACAAGTTTTTGAGAAAGATATGCTCTTTGCAACTTTAGATACTTTCACAAGAAGGATCGTGCTTGAGGATAAAAAAGAATTTGTTTTGACGGATACAGTAGGATTTGTCTCAAAATTACCGCATAGCATAATTGATGCTTTTAAAGCAACTCTCGAAGAAGCTTTGGGTGCTGATTTGCTCTTACATGTGGTGGATGCTTCAAATGATTCGTACAGGATGCAAATGGAAGTCACTAAGCAAGTTCTAAACGAATTAAAAGCAGGTGACAAAAAAATGCTCACAGTATTTAATAAGATTGATTTAGTGCCAAGTAAAGTTATTGGTGATTTAGATGAATCTGTTCATATTTCTGCAAAAACAGGTGAAAATGTAGACAAACTCATTGAAAAGATCAAAGCGCATCTTTTCAGTAATATGAAACGTGCATCTTTTGTAATTCCGTATACAGAAGGTGCAGCAACTTCATATATCTGTCAAACCTATCAAGTTGATAAGTTGGATCATTTGGAAACAGGGACTTATATTGAAGCTGAGGTATCTGAAGCTGATTACAATAAATACAGTCAATATTTAAAAACTGAGGAATAGGGTATATGAAGCCATACAAGACGATTTTGAATGAAAGTGAAATCGAAATAAGTATTCAAAAATCGAAATTTATTGGATATGCAATGCCAGTAGAAAATGAAGATGAAGCAAATCTTTTTATTGAACGCATTAAAAAGAAACATTATAATGCAACTCATAATGTGCCTGTTTACTTGCTAGGGGATGACATGAGCACTCAGAGATATTCTGATGATGGTGAGCCTTCTGGTACAGCAGGTGTGCCTGTTTTAGAGATGTTGAAAAGAGAAGGTATTACAAATTTGTGTATTGTGGTCACACGCTATTTTGGTGGCATTAAGCTAGGTACAGGCGGTTTGGTTAGGGCTTATACAGAGGCAGCTCAGAAGGTAATCGAGCAAGCTAAGATTGTGGATAAAGCTGTCTATAGGAAAATTGAATTGACCTTAGCATATCATATGCATGGCAAAATTCAGAATGCCTTAATGCTTATGGATCATGTGGTATTAGAGGACACTCAATTTAGTGATCAGGTCACCATGTCACTCTATGTGGTTGAAGGTGAACAAGAAAATTTATCTGAGAAACTGATTGATTTAACTTCTAATCAGATAGAAATTAACATTTTAAATTCTAAATATTTAACCCTTTATGAGGGCAAATTGGTATAATGATAATTAGACAATATGGAAAGGACGGTATCAATATGGATGAACAAATTAAGCTAATGCTTAGCAAAAAAGTATGGGCGGTAGTAGGTGCAACAGAAAACCCTTCAAAGTATGGTCATAAAATCTATAAGAAATTAAAGCGTTTTGGTTACGAAGTTTATGCAGTTAATCCTAATTACGCTGAAGTTGATGGAGATGTTTGTTATCCATCTTTAAGTGCTTTGCCTAAGAAGGTAGATTGTGTTGATGTGGTTGTAGCTCCAAAATTTGCACAAAAGTCTCTGGAGGAAGTCATTGAACTCAATATTGAAAACATCTGGTTTCAACCGGATACGTTCACAGTTGAGATGATTGACCAATCAGAGGCAGCTGGTATTAACACTGTTTATTTAAACTGTGTTTTAGTAGAGCTTGACCGTCAGAATGGATAACAAATGTCCGCTTTATGATTCGCATAGATTCACAGAAAAAACGATCTATTATAAAGGAACAAAATTAAAAGGGGCTAACATAACTGTTAGCTTCTTTTAATTTTGATATTTATTAACATTGATAGAATCACATAAAAATCAAATAGATTTTATCTGCTTTTAACAAAGGCATGTTAATATACTAAAATAGACGTATTTTATAGAAGTGGAGATTTACAAGTGGCAAGTAAAGTAGAGCGGAGAAGACGAGAAATACTAAAGGTCCTTGATAGAGAGAGCCAGATTTTTTTGAATGACATGGCGGATTTATTTGACGTGAGCAAGGAGACGATTAGACAGGATTTTGATTATTTGAGTTTTAATTATGACTTGACACGTGTTCATGGCGGCTTGAAGAAAGAACAAGAAAAGGCTTACCAAGAACAGTATCATTATCAATATAAACAACATTTGAGAATTGATGAAAAGAAGAAACTGTGTCACAAAGCAGTAGAATTTTTAAAAGATGGGGATATGATCTATGTGGATGGTGGTTCTACAGTTTCATATCTTTTAAATTATTTGGACAGCCGAAAAGGCATTACTTTAGTGACACCTTCAATTGCTTTGCTAATGAAATATACATTAGAAGGTTATGAAAGACGTTTTAAAGCATCTGAAAGCGCTTTTCTTTTTATCGGGGGCAATGTCAATCAATCTCTTATGACCACACATGGACCAATTTTTAATGCTTCAATTGAGCAGATGCATTTTGATAAAATGATATTCTCCTGTGATGCCATCGATCTCAAGGGAGGTGTCACGAATACAGATGATGTGACTTTTGTGATAATGCAAAGCATAAAAAAGAGATCTCGTTTTAAAATGCTTTTATCAGATCAGTCTAAATTCGGATTTATAGCGCATTTCAGGGCTTTTGAACTCGAGGAACTCGATTATTTAATTACGACCAAATCACTTGATGATAAATGGCAGGCCTCTCTAGAAAAGAGGCACATTAATTACTATATTTTGTGAAACTACTCTCTAAAACCAAGAAAAAACAAAGTTATCATGCGTAAAACCAAGAAAAGTGCTTATTTAACAGGTACTTAACTTGGTTTTTTCTTTTTCTTTACGGTAAGCTGTTAATCTAGGCTTGAAAGGAGCTTTATATGAAACCAAAGCCTATAGCACAATTTGCATACACGATTTTATTTTTGATTCCATTGCTTCTCTTTTGGATCTTGCCACTAATTATGGCATTGGGAATCAGTTTTACGGATTGGGATTATATATCGCCTACGTTTAATTTTGTGGGCCTAGATAATTACCATTATATTTTTAAGGATTCGGACTTTATAAGAGCGCTGTGGAATACTTTTATTTTTGCAATAGGGTCGATTTTGCCAACGATGTTTATCGGCCTTGGGTTGGCGTTATTGTTATATAAAAACTTTAAAGGTTGCAGTCTGTATCAGTTGGTGGTTTTTTCACCGTGGATTACACCGACTGTGGCGGTGTCACTGGTTTGGTCTTGGATTTTTGAACCTGAAAAAGGCCTTTTAAATCATCTTTTGGGCATGTTATCTATAGCACCACTTGAATGGCTAAAGAGTTCTGATACAGCGATGTTTGCCGTGATCATATTTACAGTTTGGAAATCCGTTGGCTGGACGATGCTCTTCTATCTTGGAGCACTGGAAAGAGTTCCAGAGAGCACTTATGAGGCGGCAACACTGGATGGCTGCAATGCGTTCAGCAAGTTTTTTCACATTACGTTGCCGTTGATTTCACCAACCACATTCTTTTTAGGCATTATCAATTTAATTGCTTCTATACAAGTGTATGATCAAATACAGATCATGACGCAAGGAGGACCAGGAGGCAGTACAACCACTCTTTTGTATTTGTATTATCAAAAGGCCTTTCAGAATTTTAATATGGGAGAAGCAAATGCAGTGGCAATGATTATTTTATTGATCATTGTGGTGTTATCTCTTATAAGCACTTGGTTTTCTAAAGAACATGTCCATTATGATTAGGAGGAGAGGATGAAAATAAATTTGTTAAAGGGTATAAGGCATGTATTTCTGATGTTTGTATCTTTGGTGTTTTCCTTTCCATTTGTCTGGATGATCTTTGGCATGTTTAAGACAAATAATGAAATTTGGCAAGAGCCTTATAAAATTCTGCCGGATCATTTCAACTTTGGGGAATTGTTCGTAAATCTCGGAACTCTTCATTTTGAAACGTATGCTTTTAACAGTATCTTTGTAGGGATCGTGGGCAGTGCCTTAATGATCTGGATAGCACTCATGTTCAGTTATGCCATTGTGTTTATGAATAGTAAAGGCATGAAAATACTCTTTTGGATTGTTCTTGGCACTTATATGTTACCCAGTGCAGTCACTTATGTACCAGCATTTGTGATCCTTGCAAAAATGAAACTTGTGGATACGTTAACGGGATTGATTTTTCAAATCTTGCAAGTGTCTTTGCAGTTTTCTGGTTGAGGCAGTCACTACTCAAAACAGATCGAAGCTATGTAGAGGCTGCAAGGATAGATGGTGCAAGTCATATGGAAATCATACGCCATGTGATCTTTCCTTTAAATAAATCAGCAATTTACACCGTATTTGTTTTAACTTTTGTTCAGCAATACAACAGCTATATGTGGCCAAGTATTATGCTCAAGAGCCAAGACAAGTACCTCATTTCGCAAGGTCTTAGGCAGTTCTTCATACAAGATGGCGCTTATGGTATGAACTGGTCACAAATAATGCTGGCAAGTACAGTAGCTATATTGCCCATAATAGTGATTTTCGTATTGACTCAAAAGTGGTTTTTAACAGGTATTAAAGAGGATAGTGGTACAAAATAGGAGGAAACAGAGATGAAGCGTTTATTGACAATCGCATTTACATTGACATTATTGTTAACGGGGTGTGGGACAAATGCAGTGGTGGAAAAAAAATCAGAAGGACAAGCTGTAAAGCCTCAAGCTATGGTAGCAACTTCTGAAACAGCAACTTCAAAAGAACCCGTAGAAATTGAATTTTGGCATGCACTTGGTGGCTCACTTGGAGATGGCTTGAACGAAATTATTACAGATTACAATGCTTCACAAACGCAATATGTGATCAAACCAGTGGTTATTGGAAGTTATTCAGAAATCGATGAAAAGCTTCAAGCCGCATATGCAGCCGATCAAGTACCAGCACTTGTGGCTGGTGGTTCTTACAATCTATTTGCTTCAAAGGGATTGGTATCGCCTTTTGAGGACTATATGCCAAGTGCATATGACAAAGCGGATATTGTAGGCGGTTTTTTAAAAGCAGCAACAATTGATGGCAAACTGATGGTGGCACCTGCATATGGGACGTCACAAGTTCTCTATGTGAATAAAGCGGTTTTAAAAGAAGCGGGCAAAACCGTAGCAGATCTTAGTTCTTGGCAAGCGATCGCAGATCTTAGTTCTGCAATTATTGGAAAAGATACGAACAAAGACAAGATTAGTTATGTATGGGAACCCATGTGGGGTGCAGGTAATATCGAAGATATGGCACGATCAAATGGGGCTCAATTTTTATCAGAAGATGGCAAGACTGTCTTGATTAATTCGCCTGAATGGGTAAGTGTTTTAGAACAAGTTCGCGTTTGGCTTCACGATGATAGCATCATGAAGATTCACTCTGGTGGACAAGGTTGGGAGTACTGGTATAAAACGATGGATGACTGGGTTTATGGAAAATCTTTAGGGTATACAGGTTCGCCAGGGGATTATGTGATTGCAATGGAAGCTATTAATAAAGCCATTTCAGAAGGCTATAAAAATGAATTTGCAGTGGTTCACCAACCGGGTTGGAGTTCAAATGATCCAGCACCTTATTTTAGTAGTTTAATGTACTTCATACCAAATGACTCCAATCTAACAGAAGAACAGAAAAAGGGCGCAGCTGATTTCGTCACGTTTGCAACTTCAACTGATAATACAGCTAAGTTTGCCATTGCAACAGGGTATGCAGCTGTTAGAAAATCAGTACTGGATTTGCCAAGCTACAAAGAATACCTTGCTTCTAATCCAGATGCCGATGTAGCACTTAAACAAATTGATTTATATGCGGTGCCAGAATTCATTGATCCCACAGGTGGCAGTATACTAACAGCACTTGGAGAAGCGGTTGATAAAGTCGAAATTGAAAATATGTCTGCAAAAGAAGCACTAGATATAGCAGCAGAGAAAGCTCAAAAAGAGCTTGATAAAATCAATAAGTAGTGTGAGTGAAATGATTGAATTTAAACAACCTATAAAAGCATTATATGAAACGAAATGTATTGAAATTAAAACGCCCGGTAAAGGTATAACAGTTCATTCAACTCTAGAAGGCAATTGTCATCTCTATGTACGACTCTATAATCCCTTGGGACAACTTATAGGAGAGATTGTTCATGGACACTATGCCTTTCCCACAGTCATTCAATTTGGGAAAGAAATGGCAACGATGAATGCGATGATGCATGAACCTCTCAAGGGTGATTATAAATTTGAATTTATTGTTCTTCAGGCACATCAACCTGATGCACCTTGTACTTGTACGGTGGCTATAGAAACAGATGTTCATCAACCTGTAGTGGATGAGTCGTTTTATATTGAAAAAGTGTGGTTTGGCCCAGATGGTCATTTAGACCACGATCAAGTTATAAATCCAGAAACCAAATATTATAGAGGGGACTTGCATGGTCATACGACATTTTCTGACGGTAAAATGTCGCCGCATGAGGCAATGGAAGTACTTGAAAAATCGAAACTGGATTTTATGGCACTCACTGAGCACAATCGGATACCCTTTGGACATAGGCAAGGTCAAGTGTTGATATTACCAGCTTTTGAACTTACGCTTCCAAATGGACATCTGAATATTTGGGGTGTTGATACAGCAGATGTCTTATCTCCTTTGCTTGAAAATCCTGAAAATATGCTTCTAAAAGGGGTGAAAACCTATAGAGATAGGTCGATTATTTCTGTCAATCATCCTTTTATGAAACCTTGGGCGTATGAGGAAAAAGAAAATTCGATTTTAGAGATTGATACTTTAGAGGTTATCTGTGATCCGACTTATGTGGATTCACCTAGGGCGAATAGAGAGGCGGTTGCTTTCCTAGATTGGATATGGGAAAAAGGATACACTCTATTTGGTGTCGGTGGCAGTGATGCTCATAATCATGTATGGGAGCACTATGAAAAAGCATCCGCTCCAAGCATTTATGGAGATCCCTCCACTTATGTATACTGTGAGGGCTTGTCCATCCAAAATTTAAAAGAAGGATTACGCAATGGACATTGTTACGTATCAAGATGGGGATCACTTGATTTGAACATTATGGGAGGTTTGATGAGGCCAGGAGATGCTTTTAAGGGGATGGTGGATCAGTATCAAGTCTGCGTTAAGTGGCATGAAGAAAGTGCTGTACCTGAAAAATTTGAAGGGCGCTTTATTTACAATGGCAGATGTATTCAAAAAGGCCTATTGACACGTGAGAATCCTATCATGAGTTTAGAGCAATCTGTCGTTTTAGAGGCAGAGGATAGCTGGATTCGATTTGGTATTTATGATTTGAATGGAGATATCGTCGCCTATGTAAATCCAATATACGCAACGGTAAGAAAAAAAAGGTCTGGTTTATTAGGAGCTTTAATGGAGGCATTTTCTAGCGATGATAAAAGGCATACTATTTGATAAAGATGGCACACTGATTGAATTTGAAAAAACATGGCATGCCATTTTAAAAATTATTTTTGAGCAGTTAAATGATATGGGATATACTACGGACTTAGATTTGTTTAAAAAGCATGCAGGTTATAAAAAGAATGGATTTGAAAAGGAAAGTGCTATTCAATATCTTTCAACCACTGAGATTGTTACAGCTTGGTCTCGTCTTTCTAATAAAGATGAGGCTACGGCTTTTTCAGAAATATTAAAGGTGTTCGATGAAGTGACAGCAGATGACCGTATAGATGTAGAACTCTTAACGGGGACTGTTGAGGGGCTAAAATATCTTTCAGAAAAAGCCTATCATCTTGGCATCGCCACTGCAGATACGAGGATTTCTTGTTTGAATAGTTTAAAAAAAGTACGTATTTTAGAGTATTTTGATTTTATTGGTGCAGATGATGGGGTTATGACACCTAAACCACATCTTGAGATGGGAAAAATGTTCTGTGAACGATTTAAATTAGAACCAGAAGAAGTACTTGTTGTGGGAGACAGCGTTACAGATTATAAGTTTGCAAAGGCTTTTGGAGCACATTTTATTGGCATAAGATCCATGCACAGCAAACTGGAATCCTGCGTTCCTGCAGAAGTGAAATTATGTAATCATATAAACGAAGTAATACACATTTATAAGCTCTAAAATTTAATTTCTAGAATCATTTTAATGGATTATATAAATTAAGTAAGATTTATGTAAGTGAGATAAGGGGAAAGCTATGAAAATAGAGTTTCCCTTATCTTATTCTGCGGGGACTTTAATTTGTAGAAGGCATGTAGGATTGTCTTTAAGCCACTGGAACAGATAGACTTTGGCAAAAGAAGCGTTTAGTGGAATGATATTTTGACATACAGGGATATATTAGTGATATAATAGGGATGAAAACGTTTATTTAAGAAGGTCGTAAGCTGTTTACGAGATCAATAAAACCTTTAAAAATCATGAAAGATATGCTATGATTAGGGATAGTTAATAAAGAGATTAGGAGAGATTATTTTGGGAAGAATAGGAACGATTATTCAAAGAAAAGGTAAACAAGATGCTAAGAAAGCAAAAGAGTTTACAAAATTAGGACGATATATTATGGTAGCTGCCAAAGAAGGTGGCGCAGATCCTGAATACAATGCAGCTTTAAAATCTGCAATTGAAAAAGCAAAAGCGGCAAATATGCCAAACGATAACATTGATCGAGCAGTAAAAAAAGGTGCTGGTGACGGTGATGGTGCTGTATTTACGGAATTAACTTATGAAGGCTACGGTCCAGGTGGTGTGGCTGTTTTAGTAGAATGCCTTACAGATAACACAAACAGAACAGCAGCAGATGTTCGAAGCTATTTTTCAAAAGGTAAAGGCAATCTCGGTACAAATGGTTGTGTTTCTTTTATGTTTGATCATAAAGGTGTTCTCGTTATTGATAAAACAGAGGGCATGGATGATGAAGAAATCGAAATGGCTGCAATTGAAGCTGGTTGTGAAGATTTTTCCGTGGAAGAAGACCATTATGAAATATATACAGAGATTGGTGATTTCGCTGGTGTACGTGATGCACTTGCTGAACAAGGATATGAATTCAGCATGGCAGAACTCCGTTATTTACCACAAACCATGACAACACTCACTGGTGAAGACGATATCAAAAACATGCAAAAACTCATCGACCTCATGGAAGACAACGACGACGTCCAAAACGTTTATCACAATTGGGATGAATAAGTTAAGGAGCGAAAGGCAGCAACTGCGGAGCAGATGCGTTTGAGCGACTGGTTTTTCACGAAGTGAAAAAAACATCCATATGTTTTAGAGCAAAGGCAGCAACTGCGGAGCAGATGCGTTTGAGCGACTGGTTTTTCACGAAGTGAAAAAAACATCCATAAGTTTTAGAGCAAAGGCAGCAACTGCAAAGCAGATGCGTTTGAGTGACTGGTTTTTCACGAAGTGAAAAAAACATCCATTAAGCAACACCTTCAGTAAATTGTTCAATAGAAACAACTGAAGGTGTTTTTTTAAATTTTAAAATAGAATTTGTCAATATTTAATCAAGTCAATATACTTAGGGTCCCGTTGATCGTATAAGTAAACGATAAGAATTAGAAAGTAGGTAGAAAAGCATGCTAGCTGCATTGGATTCGCTGAGTGTATTGATTTATGGCGTATTGATTATGGCCTTTTTTTTAGATGTCAAATTAAATAAGAAAAATCTTTTAATTCTAGCAGTATGTGTTTTATTGAGTAGCCTTGTACAGCTTGTGGTTTATCATTTCTATGGAGTTAAAGCAATAGAAAAACTCTATCCTATAATAATCCATTTACCTCTTGTTTTGCTCTTTTTCTTTGTCTTCAAAAAGAGAATCAATTTGGTGTTCTTTAGTTTATTTACCGCATATCTTTTTACTGCACCTCGAAGATGGATTGGGGAAGTTACGGCATTGTTTTTTAACAACGCACCATATGTATTGATCACAACAAAAATAGTAACCTCTATCCTATTGTTGTTCTTTATCTATCAGTATCTAAAACCCTATGTGAATCGTATATTAAAATACTCAAATTCTCGTATTAGTCTGCTGACAGTCATACCGGCTTCATCTTATTGTATTACTTATGCAACAACGGTTTACACTGAGGCACTTTATAGTTCAACGATATTAGTTGTGGGTATATTTAGTGTGGGGTTTAATTTTCTATTTTATGCCTTTATAATTGCCTATTTTATAGAGATGGATAAAAACTTTGAAACACAGACGGTGCAGACGATATTGAAGATGCAAAATGAGATGACGCTGATTCAGTTAGAGGATTATAAAAGAGCTCAAAATGAATTGGCCATCTATCGACATGATTTACGGCATCACTTACATTACTTAAGCAATTGTATCTCAGAAAAACATGCAGATGATGCACTTGCTTATATCACTAAAATCAACAATGATATCGAAGCTACATATGTGGAGCAGTACTGTGAAAATACAAATATTAATTTAATTTTATCTGCGTTTGTAGCAAAAGCAAATAATAACCATTGTCAGATTGAAATTTTGACACATGTGCCAAAAGAGATTCCAATACATGTTACAGATGTTTGTGTGATTTTATCAAATGGTATGGAAAATGCAATACACGCTTGTAATCAAGTTCAAAATGAAAGTGAACGAAAAATTGGTGTAATTTGTAATTTTAAAAACAAGAAATTGATGATTGAGATTTGTAACGCTTACGAAGGTGAAATTCAATTTGAGGGCGAGATGCCAATTTCTACTGAGGAAAACCATGGTCTAGGTGTTAAAAGTATCATAGCGATTGTTAAAAAGTATAATGGCCTATATGCGTCTACAGCAGAGAACGGCATTTTTACAATGCAAGCAATTTTATCTGGAAAAGAATATACCTAAATGATAAAATTCTAAAAGTAGTAATCCTTTATAAAATGATTGTGAGTTTATGGTATATGCTTATATATAAACAGTGAGAACATAGCATAAATTTACTTGAGATTGTGAAACGATCTTGAGATTTGTTGAAGAAAGGACATAGAATGAAAGAAAACCAAAGAAGACTCTTTGAAGAAGTTCTTGAGAAGACTATCAAATTTACATCATCTGATGAAATACCACTTTATGAAGCTCGCATAGGTTATGGTTGTGTGGATCGTAGCTACGATATCATTGAGCGTAATGTAGCGTTAGATGACTTATCCATGTGTGAGACCGGATTGGTAATGTGGAAAAGCCACTTATTGCGATTTCAGGACTTGATAGTATTAGAACAAAGCAGTTGGGATATTGGAATGCAGCCATGACTATGCCGAAATACTTCGCTGATTGTTGGGATGGCTCAATAGGGCATTATGGGTATATGAATGCAAAAGATCATATTCACGTGGAGGTTGAGCCTACAGATCAAGATCAACATTTTATTATTGAAGAAATTAGGGTCAAGCGACTCATTAAAAAAGAAAATAAGGGTGGAAAACCTCAAATGTTTTTATTGGGTGATTCTACTGTGAAAAACTATGTTTTCGAAGAACTGCCTATGAATGGGCGGGGCATGAGAATGAAGGCCATTCATCACGGTTTGGACGTGGTGCAACAGAAAAAGCTTATGAGCGGACACTTGAGATGATTTTCATCCCATTGTGTGAACTTTGCGGTCTTGTACCTATTTTCGTAACACCTATGACGAGACTTGATGCGAAATACAACGAGGGGGATGTTATCCAAAACTCCTTTACGCGCTTGAAATTCCCAGAAATTATGCGGAAAGTAGCAAAAGAACATCGCATTCCGGTTGTTGATCTTAATAAAAAAAGCGTTGTTTACTTGAACTCAATAGGTGTTTATGCCGCAAAATCCATATCCATGTATCTTGAAGCTGGTAAATCTCCAGCTAAGATGAGCGCAGGCACTTATGCAAAATACAGAAATCAAATTGAAAAAGTAGTTCAAATAGGCCTTTTTGATCTTGATGAAAAGGGCTTTTTTAACCCTAATGCATCAGTTACTGTGGCGTGTTGGTTTAATGCCTTGAATTTATTAAGCAAGCAAGGGTTTGAAATGGATATAGAAGAGATCAAAGTGCATTATAATCAGCCGATCGAATCCCTTTTATGGACACGTGAATTATTAGCTTATTTTATAGACGCATTTTATTGTCAGATTCTAAAGCCAATGGAACCTATTCCCTATTTCAGGTCGGGTTATTCGCCATTAGCACCTTTTGATGCAGTTGTGTATCGTGGGCTGATTGCGCATGGCCTCTATTTTGAGCCTAAACGCATTATTACGAGAGCACTATGTGCAAAGTATCTCTATTTTATATGGGGTCTTATGCAGAATGAGTTAGACGAATCTCATGAAATTGTATAGTGATCTCGAATTGTGAGTGAAGACCCAGCGTTAACTCTGATGCTGGATCTTTTTAGCAGTTTATAGCGTTAAAAAATAAAGATAATGAAGCTACAGATTTGCTTAACATAGTTATAGCGAGCTTATTTTTATTATTGTATAATTAAGATACCGACGGATTCAGATTTTTATAATGTCGCGAAGGAGGAAAAAATGAGTTTTGATCAATACGCACGAAAGTGGGATAATGAAGGACATATTCAAAGGGCTACAGAAATTGCTAAAGAAATAGAGCATAGACTAAGCCAGAATCACTACAAATCAGCACTTGAATTTGGTTGCGGGACTGCACTTGTGGGGTTCAATTTAAAGCATAAATTTGATCAGTTGCTACTTGTGGATTCATCTGAAGGGATGATTCAAATTGCAAATGAAAAAATAGCTGCCACTGCTTCAGAAAACTTGAAGGCAATTCATATGGATATTGTCGATACACCTTTAAATGAAAAATTCAACGTCGTTTACAGCTCAATGGTACTTCATCATATTGGTAACATAGAAGCTGTTTTAGGTGTTTTTTATGAGCTGTTAGAAGAAGGTGGAGAACTTTGTATCGTAGACATTGATGAAGAAGATGGTAGTTTCCATGATAATTTTCCAGATTTTAAAGGACATAATGGTTTTAATCATCAAGATTTGATTCGTAAGATAAAAAAAGTAGGATTTAAAGAGACAAAAATCGAAAGTTTTTATTTTGGAGAAAAAATAGATAAAGGGGAGTCCGTGCCATATTCGCTCTTTATATTAAATGCAGCTAAGTAGTTAGACATAGGAGGGATTAAGATGGATCAATTTGAACATCTGAAGCCTATATATAGATCAAAGCTCCGAGCAACTTTAGGACGTAAGTATTACACTTATAGACGTTATATAGAATGGTTTGTTCACCAGCATCAATTTGCAAAGCAAAAATCAGAGATTAATTTGAAATTTTGTATCATGAGGCATCGGACGCCGTTGTATAGACAATTAAAAAATGTAGATATGTGGCTTCAACATAACAAGGTCAATAATTTGAAAATCGCAATTAAGCAAATTGACGGGCTTGTTATCAACCCTGGAGAGACTTTTTCTTATTGGAAATTGATTGGCAATCCCACTGCCTCGAAAGGCTATAAAGAGGGCATGATCTTGCATTACGGTAATTTTAAAGCGGGAGTTGGTGGTGGGCTCTGTCAACTTTCTAACTTGATTTACTGGATGACGTTACATACGCCACTTGTTGTTACAGAAAGGCATAGGCATAGCTTCGATGTCTTTCCAGATGCCAATAGGACACAACCCTTTGGAAGCGGTGCTACTTGTGTTTATAATTATAGAGATTTACGTATTTTAAATGATACCGATGAAGCGTATCAAATTAGGCTTTTTATAGAAGATGATTATTTGGTTGGGACTATTTTATCTAATAGACCTCAATATTTTAAATACAATATCTATGAGAAAAATCATAAATTCACACTTCAATTTTGGGGTGCCTATGTTAGACATAACGAAATAAGAAGACTTGTAAAAAGTATGAATGACGATTGCATTGCAGATGAGTTTATCTGTGAAAATCATGCCCTTATGATGTATGAACCGCTTTTAGAAGAAGGTGATCGTTCGTAAACGACAGCATGGAGGGCTGATTGCTTAACTTTTGATTTATGACACCTTAATCAAAGATTGAATGATATAATTAGAGAGGAGACAATCAATTGAGTATAGGAACAGTGGAAATAGGTTGGACATTTATTTTTCAATTATTAAATACAGTGTTATTGATAGCCCTTTTTATAGGGGTTCCATATTTTATTTATAAAAAGTATAAAGATCTTGTGATAAGACTTGAGTCAATAGAGCATGATTTGAAATCTATTTTATCTAAAGATGAGTAGAGTGTATTGGCAGTTTCAAATTAACGATCAATATTAAGGAGACAAGTATTTAAGGGGGAACTTAATGAATAAAATGGAGCTTGTGAAAAAATTAAGGCAGTTAAAGAAGCAAGAAATCGCCATTAGATTTAAGTATAGACCTAGGCCAGAGGGGATGGCGTTAATTTGGGATCAGTTTTTTTCATCTGATCAAAGATCAAATCAAGTCACCTATCCAATTTCTGTTTTAATAGATATGTCGCATGAGGATCGAAAAGAAGTTTTTACCTGCTATTTTTTTGCAGTATACCATCAGCATTATAAGGAAAACGGACTCCCATTGACACAATTGTTTGATCCGATGCATTTAGAAGCGTTGGGATTAATCGCACCAGTCACGGAAGAACAGATCAAAAAACGCTTTAAGGACCTTGCCAAATTGCATCATCCTGATAAAGGGGGAGACTCTAGTATTTTTATAGAAATTTTAGATGCCTATGAGAAGTTAAAAGAGAAATTTTGATCGTGTAATGGCAGGCACAATAGCTTATAAACTGAGAGCTCGTCCTGTCATTTATTAATCAGTCACTACGCAATGGCATTAAATTGCCTTAAAATAAAATGTTTTATTAAGGCACGTTATTAGAGAAAGGACAAACCTGTGAATATATATGATCTCTTCATGGCACCATTTGAAAATAGTGGATTAAAAGAAATGAGAAGTCAATTGATTTCAGATGCAAGTGGGAATTGTCTGGAACTTGGTGTGGGTAGCGGTGCCAATTTGGGATTTTATGATGCCCATAAAGTGGTGCGTTTAACTTTATCAGATCTTGATAAGGTTGGAAAAATTGAGTCCAGGATTAAAACTCAACTAGATTTAATCGCAGAAAATATTTCTACAGAAAATATAAATTTGATGACCTTAGATGTTGAGCATTTGCCTTTTGAAGACAATACTTTTGATACAGTGGTGTCAACACTCATATTTTGTTCAGTTCCAAACGTCCTCAGAGGGTTATCAGAAATTAAACGTGTTCTCAAACCAGATGGGCAGTTTATTTTTATCGAACATGTTTTGTCCAAGTCACCTGTGGCAGCTCCAGTGATGCATGTTTTAACGCCAGCATGGAAAGTGATCGCACATGGCTGTCATCTCAACAGAGATTTTGAAGCGGCATTAAATAAAAGTGGATTTTTAATTAAGCATCATCAGTTTGTTATAGGAGATGTATTTTATGGGGGGATCGCTATTCTGGCATAATGCTAATTTCAGAAATTATTGAAAAATACATATTCAGAATTAAAAATGAGTCAAAGTAATTTTAGATGCAAAAATCGGAGAAATTATAGAGTTTAAAATTAAATAGATTAGGAGCCCTTGTGAAACATAAGAGAACGTTACCAGAAAGATTAACAATATTAAAAAAAGCAAAACCCTATATTACTTTTTTACTGACAATTGCAATTATCCTTTTTATTGCTTGGCTTTCACCAGAGAAAGATTTATCAATTGCAAAGGGGCCTATTTTTGACTTAAATGAGGACTGGCAAGTTTTAGTAGATAAGCGTAAAATTGAGCATGTTAATTTGCCTTATACGGTTGAAGATGTTGGCTACGATGAAGTCTTTGAGGTAAAAAGGACTTTAGATGAGGACTTTCCAGATGGCATGTCTCTTAGGATCCGGGCATCCATGCAAGATGTAACTGTAATTGTTGGTGGTAAAATCATTTATCAAAGTAATCGAGTGAATAAAGGGCGTTTGGTGTTTCCAGAAGTTAGCATGTGGCATCTGGTGGAAATTCCAGATCACATGGCCAGTAAAGATCTTGTAATTAAATTTAAAACGAGAATTAATACTTTTTCGGGTGTTATAAATCCAATTTTTTATGGTAAAACTGAGGCACTAATTTATGATTTTATAAATAAAAACATAACAGGATTAGTCGTTGCAATTACAATGCTCATTACGGGTATATTAGCGGTTATAGCATCTATTGTGTTAAGTCGAATTGGTGATCGACGTCTTTTTTATTTAGGGTTATTTTCGATCTCGGCAAGTATATGGATGTTTTCTGAAATGCGAACTTTACAATTAGTGACAGGTAATCGATTTATTCTTGGAGGCATAAGTTATTTGATGTTACCGCTTTTTACAATTGCACTTATCAGATACTTAGGGATTGTTGTCTTATCCAAATATGAAAAAACCATTGAAATTATCGTCAATATTTTTTATATGATATTTTTTCTGTCAATACTACTTCAGATGATGGGGATTAATGCTTTTATTTCAACGACTCCGGTTGTTCTCATTTCTATTGGGAGTCTCATCTTATGGGTATTTGGTGTACTGATATATGAAAGTTCTGTCTTGAAAAATAAAAAAGCAAGCCTATACCTTATGCATTTGAGCGTTTTGATTATTACAGGTTTTTTAGAGATTGTTGTTTTTTTTATTAAGGAATTTGATTTATTAATTCTATATAGTAAGTTGGGATTCGGCGTTTTTATGTTTTTTCAATTTATGGAAAGCATCAAGTATTTTAATAATTTATTAGTACTTAAAAGTGAATCCAAGTTGTTAGAGGCAATGGCATATAGAGATATTTTAACAGGCGGGTACAATAGGGCTGCATTTGAGCGTGATTTAGATGAAATTCTCAGTAAGACATCTGAAAATGCTTTTAGATTGATACTTTTAGATATCAATAATTTAAAAAACATTAACGATTCATTTGGGCACAGTGAAGGTGATCTCATTATTAAGTGGACTTACGATTCGATTCGAACGGCTTTTTCGGATTTAGGAAAGTGCTATCGATTGGGTGGGGATGAATTTGCATGTCTGCTAGAGGATGTGAATTTTGAAAAGTATGAAGTGGCAAAAGCTAACGCCAACAGTTTGATTGAAAATTATGAGCATGAAAAGGAGTATAGTTTCAGTATAGCCATAGGACAAGGTCTTTTTTCATACAGTGATGGCGAAAGTAATATAGACTTCAGTGCTTTTTTCCGCGAAGTAGATCATGCCATGTATGAAGAAAAAAGAGTTATTAAGTCTAGAAAAGGACAAATACAATTTAAATACAAAGTTTAAAAGCAAAGAGCAAGAAATCAAAAACCATGTGAGTGAATTAAAATTTAAGGTTTGATTTTTAAATATTGGGAAAGACAGTTGACGATTAAATCATCATATGCTATTCTAAGTACAATCAAAAATAAATAAGTCAAAAGCGACGATGAGAAGAGTAAGTAATTAAGGCAATCAAAGAGAGTTCACATGTGCTGAAAGTGGATATTGACGAGATTAAAGAAACAAGCCTCTGAGCTTCGTATGGATCTGAGCAATATAGATTGGTGTTATGTACGCTAAAATAAATGAGCTCGGTGATGTTACGACAGGTGCTCCTGTTATAGAGCTAGGGTATCCCATTAGGTGTACTTGATAAGGTTGATTCTGCGAAGGATCAACGAATAGAGGTGGCAACGCGATATAACATTCGTCCTCAAGTTTAATGACTTGGGAACGGATGTTTTTTATTTTTTGTTTATAAATTTAAGGAGGCAAATGATGACGGATAATTATATTCACAAGATGATAGCAGAGGATATTTCAAATGGCGAGTACTCAAGAGAAATATGTACGAGATTCCCCCCGGAACCCAATGGATATCTACACATTGGGAGTCTATATGCCATACATTTTAGTTATTTTGCGGCTCAAAAATTTGGGGGCAAATTTAACTTGAGATTTGATGATACAAACCCGCTTAAAGAAGATATGGAATTTGTAAACGCGATTATAGAGGATATGAAATGGATGGGATGGCTTGATGAAGAACGTATTTTCTTTGGGTCTGATTATTCTGATTTTTTCTATGATTGTGCTGTGAAACTTATAAAACTCGGTAAGGCCTATGTCTGTGATTTATCACAAGATGAACTCAAAATGACGAGAGGGACTCTCAAGGAAGCAGGCACAAATAGTCCTTACAGAGCAAGAACTATTGAAGAGAATTTAAAGTTATTCGGTGAGATGAAAACAGGTATTTACCCAGATGGCAGTAAAACATTAAGGGCAAAGATCGATATGACTTCTCCTAATATTAACATGAGAGATCCTGTAATCTATAGAATTCTTCATGAATCACATTATAGAACAGGTGATTCATGGTGTATTTATCCGATGTATGACTATGCACATCCTTTGCAAGATGCTCACGAAGGGGTAACGCATTCACTTTGCTCAATAGAATTTAGAAACCATAGACCACTTTATGATTGGGTACTCGAGACATTAGAGTTTAAGGAACCCCCTAGACAAAGAGAGTTTGGTCGAATGAATATGACGGGTGTGGTTACTAGTAAGCGCTATCTTAAAGAATTAGTTTACGGCAACTACGTCAGCGGGTGGGACGATCCAAGAATGCCTACGATCAAAGGGTTAAGGCGAAGAGGTTACACTAAAGATGCGATTAGTGATTTTATACACAGCTTGGGCGTTTCAAAAGATCAAAGCACAGTGGATATTTCAATGCTTGATCATTGTCTCAGAAATGATTTAAAAGAGAAAGTGCCAAGTGTGATGTGTGTGCTAAATCCAATCAAAGTAACCATTACAAACTATCCTGACGATAAACTGGAATGGCTAGACATGGAGAATAATGTTGCAAATGAAGCTCTAGGGAAACGTAAAGTTCCTTTTGGAAGGCATCTGTTTATTGAAGCAGAAGATTTTATGTTATCGCCAATTAAAGGGTTTAAGCGATTGACATTAGGTGGAGAAGTGAGGCTTAAAGGAGCTTATTTTATAAAATGCTATGATGTACGTGTAGATGAATCTGGAGAGCCTATAGAGTTGCTCTGCACATATGATATAGAAACTAAAAGTGGCAGTGGCTTTAAAGGGCGAAAGGTAAAAGGTACAATCCACTGGGTACATGCGACTGAAAACATAAAAGTTGAGATTCACCTCTTTGACAGATTGTTTGAAGATGATGAAATTGCACGAGATAAATCTCTTTCTTGGGATGAAAAGATTAACCCAAGCTCTCATATTGTATTAAGGAACTGTCTATTAGAAAAAGCCTTAGAAGATATAGAACCAGAAGACAAATTTCAGTTTATGAGACAGGGCTATTTTAGCGTGGATGAGGTAAATCGAAAAGAAGGGGACAATTTTTATAAGATAAACAGAATTGTCCCTCTAAAGAGTTCTTTTTAGCAGAGTTTAAAGCTCAAATAATTTTACAGTTATCAAAATTTATGATCTTCAATTAAAATGTGATTTTCAATCCATTCTCTCAAAAAATTATAAAGATGCATCACTTTCAAAGTGCTATAGCCTTGATTTTGATTTAATTTGATTTCTTCATAAACCCGTTCTTTTAAAGCTTCATGAATTTCGTGATGTTTTTGAAGATCTTCGTAGCCGTTTTCAGCCATGTATTTTTCTTCGGTAGCAAAGTGAACGTCCACATAGTCACTTAGTTTGTCTAATGTATTTGGAATGATATCTTCAAATTCTGTAGAATGGGTAGCTTGTTCTAAATTATTGAGCAGTTCAAACAATATTTTGTGTTGATTGTCGATTTCCGGAATTCCAATCGAAAATTTATCGTGCCATTGTAGTGCCATAAAAACCTCCTCTAAAATTTGGTTGATGCTGTATTATACCCTTTATAATTATGCTATAATCAACTTGGATTAATTAAAATGTGAGGAAAATATGAATGAAAGAATAATAAATATAACTTTAAATGAATGTGCACGGATGGTAGTCATCAGTGATATTCATGGTGGTCTAGTACATCTTGATGCACTGCTTGATCAGATAAAATTACAAGATGAAGATATTCTCATTATCTTAGGTGATTTTATTGAAAAGGGACCGCAGAACATTGAGATGCTTTATCGTGCGATGTTACTTCAGAAAAGACCAAATACTTATGTACTCTCTGGGAATTGTGAATCTTTTGTACATCAAATGATTACAAACCCTGAAAGACAGAGTATGATTAAAATGTATTTAGATAAGATTAAATACCCATCGCTCATTAGCGATTTATATGATAAAGTTTGCTATATTGATATGAAAACAGAACCTTTTGATCCAAATGAAGTTCAGACAGTGCTTCAAAAACACTATGCAAGTGAATTAGAATTTTTAGAAGCACTCCCTTGGGGCTTAAGTGCGCCACCTTTTATTTTTGTTCATGCGGGTATAGACTCTGAAACTGACATTGATAAAAAAACACTGTTATCCTATCCCGCTTTTTATGAATCTGAGCATAAACTAGATAAAATTGTGGTGGTAGGGCATTGGCCCGTGTTGAATTATTTAGATCAATGTCTACTGGCAAATCCAATTCTTGATTTTGAAAAGCAGATTTTAAATATTGATGGTGGATATAGTGTCAAGTGGCATGGTCAAGTGAATGCACTTGTCATTGAGAAAAAAGGTGATGAATATGCATATAAATGCTATTTTTCAGATGATCTTGAGGAGCGTAAAGTAAAGCCCTACAGTATGGAAAGCATTGAACCGCATTTAGTTGAGGGCAAACCTTTTAAAATAATGTGGAACGATAATGCCATAGAAGTAATTGAGTTTTTACCTGAGTTTTCGCTCTGCTTGAAAAAATCCACAGGTGAGATGGGGCTTGTAAAAAATGAGTTTATCCAAAAAATAGAAGGTGAAACCTATTGTACTGAGGATTATATCTTTAAATTGCATTATCTTGAAGCAGGCGAGTCGGTGAGATTTATTGGCAACTATGGCAAATACGCTTTTATAAAATATAATCATGAATATGGTTGGATTCCCTCTGTTTGGTTAGAAGAAGACAGAGACGTGAGGGGGCATGAATGAAAATATTAAGACCTGATTATATGGAACAATTTAAATGTATAGGCTCTCCTTGTATTGATAATTGTTGTATAGGTTGGGATGTGGATATTGATGAGCGTACTTATGAAAAATATCAAGGCATTAAAGGGGATCCACTGGAAACATTAATTAAAGATTTTATACACATTAATTCTAATGATCATGACAGTACTGTGAATTTTGCAGTGGTTTCTTTAACCGCCAATAAGAGATGTCCTTTTTTGGATACGACAAGGCTCTGTAAAATCCAAAGTAAATATGGTGAAACATATCTATCAAATGTGTGTGCCCAATACCCTAGAATTTATAATAAAATAGATGGAAAATTAGAAGTTTCAGCATCCATGTCTTGTCCAGAAATTACAAAAATGGTTCTATTCGATCCGAATGGTATCCAATTTGGGACAGGTGAACGACCTGATGAGCGCGAAGTAATGATCAGTTACGATGTCAATACGAAACTAAAAACATTTAAGGGCACGCCTGCAGAGCAACTTCAAAAAATCAGGTGGATTTCTCTTGATATCATGCAAAATGGCACTTTAAATTTAGAAGAGCGTTTTGAGATCACAGGACATTTTGTATATGGATTAACTCAAGCGCGTAACAAAGAAGAGATTACGCAGTTGATGAATCGATATCGAAAAAAACAGGCTTCAAAATATGACGTTGATGCTTTTAGCGCTAATATGCTTAAAAGATCAAAGCAAATTTTAGATATCTTAGATCCAAATGAGACTATTATTTCAGAGCGTTTTTTGCATCATTATCATAAATCGGAAAAGGTATTAAAGGATAAATCCTTGAATTTGAAAGCTTTAAAAACTAAGTATTATGATCCGTATTTTGAAAATAGAGGTTATGTAATTGAAAATTATTTTGTGAATCATATGTTCAAAGCACTTTTCCCCTTTACTGAGGCAGAGTGGATTTTTGATGCTTATCTATTGATGCTTTGCCGGTATCAATTAATGAAGCGACAACTCTTGGGGATTGCAATAGCCAATGAAGGGTTGACAGATGAAATTATACTAGATTATTTTCAAGTCTTTTCAAAAGCAATTGAGCACCATAAAACGTTTATGTTGGATTTAACAGAATGGTTTGGTTATTTAAAAATAGAGGATATGAAATCCGTTAAAAAGCTGTTGTTATAAAGAGCTTGCTAAGGGTTTAACAGATGAAACATGGGAGGATATCATGACAATCGTGATTATTTGTTTGGCAGGTTTTTTTGCAGCACTTGTGGATTCAATGGTAGGTGGTGGTGGCCTCATAAGTGTACCAGCATTGCTTGCTACAGGTATTCCAACACATTTGGCACTTGGGACTAACAAATTTGCTTCTAGTACTGGTGCAATAAGTAGTGCATATCATTATTTTAAGTCTGGAAATCTCAATAAGAAATTGCTTATAAGGCTAGTACCGTTTTCTCTAATCGGTTCGGCTATAGGGGTCAATGTTGTTTTGGGGCTAAACCCAGATTTTTTGAAAGCGATGATTATTTTTTTAGTGGCAATTATCGGGATCTATACATTGGTTAATAAAAACCTTGGTCTTGTGGATCACTATAAGGAGCCAACGGGATCAACCTATATGAAGGGCAGAATTATGGCACTTTTAATTGGCTTTTATGATGGCTTTTTTGGACCAGGAACGGGTTCGTTTTTAATTTTCTCTCTAATTAAATTTTTTGGATTTGATTTTAAAAAAGCAGCAGCCAATGCAAAAGTACTTAATCTAGCAAGTAATCTAGCCGCTTTGTTTTTATTTCTAATCAATAAGAAAGTGGTGCTGTATTATGCAGTTCCTATGGCAATTTCCATGATGATTGGTGCAAGAGTGGGGACGCATTTAGCGGTGACAAAAGGGTCTAAATTTATCAAACCTATTTTTGTCATTGTTTCATTTACACTGGTTGCTAAAATGGCATTTGAAATGTTGAGCTAAATCTTGCTAGAGATGATATAAAGTGGTCATTGCGGGTATATAATTTTTGAACGATATCAGATGAATTTAATGGAGGTTTTTATGAATATAAAAATTGTTGCAAAAGACGTTTTAAAAACATTTACAAGGGATCAATTTAAACTTGATCCATATCAGATTATGGAAGAAGATCATTTGTTAGTAGATAACAAACTCTATATTATTATCGGGCGTGCATTTGATTTTGAAAAAGATACGATTGTGTATTTTGTAGAAGCAGAGGAAGACCGAGAAACTCAGAACCACTGGGGGCTTTAATAAAAAGATTGACATCAATAATCAATGGTGATATGATTTTTTTAAATCAAGCATCAGAAATGGTATGTTACTGTTAAATCAGGCATGAACCTCAGTGGAGTTATTCATTAGAGTTCGTGCCTTTTTATTTTTGTATTTGGGCGTTTTTAGGGGGATTTTGTGGAGTATAAGATTATAAAACCAATGAATCATAATGTCATACTAGCCAATGAACAAGATTCCAATCAAGAAGTTATCCTAATCGGAAAAGGAATTGGTTTTAGTCGCAAAATAGGTCAAATGGTGTCCTTGGCAGATCATGAAATTGATAGGACTTTTAGAACCTATGACGAGAAATATAAAGAACATTATTTTAATTTACTCAAAGGGATTGATAGTACTATTTTAGGTGTCTGTGCAGAAATTGTATCTGAGGCTGAAAAAGAGTTTGGACAAATAAGTCAAAAATTATTTTTGGTTTTGTCGGATCATATCAGTTTTGCACTTGAACGCATAAAAAATGGACTAGATATTAGCAATCCATTTCTTTATGAAATTAAAATGTTGTATTCGGATGAGTATAAAATGGGGTTAAAAGCTCAACAGATGATTAATCAGTCTATCTGCATTGAAATTCCAGAGAGTGAGGTTGGTTTTATTGCACTTCATATTCATGCGGCAAGACATAAAAAAGATGTAAAAGATACGGTTAAAAACACGAGGATTATAAAAGAATTAATTGATATTATAGAAAAAAGATTAAATAAAAAGTTACAAAAGGGCACTTTAATTTATGATCGACTGGTGAGCCATCTATGGTATTGCCTTGACAGAATTGAAAAAGGTGAATCCATAGAAAATCCCTTAGGGGATACGGTGAAAAACCAATTTTCTGAAGCATATGCAATATCGGAAAAAATGGTTGAATACATTGAAAAATCTTTAAATAAGAAAGTATACGAAAATGAAATGGTCTATATGACCATTCATATTGATCGAATTAGAAGAAGTTGACGTGTTACTGTTTATTCAGGCATGAGTCGAAAGCAATCTGCGTATTGCTTTTTGACTCATGCTTTTTTTATGGGTTATTATGGCTTCTACAGATATGTGTAGGGCGATGATATACATGGCATTCATCATAATAATTTTAAAGGGAGGCATTAATCATGAGTAAAAGTTTTGGAAACATCCAAAAAGTTGGGAAAGCGTTAATGACACCAGTGGCAGCATTACCAGTAGCAGCACTTTTATTAAGACTCGGTCAACCAGATGTTTTTAACATTCCAATCATATCGGCTGCTGGGGGAGCATTGTTTAACAATTTAGCGCTCTTATTCGCAATAGGTGTTGGATTTGGACTGGCTAAAAATAATCAAGGCGCAGCAGGGCTTGCTGGCGCAATAGGTTATCTTGTGATTACAGAAGTTACAAAAGCAATCAATCCCGAGATCAACATGGGGGTGTTGGCAGGTATGATTGCAGGTATCATGGCAGGGGTACTCTATAACAAATTCCATGATATTAAATTGCCGGATTGGCTGGGGTTCTTTGGCGGAAAGAGATTTGTTCCGATTATTACATCACTTTGCGCTTTAGTGCTAGGCGTTGTATTTGGTTATATTTGGCCGCCGATTCAAATGGGCATTAATTCTCTTGGAACGTGGATTATTGGTGCAGGCGCATTAGGTGCAGGTGTATTTGGATTCCTCAACAGATTGTTGATTCCAGTTGGATTACATCATGTGCTCAATTCATTTTTATGGTTTGTATTTGGTGAATACGGTGGTGCAACAGGTGACTTAAGTAGATTCTTTGCTGGAGATCCAACTGCGGGTACATTTATGGCAGGATTTTATCCAGTTATGATGTTTGGTCTTCCAGCAGTTGCACTTGCAATGTACACAACAGCTAAAAAGGAAAATAGAGCTGTTGTAGGTGGTATGCTTTTTTCAGTAGCATTTGCTTCTTTTTTAACTGGGATTACAGAACCAATTGAATTTATGTTTATGTTCCTTGCACCTGTTTTATATTTTGTACATGCTGTTTTAACAGGTGTATCAATGGCAGTCGTTTCAAGCCTTGGTATCTTACATGGTTTTGGATTTTCAGCAGGTGCGATTGATTACTTCTTAAACTTTGGATTAGCGACAAAACCAATCTTACTAATTCCAGTTGGGTTGGTGTTTGGTGTAATCTATTATATCGTGTTCGTATTTGTTATTAAAAAACTTGATTTACAAACACCTGGTAGAGGTGAAAATGAAAGTGGCAATGAAGAACTTATTGAAGAAATTGGTATTTCAAATATCGCATATGGCTATGTGAATGCACTTGGCGGTAGAGAAAATATCGTAGAAGTAGATGCTTGTATCACACGTCTCAGAATGACCCTTAAAACAAATGATCAAGTAGATGAAGACGCGCTTAAAAAATTGGGCGCATCAGGTTCTATTAAACCAAGCAATACCAATATTCAAGTTATAGTAGGCACAAAAGCAGAGCTTATTGCTGAAGAAATGAAACAAATCTTAAAGTCGTAAATATAGGGATAAAACCTTCAAAGAGTATATGCTCTTTGAAGGTTTTCATGATATCAAATCATTCAATGATATGGTATCATATGAATGAATTACAAAATAAAGGCGGTGTCAGATGTTTAACTTTTTAAAAAAATCAAAATCGATTCTAATAAAGATGCCTTTTGAAGGTGAGGTAGTCGATTTGAAGGAGGTTCCTGATCAGGTGTTTTCTCAGAAAATGCTTGGAGATGGTTTTGCAATTTTGCCTAAAGCGGGTATTAATACAATTTGTAGTCCATGCGATGGCGAATTGCTTCAAATATTCCCTACAAATCACGCGATTGGCATTCAATCAAGTGAAGGGATAGAAATGATTATTCATGTGGGGATTGATACAGTTGAACTGAAAGGTGAAGGGTTTGAAAGGTTATTAGAGCCACCGTGTACCATAAAAACAGGGCAAGCACTTTTAAATTTTAACAGTGATACGATAAAGGCACACGATAAAGCCATCATTACCCCTATTGTATTTACAGAAATGGGACCTATTAATAATATTTCTGTAAAATATGGTGCTTTTAAAAAAGGCGATGTTGTCTGTAAAATTATTTTAAAGTAGTCGGGATGAATTTAGGAGAGGAGACAAGGTGATGAAAGTTATTATCCAAAATGAAATGGGCTTACATGCAAGACCAGCAGCAATATTGGTAAGTGAAGCCAACCAATTTGAGGCGGATATATTCATTACAAAAGAAGGTCAAGATTACAATGCCAAAAGTATCATGAACATAATGACCAGTGCAATTGTAAAGGGAGATGAAGTTGAGATTAAATCCTCTGATTCAGATGCAGTTGCCCATATTGCTCAATTTTTAGAGCAATTATCAGAAAAATAAGTATTGCTGTTAGATTAAATGAAATAGGTGTAAGTTGCCAGTATTTAAGTGCGGCAATTCAAAAACATTCTATCGTAAGTATGATTGAAATTTATGACGGGTTAATAATTCTAGTCCATAAATTTGATGAACTTATTGGTTATAGGATGCGTTTGAATTGCCGCTTTTTTATTGACATAAACTAAGAGAAGTGTATAATTAATAAATAAGTGAGTACTCACTCACTTATAGATAAGGAGGTTATAAATGGGAAAACGCGAAGAAACTGAAAAGCAAATATTGAACGCTGCAGTGCAGATTATTTCTGAAAAAGGTTACAATGCCACTAAGACAAATGAAATTGCAACACTTGCAAACACAAGTGAAGCTATTATTTTTAAATATTACAAAACTAAAAAAGGTCTGTTAGCAGCTATCATTAACAAGGCAGTTGAAGTTTTAGGGAGAGAGCTTGCATATAAACCGATTCGGAAAATTTTAACACAGAATGCAGATAAATCACTAGATGAAGTGTTTGATATGATTATAGAAGATCGAATACAGCTTATTTTAAAAAATCATGCTATATTGAAAGTTTTATTGACAGAAGTACAGTATCACTCAGATTTAAGAGATCTCGTATTGGAACAAGTTGTAAATCCGATTTTTATGGAATTTAAAATATTTATGAAAGGTCAGAGAGATCTTGGACTTATTGATTCAGAACTTGATGATGAAATCATTTTAAGAATGATCGCATCGGGGTTATTTAGCTGCGTTCTCAAACGAGTCATTATGAATCAAGCTTTTGATGAAGTTGAAATCAAAAATGAAATGTTGCAAGTTAAGAAAATTTTAATGAAGGGTATAACCGCTTGATTTTAGAGATAAAATAGGAAAGTTATAGAAGGAGTGTACGATGAAGAAGCTGATTTTAATGGGGATTATTGTTAGTGTATTAGGGAGCATCTGGTACTATATCAGTATAAGTGAAGTAACTTCAGAGCCTGTATATACAGGCTTTATAGAACGCAATATTACTAAAGCCATGTCTCAAGCAGGTGGTCAGATTGTGGAGATCAATGTAAAAGAGGGTCAAACTGTCAGTAAAGGGGATTTGATTGCAGCTATAGATCAAAGTGATTTGTTACTTCAAAAGGATAAAATATTGTCTGAGATTTCCATAAAACAAAATAAGTTAGACCTTTTAGTGGAAGGTGCGGATGCGAATGATTTTCAACAAATTACAGTGCAAAAAGAGGGCCTAAAATTGAAAATAGAACTTGCTATGGATGATCTAAAAATCAAGCAAAATCAATTGGATGATGCCAAAATTTTGTTAGAAAGTGATGCGATTAGCACAGATCAAGTTGATCAACTTGATCTTGCCTATCAACGTGCCCAAACAGATCTTGAGGTTCTAAAAAAGGAATACGAGAAGGTCAATTTAACTTATAGTGATTTATTAGATGGGGCAGATCAACATACACTTGAAATTGCAAGAGAAGATTTAAAACTCTCAGAAATATCCCTTCAAAATATAGAACAAAAGATAGAGGATACACGCATACTAGCACCCTCAGATGGCATCATACGACATGTGTATTTTAGTGAAAACGAAATCTTAGCTACTGGATCAGTGCTTGCAGATTTACTTGAAAAAGGAAGTCTTTATGTTCAATTTTATGTGGATGAAGCTAATTTTTCAAAAGTAAAACTTGGAGACAATATTAAGTTAACACTGGATGGTTCTGGAGAGACTGTGATGGCAAAAATCACAGAAATATCGGATTATGCTCAGTTTACGCCAAAAAATATTGCCACAAAAGCAGATCGACAAAGTCTGGTTTTTAAAGTAAAAGCGGACCTTGAAGAACGTGCCGAATTTCACAGTGGCATGATGGTGGATGTTTCACTTGAGGCAGGTGTATCAGAATGAATGAGCCCATTATTATTCTGGATAAAATACAAAAAAATTATGGCGAATTGAAAGCAGTACAAGAGGTTTCATTGACTATAAAAAAGGGCGAAATATATGGGTTGCTCGGCCCAAATGGCGCTGGTAAATCGACGACGATCAAGATGATTTGTGGTGTGATTAAGCCAAACGGTGGTACAGGTAGTGTTCTCGGTTATGATGTCTATAAGCATAGCAACCAGATTAAAAATGGTATTGGCTATATGTCACAGAAATTTAGTTTATATGAGGATTTGACAGTTATAGAAAACATCACTTTTTTTGCGAATATATATGGCTTAAGTAAAAAAGAAATTAAGGACAGAATCGTACAAATTGTCGAAATGGCTGGTCTTAACGGTCGAGAAAAGCAACTTACTGGACATTTGTCTGGGGGATGGAAACAACGCTTAGCGCTTGGATGTGCCATTATTCATAAGCCCAAATTGCTTATTTTAGATGAACCCACTGCGGGTGTAGATCCTGTCTCTAGAAGACTATTTTGGGAGATGCTCTTTGAATTATCAAAGCAAGGCATCACCATACTTGTGACGACACATTATATGGATGAAGCACAAAGTTGTGATCGCGTTGGGTTTATTTTTAGTGGTCGAAAATTAATCGAAGGTATCCCAGAAGCACTTATTAAAGCTTATGATGCAAATAATCTTGAAGATGTTTTTATTGAACTTGTTGAAAAGGAAACACATACAAGTATAAAACATTCTTTCGACAATTTAAAATTTATCAGAGAAGGAGAGGCAAAAGATGAATCGATTTAAACATATTATCATAAAAGAATTCATTCACATTAGGCGCGATCCTGCCAGTGTGGCTATGCTTATTATGATGCCTCTATTTTTTATGCTCATATTTGGATACGCTGTAAACACAGAGGTAGATCAAATCTATATTGGCGTTTTAGATGGCGATCAAACTTTTGAAAGTCGCGAATTTGTAAGGTCATTTATCACAAGTGATTATTTTAAACTCTATACCAATGTAAATGACTTCTCTGAATTACAACTTTTGATTGAAAAAGGGACGATTAAAACCGCTTTGATTATACCAGCAGGCTTTTCAAAAGATTTAGAGTCATCCGGTAATTGCGAAGTAGAGTTAATCGTGGACGGATCTGATCCTACGGTGGCAAGAACAGCACTTCAAAGTGCTAATCTGCTCAGTAAAGCTTTTACAATGAAGCAAAATATGAATCAAGGTATTTATCTTTCCACAAATGTGTGGTATAACCCTTCGATGGAAAGTACAATTTTTACAATCCCAGGACTCATCGGATTGATTATGCAGAATATTACCGTAATGCTCACCTCATTCTCTCTAGTAAGAGAACGAGAAAAGGGGACTATAGAGCAATTAATGGTATCTCCCATTAGATCTTACGAACTCATTTTAGGTAAAATGATTCCTTATATAGTTGTGGGCAATATAGATTTCTTAATTACACTGGGAATTGGGATTCTTTATTTTAAAATCCCCTTGATGGGCAGTTTTGCTCTTTTAATGATACTTGGAAATGCTTTTATTTTCTGCTCTTTAGCCATTGGTATGATGATATCAACAATATCTAAAAATCAACTTCAAGCGATGCAAATGACCCTCCTTATCATTTTACCAAGTGTATTACTCAGTGGTTTTGTATTTCCAAGAGAAGCGATGCCATTGCCTATTTTTTATGCGGGATATTTTATTCCATTGACTTATTTTCTAGAAATTCTAAGAGGGATCATTGTGAAGGGGATAGGTTTTCAAATCATATACCAGCAGGCTCTTTTCTTGCTTGGTTTTTCAGCAGTTTTACTCGCGTTAGCCTCTTTTAGATTTAAACAACATTTAGAGTAGTGACTTTAGATGTACCCAACTTTTTTCAAAGAACATAGAGAAATCATTTCTCTATGTTCTTTGATTTACTTGCTTAAAATTTGGTATAATAGTAAGAGGTCATGTTATTGCATAGGATACTGGAGATAAGTAGGTGTAATATGAAAATTCTTATAGTGGACGACAGTAAAATTAACCAAGTTGTTGCAAGAGATACGCTTATAGCAAATCATATAGAAAGCGAAATTTTCTTAGCTTCTAATGGTGAAGAAGCCTTAAAATTTATAATGAAATCAGGATGTGATTTAGTTCTACTGGATATTATTATGCCAAAATATTCTGGTGTTGAAGTGCTTGAAAAAATAATGATGGATGATCAGATAAAACATCCTAAAGTCATTATGTTAACAACGATAGAGGACACTCAGACGCTTAAAAAATGTTTTGATTATGGTGCCACAGATTACATAAGAAAACCATTTAATGAGCTTGAATTTATTTCTAGAGTAAAATCAGTCATAAGAGAAATTCAAAATGATTATCAAATTAAAAGTGCTGCCATTCAGTTAGAAAATCAAAATGCAGCTCTTTTAGAAACCAATAAAGCTTTAAAAGAGGCACAATATTATCTTGTTCAAAAAGAAAAAATGGTGGCGATTGGTGAACTTGCCGCTGGGATCGCGCATGAAATTAATAATCCTCTAGCTTTTGTCATGAGTAATTTGTCCACAGCGAAAAGTTATGTCTCCGCAATTTCGGAGTTTATTACGCTTGGCAAAGAGATGATTACGGTGGAAGATAGAGACAACTATGTCGAGGCTTTAGAAAAAATGGATACACTTTGGAAAGAGAAAGATTTAGATTTTATTTTTGAAGACTTTGAGGAAGTATTGATAGACTCAGAAACGGGATTAAATCGTGTGGCTAAAATCGTCATGACTATGAGAAACTTTGCACGGATATCAGATGAAGATGTTTTTGAGTACGTAGAGATGAATGTTTTGCTAGATGAAGCCTTACTTATTGTCAATAACGAAATTAAGTACTCTGCAAAGATTGTTAAGCATTATTCAGAATGTAAATTACTCTATTGCAACAAAGGTCAGATTGAACAGGTTTTGGTGAACATGCTTGTGAATGCTTCACATGCTATAAAGAATAAAAATCAGAAAAATTTAGGTGTTGTTGAATTGTCCACTTCATGTGATGATGTATATGGTTATATGACAATAAAGGATAATGGTGGCGGTATTGATGCCGAATTCATTAATAAGATCTTTAATCCTTTCTTTACAACAAAACCTGTAGGGGAAGGCACAGGTCTTGGTCTTAGTATCTCACATGATATTATTGTCAACAAGCATAAAGGGGAGATTCTAGTTGATAGCAAAAAAAATGAAGGTTCAGCCTTCACAGTGAAAATACCGCTTAATTTAGCCTCTGAAACTTAAATGAGTCTCTAAAAAATAAGAGAACAACAAACAATAGCGTTTCAGAGTTCTTGTATCTCAAAAAACAGAAAAACTTTCCTCGGTCGCTGGCTACCTTGTTATAAATCGTGTTATTAAATTTGAAGGGGTTTGTAGATACCCGTTAAAATTTAATGATTTATAATTTAGGTCCTATAGTTTTGCGTCATCAGTTTTCGCTGATTTTGCCTTTGTAACCGAAAAGTTTTAGAGGTAGCTGGCTATCATATTTTTTTACCTGTAGGAACGCCTTCTTAGTTTTATAAGATTTGTAAAGACAAACTTATATGGAATGCGTTTGCAGTTTCTAAAATTTAGACCCTTCAGCTTTGCGTCATCAATTTTCATTGATTTTGCTCTGATATGTTTATACCCAAAATATATTTTTTTAAACGGAAAGAGGTTAAAATTTGATTGAATTAAAAAATGAATATATAGAGATAAGAGTTGCCTTAAAAGGTGCACAACTAACGCGTTTATTTGATTTGAAAAAAAATAGAGAATTGCTTTGGCAAGCAGACCCAAAATATTGGGCAAAGCATGCGCCTATTTTGTTTCCTATTGTAGGAAGTCTAAAAGAAGGACAATATATTTATGAAAATATCAAATATGATTTACCAAGACATGGATTTGCGAGAGATCAAGTATTTGTTTTGGAATCGTGTACGGATAAACAGGTAACATTAGTTTTAAGGGAAGATGATGACTCCATGAAAAATTATCCTTTTCGATTTAAACTATCTGTGACTTATACGATTGATAAAAACAAATTAAGGGTTCAGTATTGTGTGAAAAATGTGATGTCAGACGAGATGTTTTTTTCCATAGGAGCACACCCTGCATTCAATTGTGATTTGAATGCAGAAAATAGTTTTTTACAGATTGAAATGGAAGAAAAAAAGACGGCTTTAGAGAGTTTGAAAATATCTTTGGAAGACGGTTTAATCTTAGATGAATGCAAGACAATTGAACTTGAAGAGGGGCGGTTAAGGCTTACACCTCAACTTTTTGAAGAAGACGCTTTGATTTTTAAAGGTGAGCATATAAAGGGTTTTATATTAAACTTAGATCAAGAGGGTGATGTTTTGAAGTTTGAATGTAATAATTATCCTTATATAGGTATCTGGTCGCCTAAAGCTCCCTTTGTGTGTATTGAACCTTGGCATGGTATAGCTGATTTTAAAAGTGCATCTCAGAAGTTAAATGAAAAGCATGGTATCATAAGACTTGAAGGTCAATCCGAATTTGAATGTGATTACAGTATGATCCTTGTTTAAAATAATAATCTAACATAATGGAGAATGAAAATGATAAGAACAATTGTATGGTTTGCTTATTTTTGGTTAAGCTTAATTGGATTAATGCCTGCTTTAATTAAGGCTAATAAGATGACAGAAAAGGAAAAACTAGAATTCGCAGATCAAAAAGCAAGGCGTTGGTCTTCGCAATTATTAAAACTAGCTGGATGTAAAGTTGAAGTTATTGGTCTTGAACATATTCCTGAGAATACGGCAGTTTTATATGTTTGTAACCACCAAAGCAATTTTGATATTCCACTTGCTATTTCGCATTTACCAAAGACAAAGGGGTTTATTGCTAAAATTGAGCTTTTAAAAATGCCAATTGTGCGTGATTGGATGAAGCATATGAAGTGTATTTTTATGGACAGAAGTGACATTAGACAACAGGTAAAAGGGATTAGTCAAGGTGTGCAGTTTCTAAAAACAGGGCAGTCTATGACTATATTTCCTGAGGGAACAAGAAGTCCAGATGGTGAAGTTAAAGCGTTTAAGCCTGGTGGATTAAAACTTGCAACAAAATCAGGTGTACCAATTGTCCCGGTAACCATTAGGAACTCAAAAAAAATTATGAAAAAAGGTTCTTTACTCATAAAACCAGCAGATGTTAAGCTCATTATATCTGAACCAATTTGGATCGATAAAGAGATGAACAAAGAAACTGTGGCACTTACTGAAAGCGTTAAAACGATTATAGCAAGTCATCTGTAAGCGTTTTTAACGCCAATAACTGGAAGGGAAAGTGGTGAATCATTGAGAGTTGAAATATCAGACGAGGCAAAAGCCTACTTGAAGAAAAAGAAAAAAAGAGCTGTTACGATTAAGATGGTCAATGCGGGTGGCGGATGATGTGGTAGTATAAAACTGCCAGATATTGGCATGTTTGTTCCAGAGGTTCTGGAACATTATCATTATTTTAAAATAGAGCTGATTGATGTGTATGTTGGCAAGAATGTATATACGATTTCAGATGTTTTAAAAATCTGCACTCGAAAGGTATTCTTTATTGAATCGTTAGATATAAAGGGTATTAGACAGCAAACTTTTTAATGAGGTCATATGAAAATTAATGTTGTAAAATCAAAAAGAAAAACATGTGAAATTAGGGTAGAGACGGATGGCTCTGTAACAATAAAGGCGCCAAATCGCTATACTAAACAAATGATTAAGACGATTATTGCGGATAAAGCGGACTGGATAGACCAGAAAATAGAACTGATGAAGGCACATTCAAAATTACGACCACCATTAAGTTTTGAGATCGGGTCAACTCTCCCAATTTGGTATGAAGACTATATGATAACGCTTTCAGACCGTACAGAATCCTATGTGGACCTATGTCATAAAAGGATTATGATCAATCCCATACTGGCACAAAACAGTGAAGTTATAAAAAAAGAGATCCTTAAATTATTGAGAGTTGTGATTAAAAGTCACTTAAATATTCGTGTAAAGGAATGGTCTAGTGTAATGCACTTAAAGCCAAATGAAATTAGGGTTAAACTCATGAGATCACGATGGGGCAGCTGTAGCTCGAAAGAAAATCTTAACTTTTCACTAAATCTTGTTTTATTACCAAAAGAAATTGTGGATTATATCATTGTGCATGAATTAGCGCATTTAAAAGAAATGAATCATTCCAAGCAATTTTGGAAAATTGTTGAAAAATATTATCCATCGTATGTTGAAAGTCGAAAATGGCTAAAAAACAACACTTTTAATTTGAATTTAAACTAAATTAACCATAAAAAATAGGTCTTTAAGAGGCCTTATTTTTTTTGCAAAGATAAAATATTAAAACTAGCGTTTAGAAATATCCTAAAGTTGGTATTATATACAACGATAGTGATGTACGGTGATATTGTCTTGTAACAAGAAAGTTAATATCATCAGGAGGAGGTTTGTGAATGAGTGATTATAATCAAAATGAGCCAATGATAGAAATGTATGTATATGAAACGACACAATTGATTGATCGGCTTGAGCAATTGATGATGGCATCTGAAAAAGAAGAAAGTCTTGATTTTGCAATTGATGAAATTTTTAGAATTATGCATACCATTAAAGGCAATTCAATGATGATGATGTATGAAGGTATAGCGGTCATTGCACATAGGTTGGAGGATTTGTTCGACTTCTTAAGAAATAACAAAGCCTTAAAGTATAATCCTTCTCGCATAACCGATTTAACACTTGCAATGATTGATTTTGTAAAAGAGGAAGTCAAGAAATTAGGTCAAGATTTACAACCTGATGGTGAAGCAAATGAACTTAGAGATGAAATTGTAACTTATTTAGAATCTTTAAAATTTATGAATGACAAAGAGCAATACAATGCTTCAGAGGAGAGTAATGTTAAACCACAGTACTATATATCTCCAAAAAAAGTTGAAAATACTGAAGAAAAAGTAAAAGTAGATGAATCCGAGAAATTTAATTACTTTAGATTAAAAATAGAGTATGATGATGGATGCGGCATGGAAAATATTCGTGCATTTACTTTTATTCATGGGATCAAAGATAAAGCCAATAGTTTGATACATATACCTGTAGATATCACTGGAGATCAAAGTGCAGCAGACTATATTGTAGAAAACGGCTTTAGAGTTTACTTAAAGACTGAAATGAGTATCGAAGAGATGCAAGAAATAATAAGTGGGATCAGTTTTCTCAAAACATATGATCTCTTAGAGATTGATGAACGGACATTTGAAGAAGCTTCCAAGAATATTGAGGCTGGAATATTTGAAGAAAAAGCAATAAAAGAGGTCGTTGAAAGTAAGCTTCTACCTGATGAAAATGTTAAAAGTGTGCTGATATCTGATGATAAAGAAAAGCTGGAACAAGAATTAGAGTCAGAATTAAAAATGAAAGAGAAATCAGAAAACATTAACGGATCAAAATTCGAGGTAAAAACTCAAGAACTTGATCACTTGAATCAAGAAATTCATCGTGAAAAGAAAGACATGAAAGTGACAAAATCGAATGAAGTCAAGCCAGAAGTAGAAAGTAAAAGAGTTGTTAAGCAGAGTTTCATTAGTGTAGATGTTAACAGAGTTGATAAATTAATGGATTTAGTGGGTGAACTTGTTGTCTCAGAGTCCATGGTCACGCGTAACCCTGAAATTCAGAATTTACATCTAGAAAATTTTGAAAAAGCTGCAAGGCAATTTCGAATCATTATGAATGAATTACAAGATACGGTTATGAGTATGCGCATGGTGCCCCTAAATTTAACGTTTCAAAAAATGACACGTATTGTCAGGGATATGAAAAAGAAAGTGGGCAAAGAAGTTGATTTAGTTATTATTGGTGAAAATACAGAAGTTGATAAAAATGTTATTGAAAATATCACCGATCCATTGATGCACATCATTAGAAACTCGATGGATCATGGATTGGAATCTACGGAAGAACGCATAGACATGGGAAAACCTGAGACAGGGACCATTATTTTAGAAGCCAAACATTCTGGTGGTGATGTATGGATTATAGTGAAAGATGACGGCAAAGGTCTTAATCGAGAAAAAATTTTAGATAAATGTGAAGATCGAAATCTTTTAACCAGACCAAGAGCAGAGTATCAAGATCGTGAAGTTTATGAAATGCTTTTCGAACCTGGTTTTTCAACGAAAGATGAAGTCACAGAGTTTTCAGGACGGGGAGTTGGTCTGGATGTTGTGGCAAGGAATATAAAAAAATTAGGAGGTACTGTCATTGTAAATTCAGAACTTGGTATAGGTACTGAGTTCGCTATAAAAATCCCGCTTACATTAGCTATTATTAATGGCATGATGATGCAGGTGGGCAAGACAATTTTTTCTGTTCCAATCACTTCAATTAGGGAGTCATTTATAGCTAAAGAGAGTGATATTACTCAAGATCCTGATGGTAATGAACTTGTTATGGTGAGAGGACAAGTTTTCCCTATACTGAGATTACATGAGAAATATGACATTGAAACAGACGTCATAGATTTTAATGAAGGTATTCTTATTATGATTGAAGAGAATGGCAAAGAAAAAGTGTTTTTTGCAGATGCCATATTAGGAGAACAGCAACTCGTTGTAAAAAGTGCTCCCAAATACTTAAAAACAATTGATGGCATGACGGGTTTTGCACTATTGGGGGATGGCCGAATCAGCCTGATATTGGATCCGGATAGTCTAGTTAATTAAGGGGGTGGCGTGAGATGAAAAACAGGAATGTAGATGATGCTGGAGAATATAAAAACATTCCAAAAGAAATGGTTAAATATCTGACATTTCAAGTGGACAAAGAAGTTTATGGATTTGATATAAATTTTATTGTCGATATCAATCGAATTCAAGAGATAACATTAGTACCACAACAAGATTCTTATGTTAAAGGGGTTATCAATTTAAGAGGACAAATAATACCTGTGATTGAGATTAGGACAAGATTTGGTAAGAATATTAGAGATTATGATGACCGAACTTGTATTATCGTTATGAATCTTGAAGAATATACAGTTGGCGTTATAGTAGATACAGTACTTGAAGTGATAGCTGTTGAAAAAGGACAGATCACATCACAGAAAAATTTCGACAAAAAAAGCCGATTTGTTCAAGGTATTACAAAGACTAACGATTACATGATCACGTTAATGGATATTGAGAAACTCTTATTTGAGTAGAAAGGATGTTGAAAATGTTAAAAAATAAAAAAATTGGGTCTAAAATTAGTATAGGTATTGGGACAATGGTTTTGATTATTTCTTTGGTGATAGCTTATACGATTTATAATTTAGGCATGCAGAAAAAGCAAGCAGAATTAATGCAAGAGAACTATCTGAGTGCACTGGCTATTGCAACGGAGTTCAGCCATAATGTCAGTACGGTTATGTATAACAGTAGAGCCTATGGCCTATCTGGAACAAAAGCATATTATGATGATGCAGATCTTGCTATGAAAGCTGCAAACGTCGATCTAGAAGCTTTAAATGCTTTTATAGAGAAACATGATTCCGAAGATCTAATGGCTTCCTATGAACAAGCTGTTCAAGCACATGCAAATTATGATGCGCTTATTCATCAAACTCATGAGGCTTACATAAAAATGGAGGAATCTAAGCAATTATTAGATGGTGCAGCAGGGGTATTTGTTGATGAAGCAAATAAATATTATGAGGATCAAACCCAAAAACTACATGATCAAATTCAGCAAAACGATACTGAAAATAATATATATGACAGAAATGATAAAATCGTTAAGATTACAGAAGTGCTCAATCTGGTAAATGATATTCGCGTTAGAAATCAAAAAGGAATTGCCTCTAGAAGTGGAGATGAAATAAGAAGTATTCTTTCAAGTTTTGATAAAATTGACTTGATTTTAGATGAAATTAATAAGCTAACAAAACAAGAGGTAAATTTACAGCAGCTTGATCGTGTGAGAAATGCTAATGAAACTTATAAAAACAACATGAATATCGTTGCGACACTTTTTGATGATCTTGAGAGTATTGGAGAACAGAGACTTGAAAAAGGAAATATTTTAACTGAAGTGGCAGATCGTATTGCCGAAAAAGGAATGTCTGATACAAATAATGGTGCTGGTGAAACGATTTCAGCAGTAAATGCAACGACTCAAGTGCTTCTATATGGTTTTGCTTTTGCGCTTATCATTGGCATATTATTTAACGTTTATATCGTCAAGAGCTTAGTTAAAGGTATTAATCAAGTGACACATGCTGCACAGATACTTGCAACTGGAGATGTGGAAGTAGATCTAGTAGCTGATAGTAAGGATGAAATAGGCGTCATGACAGCAGCTTTTGTTGAAATGATAGATAATATTAAGGCTCAAGCTGGTATTGCCCAACTTATAGCAGATGGTGATCGCAATATTGATGTCGTCGTTAGATCAGATAAAGATGTACTCAATAAAAACTTAAAGAGTGCTGTTGAAAGCCTAAATCTACTTCTAAGTGAAACTGATATACTTACTCAATCTGTCTCAAAAGGAGAACTTGATAAAAGAGGTAAGGAAGGTATATTGACAGGGGTTTGGAATGATTTAATCATGGGAATTAATGAACTTATTGATGCCTTTGTCAATCCAATTAACCTTACGAATGATTATATTACCAATATTGGTAATGGTATTATTCCCGAAAAAATTACGGATACGTACTATGGTGATTTTAATAACACAAAAATCAGTATCAATAAGTGTATAGATGGCATTAGCGGTCTTGTTAGCGATACGAACACCCTCATAGAAGCTGCAAAACAAGGTGATCTAAGCTATCGAGCAGATGATACACGTCATTTAGGTGATTACAAGAAGATTATAATGGGTGTAAACGAGACTTTAGATGCCGTGATTGAGCCAGTAAGTGAAGCGGCCACTGTACTTTCTGAAGTATCTGAAGGGAACTTGAATATTAGAGTTAAAGGTGACTACAAAGGAGATCATGCTTCTATCAAGAATGCTTTAAATTCGACTATTGAAGCTTTAGTAAGTTATATTAATGAAATATCCTATGTTCTTTCAAAAATGAGTGATGGTGATTTCACAGCCAATATAAGAATTGACTTCAAAGGAGATTTTATTAAAATTAGAACAGCACTTGAAACAATTCTTGAATCTTTCAATTCAGTACTCGGAGAGATTGGCATAGCTGCAGAACAAGTTAATACAGGCGCTAATCAAGTCAGTGCATCTTCTCAAAGTTTGTCACAAGGCTCCACTGAACAAGCGAGTGCTATTGAAGAAATAACAGCTGCCATTACACAAGTGGCTGAGCAAACGAAAGAAAATGCAGTCTCTGCCAATAAGGCAAATGACCTATCTGTACGCGCAAAAGATGGTGCAATTGTTGGCAATTCAAGAATGGATGAAATGATTTCTGCCATGAAAGATATCAATGATTCTTCTAATAATATTTCTAAGATTATTAAAGTAATTGATGAGATCGCTTTTCAAACTAACATATTGGCGCTTAATGCAGCTGTAGAGGCGGCACGCGCTGGTGAACATGGAAAGGGTTTTGCAGTTGTTGCTGAAGAAGTGAGAAATTTAGCTGCCAGAAGTGCCAATGCAGCAAAAGAAACAACTGATTTGATTGAAAATTCAATTGGCAAAGTGACTAGCGGTACGGAAATTGCAAATGGCACAGCTGCAGCTCTAAATGAAATTGTAGAAGGTGTAACTCAAGTGGCGGAACTCGTTTCAAATATTGCGAATGCTTCAAATGAACAAGCCACAGCAATTGCTCAAATAAACGAAGGTGTCAACCAAGTTTCTGATGTCACTCAGAATAATACAGCCACAGCAGAAGAAAGTGCTGCAGCGAGTGAAGAAATGTCTGCACAAGCAGAAATGCTCAGAGATATGATTTCAAAATTTATCTTAACAGGAAATAAAACGAAAAATAAAGTTGCGAAAACTGTGATTAAAGATACGCCGTCAAAATTGCCTAAGGAGAAAATAATTAATTTAGATGATGGTGAATTTGGTAAATATTAATCCATTGTATTCTAAAAAAAGAGGGGCTTGAAAAAGCCCCTCTTTCATCAAAAATGAGGTGACTATGAAAATAAAGGACAGCGAATTTAGAAGAATTCAAGATTTTGTTTATAAAAATTATGGCATATTGTTAACAGAAAAGAAAAAGACACTCGTAGAAAGTCGATTTGCACATATACTAGAAGTGAGAGGCTTTGAGAGTTTTAGTGATTATTTTGAAATCATTGAAGGTGATAAAACTGGAAAAGAAATTACAGAATTTATCAATAAAATTACCACAAATCACACGTACTTTTTTAGAGAAGAAAAGCATTTTAACTTTTTAAAAGAGGTAGCGTTGCCAGAAATTGTATTTAAGGAACAACAGACAAAAGATATTAGGATTTGGTCAGCAGGGTGTTCTAGCGGTGAAGAGCCCTATTCAATTGTGATGACACTTGATGATTACTTAGGTAAAAACAAATTGCTATGGGATGCTAAAGTACTTGCTACTGATATCTCTTTAAAAGTTTTAGAGTCTGCAAATAGAGGTGAGTATGAACGTATACAAGTTGAAAAATTGAGTAAAAGCATTCAACTGAAGTACTTTATAAAATTAGATGATGAAAGATTCTCAGTAAAAGATCAGATAAAAAACGAAGTGATTTTTAGAAAATTTAATCTTATTAATGTTTTCCCATTTAAGAAAAAATTTCATGTTATATTTTGTCGAAATGTCATGATATACTTTGATAAAGAGTCCAAAAAGGAGCTTATTAATAAATTTTATAATGCTCTAATGCCAGGAGGCTATTTGTTCATTGGGCACTCTGAGACGATTGAGGATCGCTCCCAAGGCTTTAAGTATCTTCAACCTGCAATCTACAAAAAGGAGTAGCGTATGGCTAAAAAGAAAACTCGTGTGCTAATTGTAGATGATTCCCTTTTATTTCGGGAAACACTAAAAAATAAATTAGAAAAGGATCAGGGGATAGAAGTGATAGCCACTGCTATGGATCCCTATGATGCGCGAGATAAAATTTTAATCTATGAACCTGATGTGATGATATTAGATGTTCAAATGCCTAAAATGGATGGCATAGAATTTTTAAAGAGACTTATGCCTCAGTATCCACTCCCAGTAGTGGTGATGTCATCACTGGATAATATGGTTTTTGATGCTCTAAAATACGGTGCGGTAGAGTTCGTAAATAAGCCAAGTTCAAATACAGAAAAGGCTCTGGATCTTTTTATCAATGAATTGATTATTAAAGTAAAGATTGCATCAATTGCCAACGTGAGTGGCTTAAAACGTATTATTAGAAATTCCAGTGAAGAAAATACGGCGCAAAGAAGTCGTCCGAATAGAATTATTGCCATAGGCGCATCAACTGGAGGCACAGAGGCAATATTTGAAATTCTACATAAGTTACCAGCTGGTATTCCTGGTATTGTAATAGTTCAACACATGCCACCTGTTTTTACTAAAATGTATGCACAAAGATTAAACTCGGTTTGCAGGATGATTGTTAAAGAAGCAGAAGATGGTGATGAAATTCAAGATGGTGTTGCCCTTATAGCACCGGGTGGTCTTCAAATGAGAATTCAAAAGTCAGGTCACAAGATGAAGGTGAAGTTGTTTGAAGGCGATAAACGAAATGGACATATTCCATCTGTAGATGTCCTCTTTGAATCCGTTGCTCAGTTCTATGGTAAGCAAGCTCTAGGGATTATACTTACAGGTATGGGTCAGGATGGCGCCAAAGGACTCCTCAATATGAAACAAAATGGCGCAAAAACAATAGGTCAAGATGAAAAGACTTGTATCGTCTATGGCATGCCAAAAGTAGCCTTTGATCTTGGTGCAGTAGATGTTCAACTCCCAATTAGTGAAATTCACAAAAAAATATTGACATTAATATAGTGACTTTTTCTTAGAATAATTGATGCATTTTTGAAAATTATTTTATGACTATCATAACAAGTTTAGAATATGATATAATTGATTTAATTTTATTAGATGTACAATTAGGAGGAAAAATGTCGCTTAAACATCAAATGACAAGGAAAGAAATCATTGATACGGGGCTACTAATTAGCCGTCTATCATTGGTAGTAGGTTCGTGGGGCAATATTAGCGTCCGCATTCCTAATGAAGATTTAGTGGCAATCACGCCAAGTGGTGTGGATTATGAGAAAATCAAATCCGAAAATATACCTATTATTGATTTAGAAGGTAATTTAATTGATGGTGACATGGTCCCTTCGATTGAGTTGCCATTACATTTAGAAATATATAAAAACAGACCAGATGTACTCGCGATAATTCACACGCATTCTACATACTGCACCGCTATGGCTATAGCGAGAAAATCAATTCCAGCATCTAGTGATGATTTAATACAAAGTGTTGGTGGCAATGTGCGTGTTTCAGAGTTCAGACTGCCAGGTTCCATAGAAATTGGTGTAGAAGCAGTTAAGGCTCTAAGGGATAGAAATGCAGTTATTTTAGCAAATCACGGGTTAATCGCTGTGGCTAAAGATTTGAAAGAAGCTATGAAGATTACACATATATGTGAAAAGTCTGCACATGCGACTCTTTTAGCACAACTTATTGGCGGTCCAGTAGAATTATCAGATGAAGATTGTCGCTATATGCGTGATTTTTATGTGAACAAATATGGACAAAGATAGAGTATACTGTGTAATTTAAAGGTGTTTTTATATTACAAAGTTTTAATAGAACCATAAAAGGATTTAAAAATATTTTAATAAAAATAGCTTATATTGGAATAGATAGAACAGATTTTAATTAGAAAATTAAAATGACAAGTATTTGTAATGACATTACAAGAATGTTACAGGTATTAAAAAAGTATTGCGAGCGTATAAAAATTATTATATGATTGCTGTGTAGTCGGGTGTTGCCGACACAACTTATACAAAAATAAAAAGGAGGTTGCAAAATGATTAATTTAATGATTATCGCGTCAAATAGCATTTCGGTGTTTTATAGAAGTAACGCAATAAGTGCGTCTTCAAATCAATTTAATAATTCTGTAGCCTGCGGGAATCGCTTATAAGATATTTAAGAGATTTATCATTTTAGAATGATTAACCACAGGCCAAAATGTCTGTGGTTTTTTTATGTCTATAAACATGTTCGCTTGTTGAAATAAAGCGATACGTTGATTATAAATATGTGAGTGAATGACGATTCACTCTTAAAAGACCATGCTTGCATGGTCTTTTTCTTTGTCGCATAAGGAAATTATCGGACTATATAGAAAAATATTACTTAAATAACAGCAATGTTAGGAGGTCAAAATAATGAAAAATGTATTTAAATATTTGAAAGGCTACAGAGGCATCTTTTTGATGGCAGTCTTTTCAATTATCATAGCAACTGTTATGCAATTGGCAACACCTATTTTAATAAAATATGCAATTGACTCTGTTATCGGAAACGAGCCTGCAGGCGATCTACAATTTGTCATGGATACGTTTGGTAAAAATTTAATGAGTGTGGTGTGGCTGGTCATAGGCATTGGCTTAATTAGAGGGGTATTTCTGTTCCTAAAGGGCTATTTGTCAAACTATGCAGCAGAACATATAGCAGAGCGTATAAAGAATAGCTTATACAAACAGATTCAATATATGTCTTATGAGTATCAGACGAAAAAAGAAACTGGGGATATGATTCAAAGATGTACATCAGATGTAGAAACCATTAGAAAATTTTTAGGGGTTCAGATTGTGGATTTAGGTAGAATCATCTTCATGATCTTATTATCTGTGGGCATCATGATGCATTTGAATTTCAAATTAACGGTCTATGCCATTTTGATGGTCCCAATTTTATTTGCTTTCTCATATTTCTTTTTCAAAAAAGTTCAAAAGAACTTCAAAAAATCAGATGAAGCAGAAGGCGCTTTAACAACTGTTCTTCAAGAAAATTTGTCAGGTGTTAGAGTTGTGCGGGCTTTTGGTAGAGAAAAATATGAAATTGATAAATTTGAAAAAGTAAATTCGGAATATAAAAAAGTCACTTATAACTTAATTGAAATTCTGGCTATTTTCTGGTCATCATCAGATTTATTGACAATTATCCAAAGTGGTATTGTCTTGGTTGTGGGTGCTACAATGGTGATTTCAGGTGAAATCAGTATTGGTACATTGGTGGCTTTTATCACCTATGAATCCATGCTGTTGTGGCCTGTTAAACAATCGGGCAGGATGTTAAGTGAACTTGGCAAGACAACGGTTTCAATCACACGTGTGGAAGAAATCTTAAACGAAACGATAGAGGAAGACCAACCAGGTGATGTTGAATCAGTGGTCTTGGGACATATAGAATTTGATGATGTTTCATTCACTTATCCAGATGGAAAAGTAGCACTCCAAAACATATCTTTTGATTTGCCCAAGGGCAAGACACTGGGCATTTTAGGTTCAACAGGATCAGGTAAATCAACATTGGTGCATCTTATTCAGAGATTGTACGACTATGAAGGCAGTATAAAAATAGATGGTGTTGAACTCAATACCATAAAGAAACAGTGGATTCGTCAAAAAATTGGTCTTATTTTACAAGAACCATATTTGTATACGAAGACGCTTAAAGAAAATATTGGTATCACCAGAAAAAATTTCAAAGATCATGAAATACACTCGGCAGCACAGGCTGCTTCAATCCATGAGAATATCATAACCTTCAAAGATGGCTATGAGACTGTCATCGGTGAAAAAGGGGTATCTTTATCCGGTGGTCAAAAGCAAAGAATCGCTATTTCGAGGACTATAATAGATCCGGACAAAAGGATTCTGATATTTGATGATTCTTTAAGTGCAGTAGATACAGAAACAGATATGCGTATTAGACGTGCACTTAATGACCGCAATAAAGAGGTAACAACGATCATTATCAGTCATAGAATTACAACCTTATCAGAAGCAGATATAATCATCGTCTTAGATGAAGGCAAAATTATTCAAAATGGAGCTCATCAACAACTTGTTGAAGAAGAAGGCCTTTATAAGAGAATTTGGGATTTGCAAAAAATGGTAAGCTAATCAAAGGGGGCATCCTAATGGAAAACAATAAAGAAATGAAATTGAAATATGATAATAAGATATGGAAAGAACTGATACACTATTTTTCAGCATTTAAAAAGGATTTCCTAATCCTATGTGCCTTTATGGTAACACTTGCTTGCTTGGATATATCATTTCCACTTTTAACGCAGTATGCAATTGATCACTATGTGATTCCTGGAAATGCTCAAGGCTTAAGTAAAGTAGGCTTGATGTACTTAGGTATGGCAGGCGGACTGGCTATAATTATATTTTCATTTATCAGACATGCAGGTAAAATCGAGATGAATTTGGTTTACAAAATGAGAAAGGACTGTTTTGAAAAACTACAAAAATTATCTTTTAGCTATTATGATCGAAATGCAATTGGTTGGATGATTGCAAGAGCCACTTCAGATGCAACTAAGATTTCTGAAACAGTTGCATGGGGCCTTGTAGATATGATTTGGGGGTTAGCAATGATGGTGGGGATATCTATCGTCATGCTGATCGTCAATGTGAAACTAGCGATTGTTACACTGATAACGGTTCCTGTACTGGCACTTATAAGTGTCTTATTTGAAAAAAAGATGTTGGTAGCTTACAGAAATGTAAGAAAGATAAACTCCAAAATTACTGGGCTCTTCAACGATGGAATTGTCGGTGCAAAAACGACTAAAACCCTTGTGAGAGAAGAACTCAATAGAGAAGAATTTGGAGTAGTAACACATGAGATGAAGCGCACGTCCATCAGGGCAGCGACTTTCTCCGCTGGTTATTTACCTGTGGCGCTTTTTATCTCTGCAGTTGGTATGGTGTTAACACTATACTTTGGCAGTATATTTGTAATGAACTCAGCAATTACTTATGGGACATTGGTTTTGTTTATCACTTATGCACGTCAGTTTTTTGATCCAGTGCTCGAACTTGCTCGAATTTATACAGAGATGATCAGTGCACAAGCTGCGGCAGAACGTGTGATGAATCTGATTAATGAAGATGAAGACATCCTTGAATCTGAGGAAGTCATTGCTAAGTATGGAGATCATTATCATCAAAAGACAGAAAACTGGGAAACCTTAAAGGGGGATATTGAATTTAAAAATGTAGACTTTTTCTACAAAGAAGGCGAATATATTCTCAAGGACTTCAATTTAAAGATAAATCAAGGTGAGACTGTGGCATTGGTTGGAGAAACAGGTTCTGGTAAAAGTACCATTGTCAATTTAGCTTGTCGGTTCTATGAACCAACAGGTGGCCAGATTTTAATAGATGGTGTGGATTATAAATTGAGATCACAAAACTGGCTTCATTCAAATATTGGGTATGTTTTACAAGCACCACACTTATTTAGTGGCACTGTAAAGGAGAATATCCGCTATGGAAAACTAGATGCCACTGATGAAGAAATTGAAAATGCAGCTAAGATTGTAAATGCCCATGATTTCATAAGTAAACTTGAAAAAGGTTATGAATCGGAAGTAGGAGAAGGCGGTGCGTTACTCTCCACTGGAGAGAAACAACTTATTTCTTTTGCAAGAGCGATTTTATCAGCACCGAGATTATTCTTTTTAGATGAAGCAACCTCCTCGATTGATACAGAAACAGAAGCTAAAATTCAGTATGCAATTGATCGAGTACTGGAAAATAGAACAAGTTTTATAGTGGCACATAGGTTATCAACTATCCGAAATGCGGACCGTATTTTGGTACTTGAGAATGGTGTTGTTATAGAGCAAGGAAGCCATCAAGAACTGATGAAACAAAAGGGGCATTACTATGAACTCTATACCAATCAGTTCCTTGAAGAAGGTGAAATGGAAATTTTAAATGAAAAAACCTCAAAAGAGGTTCTTCAAAATATAGGAAAAAAGAAAAAGCGTAAAAGTGCCTAAGATGAAAGATGCTTTTGCGTAGAAAGGAAGTGTCTGTTATGATGCAACAGTATTATATAATGAATGATTTTATATCGCCTAAAAAAGAGAATATAAATCAGACTCTCGAGTGGCGATTATATCTTAAAAGCGAATTCAGAAATAGTTCAAAGAAATAGTTCAAAAGAATGAAAGCGTGATTAAGTTAAGGTAAAAAGAAGCAAAAATTGTAAAGAAGCAAAAATAAATTAGAATAAAATGTTTTAGTGAAGAAAGGAAGTCGATTTTATGTTACAAATATTTAATTATATAAATGATTATGTATCGCCAAACAAGCCGAGCTCAAAGCAGAATTTTGAATGGCAATTATATCTTAAAAATGAATTCAGAAACACTTCAAATAGAGATATAAATAGGAAAATATAAATATAAATTAGAGAAATCAATTCATAGAAATTGATAACAAATGTTAAATGTATATTATATAGAAAGAAGGGGATCTTACATGAAAATTGTCAGATCTCCTTTTTGAGTTTTTGATATCCAATAGTTAAACTTAAAGACGCCTTTAATAGCATTTTTGTGAGGCGATAATTTATTTAAATGATCGGCACAAATAAGCTAATATAATAGAAGTATTTGGAGAAGAACGCACAAATGTTTAAAAAAAAATACATCATATATTGACAATTTTACTTGAAAGGGTAAGCAAAGTATGGTAACATTGCTACTAGGTCAAAAACATTTATGTATTGGCTCTATAATTAAATATCTTATCCAGAGTGGCTGAGAGAACAGGCTCAATGACGCCCAGCAACCTGCATCCCATTCGATGCGTGGTGCCAATTCCTGCATTTCTTTATGAAGTGATAGATAAGAAGAGACTTATGATCTTTATCGCCTTCAATTTGAATGCGATTTTTTTTATAAACAGATTGTTTAAACTTTTATTGAATGAAAATTTAAGAAAGGAGGTTTTTCATGAATATTATTGTTCAAAAATATGGTGGGACTTCAATGGCAGATGCTAAATGCGTAAAAAATGTTGCAAATAAGGTGGTTGAGACTAAAAAGAAAGGCAATAAAGTTGTCGTTGTTGTATCAGCACCTGCAGGTATGACTGATGATCTTGTTAAAAGAGCCAAAGAAGTGACTGAAAAACCTTCCGGAAGAGAATTGGATATGATTCTTGCTACAGGTGAACAAATTTCCATTTCACTTTTGGCAATGGCGATAAAAGATTTAGGTGAAGAAGCTATTTCGTTCACGAGTTCACAAGTTGGGATTATCACAGATGGAAATCATAACAAAGCTAAAATAGAAACCATTGAAACACATAAAATTACAGAAGCGCTCAATCAAGATAAAGTGGTTATAATTGCTGGATTTCAGGGTGTTACAAGGAATTTTGAAATCACGACATTGGGCAGAGGGGGATCAGATACTTCAGCAGTGGCAATAGGTGTTGCACTCAATGCCACTGAGGTTGAAATTTATACAGATGTTGATGGTGTCTATACAGCTGATCCAAGAATTGTCCCTAATGCACATAAAATTTCAAGAATATCTTTTGAAGAAATGTTGGAAATGGCAGGGTCAGGCGCTAAGGTATTGCATCTTAGAAGTGTTGAACTCGCGGCGAAAAACCACTTGCCAATTCATTTAAGATCATCATTTACGGATACTATAGGGACTTATGTTACAGAGGAGGATGGAGACATGGAAGATGTACTGGTTAGAGGCGTTGCACATACCACTAATAATGCAAAAATAACGTTGGCAAATGTGCCTCATACGTCTCATAATATCGCTTATATTTTTGAAGAAATTTCAAATCAGAATATCAATGTGGATGTTATTACACAAAATTATGTGGATAAAAATAATTTAACGATTTCGTATACAGTGGCAGAAGATGATTTTGATTCGGCACTTGAACTTGCAAATCGTATTGGTGAAAAAGTTGAGGCACAATCTGTGTTTGGTTCTAAAGACATTGCTAAAGTGTGTATTATTGGTGTCGGCATGAAATCAGCTGCTGGTGTGGCTTCTAAAGTTTTTAGATGTCTAGCAGATGAAAATGTTGAAATTGATATGGTGTCCACTTCCGATATCAACATCTCTTGCATTATAAGAGAAAGTGATTATCAAAAAGCAGTAATTGCAATTCATAATGCTTTCCAACTTTAAGACATGATCTCATGCGAATCATATATTTTATAATTATTTTGATAAAATGGTTGTAACAGAGAGTCAAATGTGCTAAAATCATAAAAACTAAATATTGAAGGCAGAAATATCATAAATTTATGTCTTATATAAAATTGAATATCCTTGAATTTATCAAGAGTGGCTGAGAGACTGGCTCAATGACGCCCGGCAACCTACATCCCATTTGATGTGTGGTGCTAATTCCTGCATTTCGGAAGAAATGAAAGATAAAAGCAGTACTTGTCGTACCTAAATGTCGTTCATTTCTGATGAATGGCATTTTTTTATACACAAATTTTTAGTCTGAAAGACAAGTAAAGGATGGCATAAACGATGGCAAAAACATATGAGCAAATTAATGAAAAAATAAGAAGTGGTGAGGCGGTTGTAGTCACTGCAGAAGAAGTAATTGATATTATCCGTGAAAAAGGGACAAAAGAAGCTGCTGAATATGTAGATGTAGTTACCACAGCGACTTTTGGGCCCATGTGTTCAAGTGGTGCTTTTTTAAACTTCGGTCATGCTTCACCGCCGATTAGAATGCAGAAAACTTACTTGAATCAAGTGGAAGCATATTCTGGCATAGCTGCCGTTGATACGTATATAGGTGCAACAGAATGGTCTAGTGATAAAGGTTATGAATATGGTGGTGCACATGTGATTTGTGATTTAATAGATGGGAAGCACGTTACTTTAAATGCCACAGCAAATGCATCCGATTGTTATCCAAGAAAAGAGATTCAAACAGAAATTACATTAGAGGATTTAAATGAGGCCTATTTATTTAATCCGAGAAATGCGTATCAAAACTATAATGCTGCTACGAACTCATCAGATCGCACAGCGAAAACCTATATGGGTATTCTAAAACCTGACTATGGGAACATAACGTATTGCACATCAGGAGAGCTTAGCCCACTTCTTAATGATCCGACTTATAGAACGATTGGTATTGGGACAAGAATTTTTCTTGCTGGTGCTCAGGGATATGTCTCTTGGAAAGGGACACAATTTAATGCCAGTGCCCAGCGTGATGAAAATGGCGTCCCTACAAAACCAGCGGGGACATTGGCTGTCATCGGGGATTTGAAGGATATGGACACAAAATACATTAGTCCAGCAGTTTTTGAAGGTTATGGTGTTTCACTTTTCCTCGGGATAGGCATTCCAATTCCAATTTTGGATGAAGCTATGATGAAGTCAGTAGGTATAACGAATAAAGAGATTACGACTAATGTAGTTGACTATGGTCAAGCAGATGGGCATAAAGAGGTTGTTAGGAGCGTCAATTACGAAGAACTTCGGAGTGGTGAGATCGAAATAAAGGGTAAAAAAGTGAGAACTGCTCCTATAACTTCATTGAAGAAATCGAGAGAAATTGCAGCACTATTAAAATCACAAATTCAAAAAGGTGAATTTTTCCTTCAAAAGCCTGTTGAGATGTTTCCAACTGTTGGGACTGTCAAAGGCTTAAAAAGTGAATCAGTCTAAAATTTGGACTATGAAAGATTAAATTTAGTAGAGTTCAGTAAAGATATGATTTAAAATAAATGATTTAGAAAATGAGATGATTTGGAGGTCTATAGATGTGTATTAATTTAATAAAGGAAAAGTGTGTCAGCTGTGGCGTTTGTACTGGCTTATGTGATTACAAGGCACTTACACTAACTGAGGATTGGACTTTGAACTTGTCAGAAGCATTATGTGTCAACTGTAAAGAGTGTGTTGCTGGATGTCCAGTAAGGGCGCTGAGCTAAAAAGTGGAAAAGCATTAAAAGGCTTTATTTCAAAAGAAAATAGAGGTTAAACATGTACCAAGAACGTGTCTATCGACAAGAAATGAATGCAAGAGGATTGTTTGCCTATACAGTGGAGATCTTTGAGTCAGACCTTATGATCTATACCGATCAAATGCTTTCAAAAGAAGCTCATAAATGGACTGACTTTTATAGAAATGAGATTGAAACTTATGTGCATCTAAAACCTGAATTCATAGGGGCTTTAACACCACAAACATGCTTAAAATCGGCATCGTCTTTGATTCAGCATATGCATCAAGCTTCTGCCAAAGCAGGTGTAGGCCCTATGGCAACGGTTGCAGGATGCATTTCCTACTATGTGGGTAGAAAGTTGCTTGAATCATGTCGTGAAGTGATGATTGAAAATGGCGGCGATATTTTTCTAAAAAGTTTTACTGAAAAAAAGATTAAAATATTTGCTGGAGATTCTCCGTTTTCAAATAAGATTGCACTTAAAGTGCCACCGACTCCAAAAGGGTTAGGTATTTGTACTTCAGCTGGAAAGATAGGGCACTCACTGAGTTTTGGCAATGCCGATGCTGTGGTGATTATCTCAGAGGATGTACTACTTGCAGACGCAGTGGCAACCGCTACGGGTAATAGAATTAAATCAAAAGATAATATAAATGAAGGTATAGAATTTGCAAAGTCAATAGAAGGTGTCCAAGGCATTGTGATCATTGTGGATGATCAAATTGGTCTTTGGGGCGAAATTGAATTGTGCCAATAAAACTAGGGGGTAACCATGAAAATAAATCAGATATTTGAACAAAAAAAACCTGTGATCTCATTTGAGATTTTTCCACCAAAACGTGATGGTGATGTCAATACAGTCTATAAAACCATTGATGAACTTGCTAAGCTAAATCCAGACTATATCAGTGTGACATATGGTGCAGCAGGAACTGAAAGAAGTGATGATACACTTTTAATGGCATCCATGATTAAGAAAAAATATGAAATAGAGTCATTGGCACATCTTACCTGTGTATCGTCATCTAAAAAGGAACTTGATGCAATCTTCGACAAGTATGAACAGCACGGGATTGAAAACATCCTAGCGCTCAGAGGAGATTTAAATGCAAGTCACGAGGTAAACTCAAGAGCTTTTGAATATGCATCGGATTTGATTGAGTACATTCATGATACAAGAGATTTTTGTATCGGTGCTGCCTGTTATCCAGAAGGTCATGTGGAAGCGAGAAGTAGAACTGTGGATTTGATCAATTTAAAAAATAAAGTTTCTAAAGGAACGGATTTCTTAGTCACTCAGCTCTTTTTTGATAATGAAAAATTTTATGATTTTAGAAATGAAGCGAGAAGTTTAGATATTAACATTCCAATAACAGTTGGTGTAATGCCTGTTTTAAATAGAAAACAGATTGAAAGAATGGTAGAATTAAGTGGTGCAACATTACCAGATAAGTTTAAAAAGATCTTGGCACGATATGAGCACAATCCTAAAGCACTTCAAGATGCTGGAATTGCTTATGCTTCAGAACAACTCATAGATTTGCTTTCTACAGGTGTAGATGGTGTTCATCTCTATGTTATGAACAAACCTGAGGTTGCAAAGAGACTTGTGCGCAATATAGAAAGTATTGTATCTGTTTTGAGGTCTAGTGGTAAGTAAATAGAGTTGTTATGCGTGAGAAGGTGGTATTCGTGAATCAAAATAATTTAGAAGGTGCTATTAAAATTGAAAATATAAAGCCTTATATCAATAAAAAAGAGATTTTTAGGTATCTCAATGATCGCTCTGATGAGTCTTCAAAATCTGCATATTGGTCAGAGATGATTGATGCTGTTTTAAACGAATGTCTTCAGTACGCGAAACCCATTTATACAAGTCGAAAATTGGAAGTTAAGAGCGATCTAGGAAAAGATGAAATTCAAGTGTTAGGGTACTCCGATCAGGTGTTTAAATCACATGATCTGACGAGGTTACTTGAAGGCTCACATCAGATTTATGTGGTTGGCGTTACACTGGGCCTTTTTTTGGACAGGAAAATCCAATATTATATGAATTCTGATGCCACAAAAGGCGTGATTTTTGATGCGTGCTCATCTGTTGTCATAGAAGCGTGTTGTGATTATATTCAAGACAAATTAATCAAGTATGATCTTCAGCTGGATTCAAATTTATATCATACAAATCGCTATAGTCCAGGATATGGAGATTTAACCCTGAGTACTTTAAGTACTTTTTCTGATTTAATTCAGATGACGAAGAAGACTGGGATTCATGTAAGTGAACATTTTTTAATGCAACCACAGAAGTCAGTTGTTTTTATAGTGGGCGTTTCTAAAATTCCTTTAAAAGAAGCGACACTTATATGTGAACATAAGTGTTTCCAGTGCAAATTAAAATCGTGTCAATATCGAGTGAGGGAGAGCTAATGAGTTTAAAACATAAAATTGAAACAGGGTATTTAATTATTGATGGTGCCATGGGTACTTATCTTCAAAAGAGTGGTCTTAAATTAGGTGAATTGCCTGAAAGTTTAAATTTTACAAGAGCTGATTTGATTGAAGAGATTCATTTAAAATATTTAGAAGCGGGTGCTAATATTATCTCCACAAACACTTTTGGAGCCAATCGAATTAAGTTAAAAGATAGTGGTAAAACGGTGACGGAAGTTGTCTCTCAAGCCGTTTCAATTGCAAATAAAGCCATTGATACTTTTCATATCAAGCATCATACTTATCGTGAATCAAGACAATCTGTGAATCACAAATATGTAGCACTTGATCTTGGACCCATTGGACAACTCTTAGAACCCATGGGTACTTTGTCATTTAATGAGGCTTATGAAATTTATAAAGAACAAATTATTGCAGGTGTAGATGCAGGTTGTGACCTTTTTATCATCGAAACGCAAACTGATTTGTTAGAGTTAAAATGTGCAATTTTAGCTTGTAAAGAGCATTCAGACTTACCGATTATTGCGACGATGTCATTTGAACAGACTGGTAGAACTTTCACTGGTACAGACGTGGCATCCATGGTGACTTTATTAGAGGCTCTTGAAGTGGATGCACTTGGATTTAACTGCTCATTTGGACCTGCTGAGATGTTGCCATTAATAGGACGTGCGCTTTCACTGACTCATAAACCGATTGTGGTCCAACCCAATGCTGGTCTTCCAAAACAAATTGATGAGATCACGGTGTATGACACCAGTGCCAACATATATGCGGGTATTATGAAGGAGATTGTAGCGAAAGGGGTCACGATAATTGGTGGTTGCTGTGGAACAGATGATACTTATATTGAGCCCCTCAAAGAGATCGTGGCAAATGCACCAGCAATCGTTAGACGTGAACCGAGAAAAATCACTCAGGTGTCTTCATTTGCGAAAACTGTGGCTATAGGGGATCAACCAGTGGTTATTGGTGAGCGTTTAAATCCTACGGGCAAAAAGCGCTTAAAAGAAGCACTTCGAAATGGTGAAACAGATTATATCTTAAGAGAAGCGATTAGCCAAGTAGAGCAGGGTGCTTCTATATTGGATTTGAACATTGGTCTTCCAGAACTTGATGAAGCTAAATTAATGCCTGAATTTATAAAAGAAATTCAATCTATTTTGGATGTTCCAATTCAGATTGATTCTTCTAGTGTGGCGTGTATTGAAACTGCAGCGAGATGTTATAATGGCAAACCTTTGATTAACTCAGTGAGTGGTAAAGAAGATAGTCTAAATGCGATATTACCTATTGTAAAGAAATATGGGGCTTGTGTACTGGGGTTAACCCTAGATGATGAAGGCATTCCGAGCAAAGCTGAGGATCGATTTGCAATAGCTGAAAAAATTGTTCATCGCGCAGAGGCACTGGGAATACCAAGAGAAAATGTTCTTATCGACTGCTTGGCATTGACAGCATCTGCTCAGCAAGAGGATGTCATTGAAACTTTGAAAGCGATTAAGCTTGTAAAGGACAGACTAGGTGTAAAAACAGTGTTAGGCGTCAGTAATGTCTCTTTTGGATTACCTAAGAGAGAACTGATCAATAAAACCTTTTTAACCATGGCATTGTACAGTGGCCTTGATGCCCCGATTTTAAATCCAGGTAATGAAGAAATGATGGCTGCAATGGATGCCTATAATGTACTGGTGTATAATGATGTAAGGGCAGAAAATTATATAGAAAAACACTCTAAAGTTGATCCTTCAAGCCCATCAAGTACAAAACCAAAAGTAAGTCAACTTGATCTGAAGCAAGTGATTTTAAATGGATTAAAGGACTTAGCGGTTCAAAATGTCGAATTCCTTTTAGAAACGATGAAGCCCATGGAAATTGTAGATCAAATTATCATCCCAACCTTAAATGAAGTGGGACAGTCTTTTGAAATTGGTAAGATATTTTTGCCTCAGCTGATACAATCAGCAGAAACTGTTCAACAGGCGTTTGAGCGTTTAAAATTAGAGCTTAAAAATGAAGAGGGGCCATCGCTGAGCAAAGGTAAAATCGTTTTAGCTACGGTGCAACATGATGTTCATGATATTGGGAAAAATATCGTTAAAGTAATACTTCAAAATTACGGCTATGATGTTGTGGATTTAGGTAAGGATGTACCACCTGAGGTTGTTTTAAAGGCCTGTATTGACCATGATGTCAAATTCGTAGGACTCAGTGCATTGATGACCTCAACAGTTGAAAGTATGGCAAAAACGATTAAAGTCCTTAAAGCACACGATCAAGGGATTAAAGTCTGTGTAGGTGGTGCCGTATTGAACCCTGAATACGCCAAAATGATTCATGCAGATTTTTATGCAAAAGATGCCAGAGAGACAGCTTTGATCGCCAATGATTTTTTTGATGAAAAAGGTTAGTGTTTAGTTAGAAAAACGTTAGAATACGCTATATTGCTTGATTTGAAGTTGTTTTTGGAATATGATTTACTTAAGAAATAAATCCCAATGAGGGTTAGGAGTGAATCAATATGAATGAAAGGCAGTTATGTAAAATTCGAAGTCGAGGCAAAGTTTCTGGTGTTTGCGCCGGATTAGCTCAATTCTTTGGAATGGATGTTACGATCATCAGATTACTTTGGGTATTGGCAATATTTTTTGGAGTAGGATCACCGATAATCATATATATTATCATGGCAATTATTTTACCAGAGTACGATCCTGATAGTGTGCCATTTGAAGAATACGATGACGACTATGATGACGATGAGAGATACTAAATTGGAAATAATAAAAAAACGTCTATAAAAGCGGATATGCTTAAATAGACGTTTTTTATTATTAAGACAACAAGATTTGAGCCGAAAGCTGTGATGAGGGGTGTTCAATCTTAAACAGCGTCAGTGAAAATTGGTTTGAGGCATCGAAAGCTGGCTCAAATGTTGTTTAATTACATTTATCTAATTGGATTTATCAACAATCCAATTTGAAACGGCTTCTATAAAATCAGACGCCACTTCATTTTTTATATAGTATTCATCTGGAGAACTCTTTTCAGTACCAGACATCATTAGATGATTTAAAGAATCAAAGGTTAAGAAAGTTGCATCTTGCTTGTCCGAAACATTAGCTTTCCAAGCGTCGAAGTCTTTCAAACCGACTTGATAGTCTCGTAACCCCTGAGTAAATAGCATTGGGACAGTGATTTGAGAGAGTTTTTCAAGTGGTTTATAATTTTCTAAGTAGAGCCAATAGTTTTTAGATGCCCCTAAAATGAGTGTTTCATCAGGTTGATCTTTTAAATTTTCTTTGGATAATTTATCAAGTTCAATTTTTAATTTTGAAAGGTTATCTGATTCACTTTCTGAAAGGGTACCATCGAGGTTGAAGATGTAATTATATTGATCAAGTACTAAATCAGTAAGTGGTCTAGCGTTTGCGTTCATGAAAATATAGCCATCAATCCCTTTGATTTGATCGTTGATCTGTGGCAATAAGTAGCCCCCTAAACTGTGACCGAGTACAAATAAATGGGTGGTGTCAAGGCTGGTTTCTAATCTTAAATACTGAGAAGCGTAGACCACATCGTTAACAACTTCTTCATCGGGTGTAAGGGTAAAATCATGTATTAACTTTTGACCATAAGTGAAAGTCCTTTTATCATACCTAAAAGTGGCAATACCTTTTTGAGCAAATGCCATAGCGATATCTTCAAAAGGGACATTTGGACCAATGGTTTCATTGCGATCACTTGGACCGGACCCGTGAACAAGGATGACAACGGCTTTGGGATCTGCAAAGGCTGGTACTGTAATAACACCATTTAATTGCCAGCCAGGTTCTCCAAATTTAACTTGCTTTTCAATTGCAAAATCGTTTCTTTTGACAACGGGTTGTTCAATAAAAGCTTCCGTTACAAAACTCGCTATAGCGCCATTTTCATCGAAAGAAAACGTCAGTGTCAATTTGTGCATGTCAAATTGAGTATTTAATTTAACCACATCAAAGCCCGATTGCTTAGAGGTGTTGATGTCAAAAACGGATTTAAAAGAACCCATTTGAGCATCCAAAGAACTTTTAAAGGATTCCAATTGTTCAAGGGTAAGTGCTTTTTTCATTTCTTCTGTGTAAGTAAAATCAGTTAGAATTGTTGAATAATCATCTGAAAATAGCATTTGAACGAAATTAAGTGCAGTGGTTTCATATTCAGTTTCAGCTACTGATCGGTACTGATAAGCATTTTTAAGCTCGTTTTTAAAATCTGAGTTTTCTTTTTCTGTCGCTGTACTTTGGGCAGGTTTTTCTGTATCCACAACGATAGGTGTAGACGTATTTTCTGAGGTTTCTACACTATTATTTTCTGATGCACACCCGCTGATCACCAGTATGATGCACAAAAGCATTAGCAGTATTTTTTTCATTATGTCCTCCATATGTAGAATTTTTTCAGTGATAAAAGGTGGTTAAAACCCCCCATTAGCAGTATAATATAAATGAGATCATTTTTCTATCGTTAAAGTAAAGTCGTCTAATATGTTACAATTAAAACATACGGCACTAAATGTTAAAAGATTAAGAGGTGAAGAAATGTTAAAAAATATGACACCTATGCAGAGTGAAATATACGAAACCATTACAAGTGATATTCTCACATATGAAATGAAAGTGAATACACTTGCAAAACATGCTGAAAATGCACTGGATATTTTAGAAATATCTGATGCGATAAAAGCTTATAGGGATGCAGGCATTATCTGTGATTTATTTGAAGGGGGTGCGCCTTACAGACCTAGATATATTGTCCCCGACTATGAAAAATTTATGAAACAAGGCAGTGCTTTTCTCAAAATTGAGCCTGCACATTCCCTTTACGACGCTATCAACAATTTGCAAATACTCTATAGACATGTGCCTTCTATTACGACTTTTCCAGTCTATATTGGCAACATCGATTTATTACTCGAACCCTATATAGGTCTTGAGGCAAATGACCCGAATTATGTTTCGGATGAAGCTGCATATGAAGCCATTAAAAGATTTTTGATTTATATTGATCGAACCATTACAGATTCATTCTGTCATGCAAATATAGGACCGAAAGCAACTCGAACAGGCTATATGATTTTGAAGGCTGAACGTGAACTTCAAGATTCGATTCCAAACATTACTTTAAAATACAATGCGGAAACACCTTTAGAATTTGCTATTGATGCCATCAAAACGAGTATGATCACAGCTAAGCCAAGTTTTGCGAATCACGATATGTTTGCTTCTGAATTTGGTGAGCATTACGCCATTGTGAGCTGTTATAATGGCTTACCTATAGGTGGTGGCTCGTATACGCTTGCTAGACTTGTGCTTTCAAGACTTGCTGAAAAGACAGCTGATCTAGACGTCTTTTTAAAAGAGCTTTTACCAGATGTCGTGGCACAGATGGTTCAGTATATGGACGAACGCATTCGTTTTATCGTTGAGGAAGTGGGATTCTTTGGACACCATTTCTTGTCAAAAGAAGGGTTAGTGAATTATGAGAATTTCACTGCTATGTTTGGCATGGTGGGGCTTGCAGAAGCGGTAAATCATTTTATGCCAGAAGGGGAAAGATTTGGCCATTCTGAAAAAGCGGAAGCTTTAGGCGTGAAAATCATGGAAACCTTACAAACTGAAGTCAATAAATACGAAAATCCACATCTGAAAGCCACAAAAGGACATTACTTGCTACATGCTCAGGTAGGGATAGATACTGATATCGGTATTTCACCTGGGGTTAGAATTCCAATTGGTGAAGAACCGCCTATCTATGAGCATATATTTAATGCACAGAAATTCCACAAGTATTTTCCATCGGGTGTAGGCGATATTTTCACATTTGATCAGACCGTTGCAAAGAATCCAGAATATGTACTCAATCTTATAAATGGGGCTTTTAAAAATGGGATGAGATATATTTCTTTCTATGGTGACGATGCAGATGTCATCAGAATTACGGGATATCTCGTTAAGAAATCTGAGATTGAAAAATTGAGTCGTGGTGAGATGGTGTTGAGAGATACTGTGGTCCTTGGAAAAGGTGCTGTGGACAACGCTAAAATATACGAACGCAAGGTTAGAAGTGAGTCAAATTAATGCCATGCGTGCATGATGAAAGAGAGGATTAAATGAGTAATAGTGCATCATTAACCAGAAGAAGTATTCGAAAATTTACTGGTGAAAAACTATCTGATGAATTGCTAAATGAAATTTTAAAAGCTGGTTTTGCTTCACCAACTGCTAAGAACAAGCAACTGTGGGAATTTATCATTGTGGACGATATGGCTATCTTTAATGCTTTTAAGGAAGTTCATCGATTTTCAATGCCGCTGATTAATGCGGGGCTCGGTATTTTAGTCTGTGGTGATACTAACAAAGAAGATCATAAGGGATACTGGATTGGTGACTGCGCAGCAGCAATTCAAAATATGCTCATTCGCATAGAAGAACTTGAACTCGGTGCTTGTTGGATCGGTGTTTATCCAAACGAAGACCGCATGGCAGTGCTTGAAAAGACTTTGGGTCTGCCAGAACACATTAAACCCATGGGTTTTATAGCTGTGGGACATCCTGATGAGAAAAAAGAGCCAAGTGATCGGTATGATCCTGAGAAGGTTCATCGAAATGGGTTTGGAAAGCGATAAAATTGTTAAAAACATATATGTTATAGAAAAATAAAATGCTAAGACAGGTTTACAGTCCTGTTTTAGCATTTTTTAGTAAATTGAAACAAAAGCTTAATGCCACTATAGCTTGAATAAACAGCTAGAGACTTATATAATAAGAGAGAGGTATGTATGTTCGGTTATATAAGAAATATGATTAAAAATTCAGCAGTTGATGGTCCTGGGAACCGTTTTGTGGTATTTTTGCAAGGATGTCAGTTTAACTGCCTATATTGCCATAATCCAGAAACGATTAAATCCGTCAAACATTTGACGGCAGAAGAGGCGTCAGAAGTTCATGCGTATTCACCAGAGGCGCTTGTTGATATGATTTTACCTTATAAGGATTATATCTCTGGAGTGACTTTTTCTGGGGGTGAGTGTACGCTACAATTAGAGTTCTTAGTTGCTGTGTGTACTTTGCTTAAAGCAGAAGATATTCACATCTTGATTGATACAAATGGTCATATCCCTTTAGCACATTTAAAAACGTTAGAGGCACATGTGGACGGCTTTATGTTAGATTTGAAAGCATTGGATTCAAAAATTCACAAGACTTTAACAGGGCTTGAAAATGCGCAAGTGATTGAAAATTTTATATATTTGAATACGATAGACAAACTATATGAAATACGAACGGTTATTATTCCAGAGTTAGTAGACGATAAAGCTCTAATAGACTGGCTCAGTGTACACGATGGTTGTGAACTGAGGTATAAATTGATTGCTTTTAGAAATCACGGCGTAAAGGGTGAGGGACGAAAACTCAAACCACCAAATGCCACTTATATGCGTTCAATTGAAAGTTATGCGATTCAAAAGGGTTTTAAAAATATTGTGTTGATCTAAAATCACTACAAAACAGGAGTGTAATAATGATAGATTTTATTAAGGGAAAACTTTACCATATAGACGTGGATCATATCGTTGTGGAAAATAACGGGATGGGATATCGTGTTTTTACATCGGCAAATTCGATTACAGATTTTGACGTTGTAGGTGAAGAGATCATCATTCATACAGAGATGATCGTCAGAGAAGATGCTATTTCGCTTGTGGGCTTTAGCACGAAAGAGGAACTTCACATGTTTAGGCTTCTGACTTCAGTAAGTGGTGTCGGCACAAAAGTGGGGATTGGGATATTATCTTCACTTAATTATATTTCAGTGGCGGCTATTATTGCATCAAATGATGTAAAAGCACTGACAGCAGCACATGGCGTAGGGAAGAAGACAGCAGAGCGTATTATTCTAGAATTAAAAGATAAAGTCGGAAAATCCATGCTGATCAGTTCAGAAACGAATATCGAAAGTCATGTGATCACTGGCGGCGTCGAGTCGGATGCTTTAGAAGCGCTTATGACACTTGGCTATACTCGAAATGAAGCTCAGTCTGTCCTAAAACTTATGGACATCAGTGGTATGACCGTGGAAGAAATTCTCAAAGCAGCACTTAAAAAGTTGATGACACAATAGAAGGGAGCCACAACCTAATATGGACATGGAGCGATTTATCACCCCTAAGCTTGTAGAAGAAGATGTTTTAGGTGAAAATCACATAAGACCTAAGCAAATGCTTGAGTATGTGGGGCAAGAGAAGACAAAAGAAAAATTAAATATATTTATTCAAGCGGCAAAGATGAGAGATGAATCTCTAGATCATGTGCTTTTATATGGACCACCGGGACTTGGAAAAACGACTCTATCCTGTATCATAGCAAATGAGATGGGGGTTGACGTTAAAATCACTTCGGGACCTGCCATTGAAAGACCGGGTGATCTCGCTGCGATACTCACCAGTATGAAAGAAGGTGACGTCCTTTTCATCGATGAAATCCACAGATTGCCAAGACATGTTGAAGAAGTACTTTATCCAGCAATGGAAGATTTTGCTATAGACATCGTTATTGGCAAAGGCCCTGGCGCACGCTCTGTGAGGCTTGACTTACCTAAATTTACATTAGTAGGTGCCACTACACGTGCAGGACAGTTGACTTCGCCACTGAGAGATCGTTTCGGTGTTATTTGCAAATTGGATCTTTACAATGTCGAAGAATTAAGTCAAATTATTAAACGTTCAGCAAGAGTGCTCAACATAGAAATCGATGACAATGCTTGTGAAGAAATGGCCATGAGAAGCCGAGGGACACCGCGTATCGTCAACAGACTCTTAAAAAGAGTTAGAGATTATGCACAGGTAAAAGGGACTGGTGTGGTGACAAAGGCAATCGCAAAAGCGGCGCTGGACCTTTTAGAAGTAGATGCACTTGGCCTTGATGCTGTGGATCGTAAAATTATCATTAACATGATCGAAAACTTCGATGGTGGTCCTGTTGGGGTGGAAACACTTGCAGCAGCCACAGGTGAAGAGGCAAATACAATTGAAGATGTGTATGAACCTTACTTGATGCAAATTGGATTTATCAATAGAACGCCTAGAGGCCGTGTTGTGACCAATAAAGCGAGAACACACTTGGGGTATCAAATGGTGCTCAATGTGGAACAAATGGAAGTGACTTTTGATTAATAAGAAATCGTGATGGAGGCAATAATGACGAGAAAGTCTAAAAGTATGATCGTTACAATTATAGTATTCGTTTTGTGTCTAAATATGCCTGTAGGAATGAGCATGTCATCTGTGAAAAACATGGTCGATGTGGGACTTATTTATGGTGCAAATAACACTTATCCTGTGGGGGTATCTGCTACAGATGGGTTTTCTTTTGGCTTCTATCAAGACCAATATTTTAATAAGTTAGTGGATTTATCGAATTATTCAGCATTAGTCTTTTATAAAGATGGTTTTTATAGTGACCAAGGTATTTTAGATGAATCTTACTCTGAATATTATCAAACCGGTTCTGTAAAAGGCGGCTATCATGTGGGCATAGGACAGATTTTACCCAGTTATGATGCTCTAATTAATGACTACATGACCTACAAAGCTGTCAGTTCAGAAGTTTATATTAATTGTGAAAAGGGATGGCAGTTGGCTGTGGGAAATTTTGTTGACAGAGCCTCTGCAAATGCCAGTTTAGCAGGGTATCAAGCATTATTTCCAAATGCAAGTCTCACCATTATTGAACCCAATAAAAATAGGGTTATGATTTATTCAGAAAATACGCCACTTATGGCATATGATACTTCTGAAGGTACTTATGCATTAAAAACTTCTATTTTTGAGCTTAAAGAGGTCAAATATCGCAATTCAATAAGAATACTTAGACAGTCGGGCAGTGATTTTACTGTGATCAATCGTGTAACCATGCCAGAGTATCTCTACGGTGTTTTGCCAAAGGAAATGAGTGGTGATTGGCCACTTGAGGCGCTTAAAGCACAGGCCATTACAGCAAGTAATTTCGTGTATACATCGGGTGGGAAACATGCGGTTCTTGGATTTGATGTCTGTGCGACTTCAGATTGCCAAGTTTATGGGGGGTATTCGGTGGAGAAACCAACCAGTAATCAAGCTGTTGACATGACTGCAGGAATGGGATTATATTATCAAGATACTCTGGCGGCTTGTTATTATCATTCAAATAGTGGTGGAGAAACAGATGATATCAGTCAAATATGGTCAGGTGATCTCCCCTATATCAAAGGTGTTGTTGATGGTTATTCGCTGAATTCTCCAAATGCTACTTGGACACTTAAATTGAGTACTTCTGATATAGAGCAAAAGTTAAGTGCTGCAGGTTATCAGATTGGCACTTTAACGGATATACGCATACAGGAAAGAACGGATCATGGTCGTGTGACTAAACTAGATTTTGTCGGAACGTCTGGTACAGCAACGCTTCTAAAAGAGAAAGCAAGAAGTGTACTGGGGTATACGGTTTTAAAAAGTATGAGTTTTAGTTTTAATCCCATGTTTACAGATTATCAATACGTGGATTTATCGACGCCAACATCTTCAGTGGCAACATCAAGAGGTGGCACGACAACTCAAAGACAGACGATTGTGGTATCCACTTCAAATGGCACTGAAGAAGTGACACTGGATGACCTCTATGCTATAACCGGTCAAGGCTTAAGTACTGTGGCAGGTAGTGCGGCACATGACGGTAAAGCTGTGAGTAGTATTGTTACAAACGTGACGACTGTGACAAGCACTGTGCCAGAATCGAGTCAGACTGCTCCCGTTCAAAGTCAAGCTTCAATATTGCCTTCTGGCCCTCAATTCATCAAAGAGAGCAATGTAAATTTTGCTAATGGGACTGTGACTTTTTATGGAAGAGGATACGGTCATGGACTTGGTATGAGTCAATGGGGGGCTAAAAAAATGGCGGAGATGGGTTTTACTTATGATCAGATTTTAACACATTACTATCCGGGCACTAATGTACGAGCGATTCAATAATTGATTAGAGTGTCAAAAGGCAAAAGATGAGCAACCCTTTACTTTATGATGTCGTTTACGAGAAGTACGCGACACTGCATAGGGAAGCGGGTTCAGGCGAAACTAGATTTTGGCACTTTAACTATAATTTAAAATTAGAGATTTTTACTATTGCAACTTAAGTTAATTTTAGATACAATCGTTTATGTTTGATTAAAGCATTAAGCGGGTCAAGCAAATTGGAATTAATATGCCAGTAAAATGTCGTATGAATTGTATTTATTGTTAAAATAGAGTTATACTAGAGAGCTAATCATAGAATAGATTAATAAAAAAGATAGGATAAATTGAGGCTAAGATATGAAAACAAAAGATTTTTATTTTGATTTACCAGAATCACTAATTGCTCAGGTGCCACTTGAAAATCGAGCAGAATCTAGATTAATGGTGTTTGATCGTAAAACAGGCGATGTCACTCATAAAATATTTAAAGACATCCAGGACTATTTAAAACCGGGAGATTGCTTGGTTTTAAATAACACGAAAGTAATTCCAGCTCGACTATTTGGCACAAAAGACACAGGTGCAGTGGTTGAATTTTTACTTTTAAAACGTATTAGTGAAAGACGCTGGGAGACTCTTGTCAAACCTGGCAGAAAAGCTAAAATCGGAGCTACATTTACTTTTGGTGAAGGTCAATTGACCTGTGAAGTAGTGGCTATAGGCGATGAGGGATCAAGAATTATAGAATTTACTTATGAAGGTATTTTTGAGACTATTTTAGATGAGCTTGGCAATATGCCCTTACCGCCTTACATCACTGCTAAACTAGATGATCCAAAGCGTTACAATACCGTTTATGCAAAGCATGATGGGTCAGCAGCAGCACCAACAGCAGGGCTTCACTTTACTGAGGAGCTCATGGCAGCATTAAAGGACCAAGGTGTTAAAATTGCATATGTGACGCTGCATGTTGGATTAGGCACTTTTAGACCAGTTAAAGTAGATGATGTTTTAAATCATAAAATGCATTCAGAATTTTACATGTTAGATGCTGAAAATGCAGAGCTTATCAATCAGACTAAAGCAGAAGGTGGGCGTGTGATTTCGGTGGGTACCACTTCAACGAGGACGATTGAAACCATTGCAAATGAACATGGTAAGTTAGTGGAAGCAAGTGGCTGGACTGAAATTTTTATTTATCCAGGGTATGAATTCAAGGTGATTGATGGTCTTATTACTAACTTCCATTTACCTGAATCGACACTGATTATGTTAGTCAGTGCCCTTTCTACTAAAGAGCGTGTTTTAAAAGCTTATGAAACAGCTGTTAAGGAACAGTATCGCTTTTTCAGCTTTGGCGATGCAATGTTGATTCTATAGACAGATGCTTTATTTTATAAAAGAAAAATTGATGACAATTCAAAGATTGTCATTTGAAATGGTTGTTTAAATAAATAGAGTTAGAGTGTGAAAAGTTGGTTTTGCACAAAACTTCCTACTACACGTTGTATTGCGTACTTTCTGTAAACGACGTCATAGGATAGAGGGTTACTCAACTTTTAACTTTTGCACTTTAACCCAATATGATTAAATGAAGGATGCGTGAAAAATGGCGATTAGATATGAATTGATAAAAGAATGTAAGCAAACAGGTGCAAGACTTGGACGTTTGCACACACCTCATGGTATTATAGAGACTCCTATTTTTATGCCAGTTGGAACTTTAGCAACTGTAAAAGCAATGACACCAGAAGAACTTAAAGATATGAATGCTCAAATTATTTTGTCGAACACATATCATTTGTATCTAAGACCAGGACATGATCTTGTCAGAGAAGCGGGTGGTCTTCACAAGTTTATGAACTGGGATAGACCAATTTTGACAGACAGTGGTGGATTTCAAGTATTTAGTTTAGGCGATCTTAGAAAAATTACTGAAGAAGGGGTTGAATTTCAATCTCATATAGATGGTAGTAAGCATTTCTTAACACCTGAGAAGGTTATGGAGATTGAGACAGCACTTGGTGCTGATATCATCATGGCTTTTGATGAGTGTGCGCCTTTTCCTGCCGAATGGCAATATGTAAAAGATTCTCTTGAACGTACGACTCGCTGGGCGGTTCGTTGTAAAGCAGCACATACCAATACGGATAACCAAGCTCTGTTTGGGATCGTTCAAGGTGGTATGTATAAAGATTTGAGAGAGCAAAGTGCTAGAGAACTTGTAGCACTTGATTTCCCGGGATATTCAATCGGGGGCTTAAGTGTCGGTGAACCAAAAGAACTCATGTACGAGGTATTAGACTATACAACGCCACTTTTACCAAAGGATAAACCGAGATATCTTATGGGGGTTGGAAGTCCTGATGCACTTATTGAAGGCAGTATGAGAGGCGTCGATATGTTTGACTGTGTATTACCTACGCGTATAGCGCGTAATGGTACGGCGATGACGTCACAAGGTAAAGTTGTGATCAAAAATGCTAAGTACACAAGGGATTTCACACCACTTGATCCTGAGTGTGATTGTTATGCTTGTAAGAACTATACAAGAGCTTATATTAGACATCTTTATAAATCAGATGAAATTTTATCTGCTCGTTTATTATCCACGCATAATTTACATTTCTTGCTCAACCTCATGAAACAAGTGAGAGAAGCCATTATGGAAGATCGCTTAGGAGACTTTAGAAACGAGTTCTTTGCAAAGTATTACGGTGAGGAAAAGAAAGAAGACTAGGATTCCTCTTTTAAATATTTAAAATTCTGTTATAATAATAATTAGATAAAAAATTGTTTTGAAGGAGTGACATAATGGGAACTTTAGGTTTGGTAGCTTATATTGCGTTTTTCTTTGGTTTGATGTATTTCTTAATGATAAGACCACAAAATAAGAAAAATAAACAATTGCAAGAATTAAGAAGTAGTTTAAAACAAGGTGATGATGTTGTTACAATCGGTGGCATCGCTGGTAAAATTCTAAATGTTAAAGAGGATGATGTAGTTCTAGAAATAGGTGCTGCTAAAACAAAATTAACTTTTAAAAAATGGGCAATTTCGACTGTAGAACATTCTGCACCTACTGCTGAGATTGAAGAACCTACTTCTACTGAAGAATAGAAACTATAAGGCTTTTTCATTTCCTGAATTGGAGATGAAGGGGCCTTTTCTATTTTTTGAATTTACCTTTTGGCTGGGGGATGATCGCTACCACACCACCTATACACTTTTCGGTGCAAGCGTCCTCGACTCTTTGAGTTTGCGTATTGCACCTTCGAATATATAGGAGGTGTGGAGGCGATAGATGTGTAAAAGGTAAGATTTCAAAAGTGTGATTTTGGAGATTTATATATAAACATACAATAAAATACAAAATAAAATATCAGCTAATATACTAAAATTTTTATGGGAAATATGTAAAAGTATTCTGAAAATTGGAAAGAGGATGATATAATGTAGAAGATACGATTTTAAAAATAGATTCATCTTATGGAAGTCGTCTATGAAGCAATTTTTAATAAAAGAAGATGTTGATAAAATTCTTGGTGTTGATCTTAATGAGCGGATTCCAACACAAGAAGAAATAAAACTTATTATAGGCGAAATCAAAAGAGTAACAAAAGAAAAAGACTCAGATTCTCAGCCGTTATCTAAGCATTAAATGGATGCCATTTTAAAGAAATTGGGTCTTGAAAATGTTAGAATTTATACAGAAGAAGAGATCGCACCAAATAAGAGGCGTGGTTGATGGAGTTCGGGAATACTGTAGTTATATGCAATTGCGAAAAAAGACATGAGGATTTTATAAAAAAAATGTCACTAAATTAAGCACTAAGTTAAACTCTGCAAGGAATATAAATGAAAGGCGAATAAAGTGATTGATATAAATAATATGAATATCTTTAATCCACACGAACATACAAAGGAAGATTTGCCAGACGAGAAAGGCATTTATATAATCGTATCAAAAGATTTAGATTGCCTTCCAGTTAATATGAGACAATTGAATTACTCATTTATTGGAGAATCGCCAGTTATATATGTCGGAATTTCGGGCAAAGGATTGAGACGAAGAGATTATAAAAATCATTTCAATGGTTCAGCAAGAATTTCAACATTGAGAAAAAGTCTTGGAGTAATATTAGGATTAGAAAAAGAAAAATTAATTGGTTCTAAGTACAAGTTTATAAAGTCAGATGAGCAAAAATTGACGAATTGGATGAAGCAAAACTTGACACTTCATTATATGATTCTTGAAGAACCAAGTATATACGAGAAAGATCTAATTATTGAATTGGCACCGCCGTTGAATTTGACATACAACAAAGATGAAAAAAATAGTGTTTTCAGAAGAAAATTAAAAGAAATGAGAAATGCGAAGTGATGTAAAAGCGGGGTTAATATAATGTTTAAGCGGACTCTAGGACTTACAAAGTTCGCAACTCCACATAACACGCCAATTACCCGAAATTCATCTGATGTCATGGAAGATGCAAATGAATTTTTTTTATGATAGGATTGGAAGGAGATAACAAATAAGTGTCGAATTACATATAGAGTGGACGCATATTCCACGCCACTTTTCCCCTAAGGGTGAAAAGGATGAACATCGGTAATTGCGGGAACGTTATATGAAAATGCATTTTAAGTGAGGTTGAAATGGATGATAATAAGTCGAATATACTTGGAAATTTAGCTAAAAGTATATATCTGACAAGGAAAATATGGATTGCGTTATTGATATTTTCTATTGTGATATCAATAACGATACCATTAACTCCAATGGGACAGTTTTTTAACGGAATAGTAAGCAATTTACCAATTGTAGGATTTTTATTATCTCTATATGATATATTCATTGTTGCTCATATAAATAATTTGAATATTGAAAATACAGTATATTTAAGAATATTTCTACCACATGTTGCATCGCTTTTTATCACAATAATTGTTTTTTTGAAAACAGAAGAGCAAAATTATTGGCTTAATAATGATTTCCTAACCTCATCGGAATTAAAAACTATTAAATTTATATATTCCGTAATGATATACTATATGGTTGCCCTATTTGTAAATTGTGGAATACTCGTTATTTCTAATAAGATGTTAGATGTAATAGAGCAATTCAATAAAATTATGGATAGTTTATACTAATTTTGTAAAATGAAAATGCATCATCATATAACACGACTATTACCAAAATCACTCTGATGTCACAGCCCTTGCGGGGCAAGGACAGAGCCACTTTTCCTAAGGGAAAAGGAGCGACTTCGGTAATCGCGGGAACGTTATATGAAAGTCTTGACATAGGAGGAGAGCTTTGATTGAACTAGAAACGTCTATTGAGAATATATTTGAGATGGATGGAAGTTTAAGAGACTTCTATATTTTAAAAACCGATAAGATCATATGGGACAAATTCTTAGATTTTTTAAGAGATGAAGCTATTACTTTAGAGTTGTATATTGACAATCACTTATCAAAAATAAGTAATTTGAGCATTCAGAAGATATTTGAATTTAGAAAAAAATCAAGCGTCCTTTTAAAGGTTATCATAGGGGATATTATAATTAACTGTTTTTTCTTTGACGAAGAAGAAATTGAGTTTGACATTGATCCTAAACAGTTTCAATCAGAAGATGATAGAAAAATGTTGTTTGATTTTATTGATAAAATGGCTTCTGTTATGAACAGAGAAATAATATTGACTGAAGAAAATTTTAAAGAATCAATATTAGCAAAATTTCGGGCATAGAAAAGTCAAGACCATCACATAACACGACAATTACCTCAATTCCTCTGATGTCACAGCCCTTGCGAGGCAAGGACGGCGCCACTTTTGCCCTAAGGGTCAAAAGGAGGAACAACGGTAATTGCGGGAACGTTAGAAGAAATGCATTTTAAGGAGAGTTTCATGGGAAAAAATAATATTGATAGATTAAAAAGTGAAATAATGAACTCAAATAAAATAAAATATGAAAATTTAATAAGCCTGTATAGAAAAGATGAAAAAACGACAATTATAGATTTATATAATATGACAAGGAAATTTATTCCCCAAAAATTATACCAATATAATTCATTCACTAATGATATTAAAACAAATGAGTCTAAACTAGAGGTCCTTGGAAATAGTAAAATTTATATGTCTGATTTCAAAATGATGAATGATCCTTTTGATACAAAAGGATACTTTTATAATGATGAAATCTTAAAAGATTATAAATTTCTTAATGACCCCGAAAAGACACTTTTTAAAGAAATGGCTAGAGAACATTACTTAACTTGTTTTACCGATACTGGAATAAACAATATGCCTATGTGGGCACATTACTCAAATAATCATAATGGGTATTGCAGTGAGTATGATTTATCAGATGTGTGTAATAAAACGTTAAAGAGTTTAGTTATGCCCGTTGAATATATTAAAAAGAGAGTTGATGTTACAAATATTTTTAGAACATTTTTATGTTATTTTGAAAGGCAATATTTTGATGCAAAAAAAAGAGACCAAAAGGAATTTGATGTTCATATTAAAAAATTTGAAGAACTTGCCTTGGTTTTTTCTTTTTACTCAAATTTAAAGCATATTTCATGGAAATATGAAAATGAGTTTAGATGTATGATTGGTAAAAAAAGTAGCGAAGATAACCTATTGTCTGCTAAACCAAGTGCAATTTATATTGGTATTAATTGTTCAGAAGATAATAAAAAAGAGCTTATAAGAATATCAAAAAAAAATAATTTTGAAATTCATCAAATGGTTGAAAAAAAAAATATGATGGATTTTAATTTACAATATGATACTCTGAAGTTATGAATATTATGCACTTCTTCTAACACGTTGATTTCCTACATTCCTTCTGATGTCACAGCCCTTGCGAGGCAAGCGCTGCGCCACTTTTTCCGATAAGGCGTTAAAAGGAAGGAACGTCGGAAATCACGGGAACGTTAGCTGAAAAGCCATTCAATATCAAAATACTTCGATCAAAATATTTTAAGAATGAATAAGGACATGAATATGAAAAATGATAAAAAGAGTACACCAGAAATAAATGAAGCTACAAGAATTCTGAACGAGGCAGAGATATTGAACCCCGGTCCTTGGGTTAAGCATTCAATACATGTAGCAGAATCAGCTAAATTAATTGCAGAAAAAATGGATACCTTAAATCCTGAATTAGCTTATGTTTTGGGACTTTTGCATGATATTGGTAGACGAGAAGGTGTACATGGCATGAGGCATGGCTTAGATGGCTATAAGTATGCATCGAAAAGAGGTTATGATTTAGTTGCTCAAATTTGTTTAAGTCATACAGCATTAGAATATAAGAATAAAATTGTAATTGTTGGAAATTGGGATGGAAGTGAAGCTGAATATGATTTTGCAATTGAGTATTTGAATTCAACTGTTGAGACTGAATATGATAAATTGATCAAATTATGTGATTGTGTATCTTTACCAAGTGGATTTTGTATGATAGAAAAAAGGCTTGTAGATATAGGAATGAGAAGTGGAATTAACGAGTATACTTTGCCACGATGGAAGTCAACTTTCGAGATAAAAAAGTATTTTGAAGAAAAAATTGGAAAATCAATTTATGATTTACTACCGAATGTAAAGGAGAATACATTTAGTACATAAAAAGTCATGTATGAAAAAGCACTATTTGGAAAAAATCTAAGCATGGCTCATCAGCTAACACGCCAATTACCCGAAATTCATCTGATGTCATGGAAGATGCAGATGGATTTTATTTATGAGTAATATGGAAGGAGATAACAAATAAGTGTCGAATTACATATAGAGTAGACGCATATTCCACGCCACTTTTCCCCTAAGGGTAAAAAGGATGAACATCGGTAATTGCGGGAACGTTAGGCGAAATGCGGAGTTTTTGTTTACGCTATCAGAATAAATTTTGAGTAAAAACATCATCTAAAAGTTGGCTTGGTTCAACATATGTTGACGTTATCTAGGTGCAAGCATGAATCAAGTTTTAATGGTTATTTGGTTGGATATGATATAAAATTTATATGAGCTTGTTATGAATTAAAAGTGCTAAGAAAGCCAATTATGCATGACTATTCTCAGTAATGTTGATTTAATGGTTTCATATAAGCCGGAAGCTGAGACGCATTTGGTAGTAGGTGTTCAGTGCATGCTTTTATGGGTAAGTGAAATTAGGATTTTGCTAGATACATAGAGTTGTTACGGACTAGATTTAAGGCTTTCTTAGATCGGGAATTATGAGTCTAGACGTGTGTTTTTCAAACCGTGTAAAAGAGAAAGCACATCGCCTAACAGAGGATTCTCGAAATGCCCCTATTGGCAGAGTTCGTGCGAACCTGAGGCAAGAATTCCGCCAATTCTCAGCTAATCGCTTGTCACCGTTCTTGTGAACTTGGATCAAGAACGTCGCCAAGCGAACGCCGAGACCGAGACACTTCGAGAATCCCCGGGACGTTATACGCAATTCAAATTAAAATATATGAATGAGGTAAAATATGAACAATTTCATTTATCATTATACGACTGATGAGATACTAGCATTAATTTTACAAAATAAAACAATTAGATTTAATTCTTTAAATAATGTAGATGATATGCTGGATGGCAGTCACAATGATATTAAAGACGCAAGAGACTACCTATTCGTAAGTTGTTGGAGTGAAGATAATGATGAAAGTATACCACTTTGGAAAATGTATTCTGATGATATGGCTGGGATTAGGATTGGAATAAATAAAGAATTAATCAAGCCTTCATATAAGTTTATTTGTAATGAAAAAAGTATAGTAAATATGGGAAAAGTGATTAATATCACTAATGATAGTGGTCCTCTGTCAAGAAAAAGGACAACTTAAACAAGGAAATTTTCTTCATTTAGAACCATAAAATTATGATGCAGAAATCAGTTCGAAATCATAAGGTGATTTCATATCACAATGAGCATGGAGTCTGGTAGTATTATAAAAAGTCTCTAAATATTGGAATATTAGTTCGTGTGCATGAGCCAAATTTTTAATTACAAATCGATTTAGCCATTCTCGTTTAATCAATGCGTGAAAGGATTCAATACAGGCGTTGTCCCAGGGAGTCCCTTTTCGCGAATAACTTCTTATAAATTGATTAGCGGGTGTTTCATTAATATAGTCTTTTGATATGAATTGGACGCCGCGGTCACTGTGAATAATAACCGGTGTATCAGTTATGCGTGATTTTTTAGCTTCTTTAATAGCAACTAGAACGCTTTCAGTACTTAAAGAATCGGAAACATGCCACCCAATAATTTTCCTTGAATATAGATCCATAACAGATGTTAGGTAAACAAAACCGCTTAAGGTATGGCAATAAGTTATATCTGTTACCCAAATACGGTTTGGGTGTGTAGGATTAAATTTCCGATTTAAAATATTTTTAAGTTTTTTATCAAAGCAAGGATCAATAGTGGTCCTTACGTAATCGCTTACCCATATAGCGCGAATACCTTCTTCTCGCATATAATTGCCAACTGTTTTTTCAGCTATTTTAATGCCTTGCATCTTTAAAACTTCAGTAATTTTAGGCGCACCATAAATTTGATGGGACTCATTATAAGCCTCAATGATCTTTTTCTTAACGATCAATTTTCTCACTGCTTGTTTAGATGCCGGTCTATTTAGGGCAGCATAGTATCCAGATTTTGAAACGCCTAGATATTTCAGCACATTGTTAACGTAAAGTTTGCGTTCCTCTTTAACTTTACTGACAGCCTCATAGAGCGTCTCCGTTAATCGTTCAATATGCTGATAGCCTTTTTTAATATATCAAGTGCATCTTTTGCATCTTTAAGTTCTTTGCGTAATCTGGCATTCTCTTTTTCTGCATCAGAGCTATAATTGCCTGAACCGCGATGCTTTACTTCACCGTGATTTTGTGTCGCTGAGTTTGTCCATTTACTTAATGATGACTTGCTTATCTTCAAATCACTTGATGCTTTCTCAAGAGTTTTACCTGAATTCAAGTAATAATTTACAGCATCTTGTTTGAATTCTTCTGAATATTGTTTACTACGTTTTGTGGGCATGAGATCATCTCCTTTTGTATTAGTTTATTATACTTTTTACTGAAGAAAATCTCAATTTAACTTGTCCTATTTCCATTCTAGCAGCATAGTCTTTATTGCTTTACTGATAATTTCAAAGTGAAAGTTGAATATGATGATTATGAGGAACACAAGTTAACTAAAAGCATAAAAAAGAGAAAGGAAGAATTAAAGGGAATCCAATATACTGATTTAGCAAAAATTAAAAGGGAATGTTGGACTTTTCAAGAAGAAACGCGATTTGTCTTACTTGCTACATCAAGTGATGGAGATGATCTATTTGACAGAAGAAACCGTTTGGAATCAATACATAAGGGATTAAGAAAACCAAATGTAGAATATATTGACATGATTCTTGATGACGCAGCATTTACCGATATGGAAATTTTAATTGGACCTAAAGCAAGTCCTGCAAGTAGAATAATAATTGAATCTCTTATTGATAAATTTGTACCTAACTTTTGTGGTAAGATTAACAATAGCAATATATTAATCCGAAAAGAGTAAAAATTTGATTTATATAATCTCAATACAATTTGAACAGCGTATAACACGCCGGTTACCTAAATCACTCTGATGACATAGCCCTTGCGTGGCAAGGACTACGCCACTTTTGGCCTAAGGGTCAAAAGGAGTGACTTCGGTAACCGCGGGAACGTTAGACGCAATAGGATTAAAAAAGAAGGATGAAAAGGAATGGAAATTAGAAATACCTGTGTTACAGGAGCGATAATATTGAATGAAAAAAATGAAATATTACTTCAACGGAGAGGTGATGACAATAATTGGTGTATTCCCGGCGGTGGTATGGAAATTGGAGAGACCGTGGAAGAGGCAATTATTAGAGAGGTTTATGAAGAAACGGGACTAAAAATTAGCAATATAGAATTGTTTAATGTATATTCAGGAAAAAATCAATATCATAAGTATCCAGATGGAAATGAATATTATTTTGTAAATGTAGTTTTCAAAATAAATAAGATAGATGGAGAGCTGAAAATTGATGACAATGAAACTAAGGAATTGAAATACTTTGAGTTACATAAATTGCCGAATAACATTTCACTTACAAACATCCCGATTTTGAAAGATTTAAAAGCGAAATGGGAAAATCTTAAACAAAATCCTACAACGTCTAACACGACTATTTCCTAAATCACCTATCGTCACAATCGTTGCAAAGTGAAGCAACGATTGCGCCAATTCTCACTGTGCGCTTGTCATCATTCTTGCAAAAGAGATTTATTTTTTTTAGAGCAAGAATGTCGCCAATCGCCCAGCGAGAACGGTGACTTCGGAAATAGCGGGAACGTTAGATGAAATGCCAATTACATCAAGAAAGGAAATTTGAAATGAGAAAGAATGAGATTATGGCAGATATATTCTATAAAAAAGAAGTTAAGAATGTATTTCATTACACTTCAATAAATGCACTTTTCAACATTATAAATGATAAGGAATTGCGACTAACAAATGCTATGTATTTAAATGATAGAGAAGAGTTTGTAAATTTTATTGATGTACTTAAGAATAGATTCAATACTGGTTTTAAGTTCGACCAATTTGTGCTTTTTTTAGATGAAATTAAAGAGAATCAGTTGAATGGCATTGAAGAAAGTCACAATTTGGCTTATTACATATTTTCAACATGTAAGTCTTTAGGCGATCTACCAATGTGGAATTGGTATTCAAAAGGTGAAGGCATTTGCATAGAATTCGATAATACAGAATTAGCTGATTTTTTTAAAAAGAGTATTAATAATTTAGAAAAGGCAGATTGTTATCAATATGATTGCATATATACAGACGAAGATAAAAAAGAAATATTAACAGAAAGCATAAAAGAAGCTAAGACTATTATTACTAAACCAAAAAGAGACAAATTTGATTTATGGAATTTATTGTGCCCATTTTCATTTAGTTTTAAAAATAAACAGTTTTTTTATGAAAATGAACATAGATATGTCGTTAAAATTGATGTTGATGAAGTCATTGATAATAATTCCGAAATCATTAAAGTAAAATATGATTTTTATTGCTCTAATAATTCTATAAAGCCAAGTATAAATATTAGCTTTGACAAAATACCTATAAAAAGAATAATTGTTTCCCCAAGAAATAGCAATGAAACAATTATAAATGGAATAAAATTATTTTTACAAAATAAAGGCTATAAAGACATAGAGGTTATTAAATTTGATAGTGCATTTAGAGAATGTTAATAGGGCAAGGGCACTTCACCTAACACGCCGGTTACCTAAATCACTCTGATGTCACAGCCCTTGCGGGGCAAGGTCGGCGCCACTTTTTCCGCTAAGGCGTTAAAAGAGAGTGACTTCGGTAACCGCGGGAACGTTATGCGAAATTATTCTCACATATACTTAAGAGAATAGATATAAAGTCGTAACAGCAAAATTAAATTAGGGAGAATAAAATGGACAAAAAAACAGAGTTTTATAACAAATCTAGAATAGAATTCCAGAAATTATTTTCGGAATTATATAATTCTATTGAGAACTTAGATTTTGATGAACGTTATGGAAATGAGAATATTGTTTTAGAGAAAACTATACAATTAGAAGAAATGACAGGGAGTGATTCGTATACACAAGAATTATTTGGGACTATTAATGATAAAAAGCTTTTATTCAATTCTATAAATGATGATCTTAGATGTAGTTTAATTAAACTATTTTCACAGTTATCCAATCATAAAATAAAATCTGCATATGAGAAGATGACTTACATGCATATCTATATAAGAAATCTTACTTTACACATATTAAATTATAGAGCTTTTAATAAACTATTTGATCTTCCTATTGATGAATTTACATTAGGTTTAATATCAAAACTAGATGGACTAAACAAGTCAATGGTAGATCAGGTATCTAAATCAATGGAAAGTAGTTTAACAAAAAGTGATGATATTTTAATATTACTTATGAATTTATATAAATCTGATGGTTTGATTAAAAGCAACAGTGATGTGAAAAATAGTAAATCTCGAGATGAAGCGACTTTTAGAGAACTCTTTTTTACAGGTTTTCAGTATCTTATAACTATTAAACTTGATTATGATTTAACAAAAGGTTTAGATAGAGAAAAAAATATAATGTTTAACGATAATAATCTACTAGATTGTGAAGAAAAATTAGAGCATACTAAAATTTCAGCATCTGACATAGATTATAAGTTTTATGAGGATGATACGGATTTAGATGTTAACCATAAAAAAAATCTTAATAGAGAGTTAAAAAAAGTTTTGGGATTTGATAATGACGATGTCGAATTAGTAATGAACAAACTTTTTGAAAAAACCGATGTAATAACATGTAAATCACGAATAGAATGGATTCATGAGATTCAGAAAATGAATATTAGTGAAAGTATAGCTAATGATATCTTTAATTATTTTGCCTATAGAAGAGAGAGTATTGTGGACAATGGAAATTATTATTCTCACTTTGTCCAAACCAAATCAAAAATAGAAGAAGCATTATTTATTGAAATTCACAAAGATGAATATATTACAAATAAAACCATATTAAAGTGGGGAACTAATTTATTTCATCAACTATCTTTCAATTCTCCAAGGAAATATTTGGGTTCTAATTATGTAGTGGATAAAATATCGGATTCGTTTTGTAGTGAAGTAGAGTCATTATTAGTTGATAATTTTGAAGAAATAACGACTTTTAAGAATTTTTACTTAAATGATGTTTGTAAAAGTGATTGTGAAATAGATGTATTAGCTATTCAAAATAACACTATTATAATACTGGAATGTAAACGACTTGGATTTACAAGAGATCAAATAAGTGCAAAAAATCAAAAAAAACATTTAGAGGAAAAGTACACGAAGCAATTAAATAATCAAATTGCTGCAGTTAAGTCTAATTATGAGAAGATAATTGCACATTTTAATAAAGAATGTAAACCATTATCTAAAAAAAATGATTATAAAGTACTGGGATTTATTATAACTAAAGAACTTTCTTATGCACATTTTAATAATAATACTAGTCATATTATACACGTAAATAAATTAATCGAACATTTAAGGGAGATACTTTAGTAAGTGTAAGAATAGAATACTCGAAAACTACGCATAAACCAGCTAATTCCTGTCAAGTAAATCAGTAAAAAAGATTTGAACCAAGAATTTAGGGCACACTTAACAAGCCTATCACAGTAGGACCAAAAAATGATATTATTGAATTATAAAGTAAGTATTATCCTTCATCATTCCGAAGATAATACGTAAAAGTTTGCATGATGTAGCTGTCAAAGCGAGTTTTTTTGGTTTACCCTCATCAATTAAGTGGTCATAATAAGCTCTTAAAACAGGGTTGATGCAACCGCTGGCACGATTGCTAATCCCAACAGAAGCAGCCATATAGAGAGCCTTTCTGAGATAAGGGGCACCACGCTTTGAAATCTTACCACTACGTGCTTGAAATTTGCCAGATTGATAGATGGCAGGATCAAGACCAGCAAAAGCAATAAGTTGTTTTTTAGAATGAAAGCGATTAATATCGCCGATTTCAGATAAAATCACAGAAGCTGTGACTTCTCCGACGCCAGGAATAGACATCAGAAGCTCATAATGAGGAGACTGCCGAGCCACATTATTCATTTGAGTACGAATATCGTTTAGAGTGTGTTGCATGTTGAGGAGAATCTGAGCATAGTAAGAAATCACAGGAACTTGTGCCGAATAAGGTACGGTAGAGTCTTTGACAGCTTTAATGAGTTTGTTGGCTTTATCTAGATGCCAAGCGTCATTCCGTTTATCTGAATAGAAAGATTGTGCAATTTCTTGAGGCGAAGCATTTAGAATGCTTTGCGGTGTTGGAAAGACAAGAAACAAGCGCAAAGCACTTTTAGACCTAACACTATAGAAGACACGATTAAAGTTAGGAAAGACAAGGTCAACAATGGTATGAAGTCTTACGACAAGTTCTTGATAAGTCTTGTTAATACCTGCATATTGTCTTGAAAGAAATCTAAGATCTTGGTAAATTGCACTTGGTGGCTTAAAAGGCATTAGTTTAAGAGTGTAGAAGGCATGAGCAATTCTCATAGTATCAATAGGGTCAGTTTTAACTTTTCGCATTGATTTAGACTTGATATGACTTGTGGTGAGTGGGTTCAGAACATAGACCTCATAACCTCGTTCAAAGAAAAACTCAGCAAGTGGTTTGGAATAAACACCAGTGGCTTCCATGACAATTTTAGGCTTGGTGGAAAAGGGAATACATAAAAATTTGATGTTCTCATTAAGAGCAACAAGATCATCAAACTCGTGTCCAAACTCAAAAGGTTCTTTAATGACAAGGTGATGATCAGAGAAAACAGCAGCTACACTTTTGCCTTTGGAAACATCCATGGCTACGATTGGGTTCATAATACCTCCTTAAAAATACTAGGACTAGCAAGTGGTCGATTCTCAGGTTCGTGCGGTGATGCAGGCTCAAGGCCTAACCAGCTTAATCGAGATAAGCGAACAAGATGCCAGCATGAACAGTTTATGCGACAGGCTCTTGGCCCAACACGTCAGACGTTCTATGCCTAGCTTGATAAGAGATATATACCAAAAAAACACATACCACGATCAAGCTGGTATGATTCAATAATACGAACACGACATTTTCCTACATTCTTTCCGATGTCACAACTCTTGCGAGGCAAGCCTTGCGCCACTTTTACCGCTAAGGCGTTAAAAGGAAAGAACGTCGGAAACTGCGAGAACGTTATCAGAAATGTTTATTGAGGAGGATTAATCTTGGACAATAATTTAGGAAAACTGAAAATTTTAAAACCGAGAGAAATATGGGCAAATGAAGAGTTCGACTTCACACCATGGCTTTCTGAAAATATAGAGCTATTATCAAATCTTATAAAGTTTCCAATTGAAATTTTACAATTAGAAAAAAAAGTTGGATCATTTGAACTGGATATTTACGGGAAGATAACAGGTAGTGATCAGATTGTAATCATTGAGAATCAGTTAGAAGTAACTGATCATAAACATTTAGGGCAGTTAATCACGTATGCATCAGGTTTAGACGCCTCAATTATAATTTGGGTTTCTCCTACTATAAGTGAGGAACATAAAAGTGCAATTGGTTGGTTAAATGAAATAAGTAATGATAAGATTAACTTCTTTTTGGTAAGAGTTGAAGTTATTAAAATTGATGAATCTTTACCAGCAGTGAGGTTATATCTAGAAGAAAGTCCAAGTAACTATGAACGAATGATAAAAAATATTGTTGCTGGAAAAGATGGTCCTAGGCATGAATTAAGAAGAATATTTTGGAGAAGGTTTTTAGATTATTTGTCGACTAATGGTAAGACATTTGCGAGTCACAGAATAGAAACAACTGATAATTGGATGAGCTTTCCTGTAGGTAATTCAAATTACTCTATTACAGCTACTATGACGATTAATTCTCAAATTAGAATAGAATTACAATTTGGATACAAGGAACGAGAACGTAATAAAAATGATTTTGATGTTTTTCTTTCATTTGAGGATGAAATAAAAGAAATTTTAACAGAAAAAGTAAGTTGGGAAAGATTGGACGAAAACATAGGTTCTAGAATTGCAGTATATAGAAACTACGATAAAAACCTATTAGATGATGATATCTATAGATCAGAGCTGTATAATTGGATGATGATAAGTATTGAAAAATTTAAAAAAGTATATTTGAAATTCAATAAGCACATCCGATAACACGCCAATTACCCGAAATTCATCTGATGTCACCGCCCTTGCGAGGCAAGGATAGCGCCACTTTTCCCGCTAAGGCGTTAAAAGGAAGAAACGTTGGAAACGTTAGACAAAAGTGCGACCAACACTTGAAATAAAAGTGATAAGCTACACCACAAGCTGTCTAAGTCGCTTGACTTTTGGCCTACTCACCCCATTTGGAGTAACCCTATTCATGGATGCGTTGCTGGCAACAGCTTGGTATTAAGCTATGATGACAATGTGAGAAATCTGTTAGCCCAAAATGGATGGATTGCTAGGGTAAATGTGTTACTATGATTAAACTAAATGAACCACTGTAAGCTTCGTTAAATTGCAGACCTTGTAGATAGATCTGTCACAAATGGCTTGAGCCGTATGACGTGAAAGTGTCACGTACGGTTCTTAGGGGATTGCGCCGTGAAAAGCTGGCGAAGTACAAGTGACTTGAGATAGTCACCACAGCAAAGTTTAGCGAACAGCTGTGTACCGAGTCTTGCGTGGTGTATGGTAACATGCACTGCGAAGCGTAGACAGGAAGAATGTAGGCCGGAATAAAGTGAATAGGATAATTAGTCCCGAAATAGAACGTGTTGTGGGGTAGCCGACTTTTTTTCCCCTAAGGGGAAGGCAATAATGAGGACACCGAAAGCGCGAGGTGCCAAAATGCCCCCGGGATTCGTACCTACAGCATGCATTCAATGGATTTCGTCGGAACACGGGAGATCCGTGTCGTTTCTGCATGGATGCGGATAAAATCTAACAAGCTGATGCAAAGTAAGAAGGATTTGATGACGACACGGAAGTCTTACTGACTGATAGTACTTTGAGATAGGGAAGGCCTATTACGTGGGGAAGCGGTCAGCAGAATATGAATTCTTTCAGGGCAACATAAGCTTCATACAATGGAAGGATACGAGCCTTAATTCAAAGTGAGGAGAAACTCAGTTATGCAAACAAAACTGGAAGAAATAGCAGCAAAAGCTCGACAAGAGCGAAAATTAGTTTTCACATCAATTGCACATCATATTACTAAAGAAAATATATGGGAAAGTTTAAACCATATGCCGAATAAAACAGGCAAAGGCATAGATGGCGTTGATTTGATAACTGCAAAGAGAACTTTTGAGGGTTGGTCATCGGAAATGATCGAATCAATTCACAAGAAAAGCTATAAAGCACCTGCAGTGAGACGTGTATGGATTCCAAAACCAGGTAAGCAAGAAAAACGTCCTATAGGAGTGCCAGCAGTAGCTGACAGAGCCTTACAAAGAGTAACAGCACAAGTTCTTAATGCAATCTATGAGGAAGATTTCTTAAACTGCTCTTTCGGGGGAAGGCCAAATAGGAGTGCACATAATGCACTTGCAACGTTTAACGAGGTGGTTTCTGGCAAGAAAGTCAGTTGGGTGTTTGAAGCAGACCTCAAGAATTTCTTTGGGAGTTTAGACCATGGATGGTTACTCCAATTTTTGCAACATCGAGTCGGGGACAAAAGAATCATAAGTTTAGTACAAAGATGGTTGAAAGCTGGAGTCATGGAAGATGATAACTTTACAGAAAGCGAAACAGGGGTTCCACAGGGTGGTTCCATAAGTGTTTTGCTTAGTAATCTTTATCTTCATTATGCATTAGACCTATGGTTTGAAAAGATTGTAAAACCCAAACTCAAAGGCGAAAGTTATTTGATACGGTATATAGACGATTTCATAATATGCTTTCAATACCGAGAAGATGCACTGCAATTCCAAAAATCACTTGAAATCCGGTTAGCTAAATTTTCGCTTACACTAGAACCTAGTAAAACGAGAATGGTTGAATTCGGGCGATTTGCTACCAAGCAGTCAAAGCGATGGAAGGAAAAGTTACAAACTGTATATTTTTTAGGGTTCACACATTTCTGTACGAGAAACCAGAAAGGAAATTTTATGGTGGGTCGTAAAACAGAGAAAACAAGGTTAAGTAGAATCATCAAAAAAGTATGTGATAAAATAAAAGCAATACGTCATTGGAGCATAAAAGACCAGATGATAATAATAAACCAAATTTTGCGAGGACACTACAATTATTATGGAATGGGCGGTAATTATCAAGGGTTAAGAAAAGTGTATGACAAGGTCAAAATTTACTGGAGAAAAATGCTAAGTACCCGTAGTTGGAAAGGCAAGATAACGTGGAAATTATTTGAAAAAATTCACGAAACGTTCCCGCTATTGCAACCAAAAGTTAAGATATCATACAGGGATATGCAAACTTACGCGATGCTGTGAAGCAAGGTCATATTTTGAAGAGCTAGGTGCGGGAAATCCGCACGCCTGGTTCTGTGGGGGTCTGGGCTATGAATTGCGTAGCCTTTCTACCCGGAGAAAGAGGGAGCAATCCCTTTGATTTACCCGACTTCTGCAAATGTAAATAATACTTATTAATAAATAAACTGGAGAAACAGCTATCATGGAGAAATGGTTTGAAATAAAAGAGATAGATTCATGTACATATGCAATATGTGAACATGGACATTGGGAAAAAATGAACTCGTATCTTTTAATAGGTACTGAAAATGCGCTATTAATTGATAGTGGATTAGGGATTGGAGATATATATAAGGCTATCCGCGAAATCACAAAACTACCTATAATTGTTGCAACTACACATGTACACTGGGATCATATAGGTGGACATGCATTATTTGAAAGGATATATGTACACGAAAAGGAGAAAGAATGGTTAATAAATGGAATTCCACTACCATTGGAAGTCGTACGTGAACAAATTATAAAAGAACCTTTTACAATAGATCCTCCTCATTCTTTTGACATAAATCAATACAAAGTGTTTAGTGGAGTGCCCTCAATGGTTTTGGTTGATAATCAAATAATTGACATTGGGAATAGAGCTATAAAAATATTGCACACTCCAGGGCATTCGCCAGGACATATTTGCTTTTATGAAGAATCAAGAAAATACTTATTTTCAGGTGATTTGATATATAGAGGTTTAATTTATGCTAACTATCCAACTACAGATCCCAATGAATTAAGAAAATCAGTAATGCGAGTTAACAGTATTGACAAAATAAATAAAATTTTACCAGCACATAATGAAGTTGAAATTCCAAAAAGCACGATATCTGAATTATTGAAACTACTTAATGAGATAGAAGCAAAAGGAAATCTAAGACATGGAACGGGTAAGTTCTCTTCAAATAATGTGAGCGTTTTATTTTAATCAAAATTGATTTTGGAATTTCACATAACTCCAAACTTGCGCCATTGCCTATTGTCACGTTTTTTGCGCATTCAAAAGCCTCGCCAACTTGCCGCTGAGGTGTCAAGCACGGCAACGGTGTAAGTTCGTCTTTCGTTATGGGAAATGCGATTGCAAGGTTATTAAAAAGGATGGACAAAATATGACACCAAAAATTAAATTGAGAAATTTACAATTGGATGATGTTGAAGATAGATATAAATGGTCACTAGATAAAGAAGTTTCTAAATATTTGTCAGTGCCTGATAAATATCCTCCATTTACAAAAGAAGAAACAAAAAAATGGATACAATTGTGCATGAATGGGACAAATGGCTATTTACAAAAGTCAATTTTAACAGAAGATAATATACACATAGGCTGGGTTGATCTAAAGAATTTTGATAAAATAAATAACAATGCAGAAATGGGTATCACAATTGGAAATAAGGATTATTGGGGCAAAGGATATGGAGCGGCCGCAATGATTGAAATGTTGAATCATGGTTTCGAAGAATTGAAACTTCATAAAATATGGTTGCGTGTGGATCATGATAATGAGAAAGCTATAAAATCATATATAAAAGTGGGTTTTGTAGAAGAAGGCGTATTACGAGAAGATCGACTTAGACAGGGTAAATATATAGATCGACTAAGATTTAGTATTTTAAAAAATGAAAAAGCCAAATAGGAAAGCAATCGCATAACCTATAAACCAGCTTATTATTGTCAAGTAAAAAAGCGACTACTGTTTAAATAGATGAGTCGAGGAAGTCAAAGGAAAAGCTTTAACTGGACAAGTTTCAATAAACTCATACGAGACAGATATAGAATCCAAAAGCTGTTCATAGAAAAAGATAATGGACAAATGCGATTTCAAATATGAGTAAGAACGTGGAAGTAGAGATTTACAACTGAAGAGGCCGGTGCGGTAGTTCCGAACGTTGAGATATGTGTCAGGGGCGGCGGGTAACCGTCGGCTCTATGGTGAATAGGAAAAAAATCATGAAAAGAGGAAAATATGAAAATAGCAGTTTCAACAGGACTTTACTATAAAAAGCCATATAGAGACATACTTGATATCATTATGAAAGCAGGTTTCCAAAACATCGAATTGTTCTTGAATCAATCATTTATTGATATTCCAATTGAGGCGTTAATAAGAGAATTGAATAAAAGAGGTTTATGCGTTACTTCCATTCATTTACCTTTAACTACTTTAGCATACTCGAGAAATGAATCAGAAAAGTACTGGCTCGAAAAAGGAATTGAGTATAGTAGTTTATTAAATTCCAAATTAATTACAACACATTTTCATTATCCCAAGGGTAATAGAGGGATGAATAATGATAAAGATCACTTTGAACTACTCTTGAGTATGAACCCAAATTTTGATTTTAATATCTGTACAGAAAATTTACCATACAATGATACCTTTAGTATTTTGCAAGGTTCTGTAGATTTAGAGAAAACCTTAGAGAAAGAAAGGTTATTCTTAACGTTTGATACTACGCATCTTGCTACTCATAATAGAAACCTAATTGAAGAATATATAAGATTTAGACCTTTTATAAAAAATATATATCTCAGTGATTACAGTGAAGGGAATGAACACAAAGTAATTGGGACTGGTGATTTGCCTATAAAAGAATTTATAAAGGCATTAAAAAGGGACAATTATACAAATTATATTACTATAGAATATGATTTTGAGAATTCAAAAAGAAACACTATAGAAAATGATAGCGAAGCAATCAAACATCTAAATGAGTCATTGAGAAAGATTAATGAATATTGGGAAAATTGATTTCCATCCTATAAACCCACTAATTCCTGTTATCAATACTAGTTGTGGTTATACCCACCAAAAACAGTTGAGCTGTAAGGAAAAATGAAATACGCCACAATGTTATTGATTCAATTATATAAAAAATTATAACGAAGAAAGGAGAGTATATTAAGAGAGTTTTAGTATACAAGGTAAAATGAAAAAATATAAAAAGGGATTATTCATCTTGGTAATACTTATATTGGTCTTATACAATCCATTTATAGTTAAACCTCAAATGGAGAAAGACCAACTTGTAGACCGATTAACGCCAAAAAATTTTCAGTTGCTATTTGATACAATAGAAAACCTTTATATCGTTCTAGTTATGGATGACGGATACACAAAAATGTCAAACGAAAAGCAAGTTAAGATATTAGAGACAGCTGGTATGGCAATATTTAGTATTCAGGATAACTTTCTTGAAATAAGAAGTATTAATAAGAACTTTAATATAAATGTTCTTAGCCTTGAAACATATATATACACAATTTATGGAAAAGTAGAAAGTGACCAAGCGCTAACAGAGGCGGATATTGATAAATTATCTCAGCTTCATGATCTCCTAAGGGACAATCTTTCAGTAGAAAGCGGATTATTATACCACAGTGATAACAATCCCTTTACGAAGGAAACGCCTCCAAAACAAGTTAATGAATTCATTGAAAAACTTAATCAAATTTTAAATTGAAAATTTGATAAATAATTGATAGTTAATCGAAACCCTTTTGATTGCAGAAAGCACTAGAGATGTCAAATTAACATGGAAAAAATGGCGTTATGTAGAAAATACTTCTGTGAATTCTACGGTTGATTTCTGAGCTTCAGAAAAAATCACGATAGACTTTTCAGTAAACTTCTTCTTTTTTCAAGATTGCATGAAATGATTCAATAGCAGCGTTGCCATATGGATTACCTTTTGCACTGTATGATCTACGGCATTTTTAATCATCCGTTTTATCAAATTTAAAAAATATTCAGTTTTAGACTGGCTCTTGTGTGGTTTGAGTCTTTTTAGGGGAATGCTGCTAGAATAATTCAAATGGCATAATTCATACTGAATTTGATGAAGTGTTAAAGGATGCAGATGTCGTGGACCACGCTTTGAAATTATATTGTTTTTTGCTGTATAAGATTACAGAAGCTGTTGCTTCTCTTACTCCGGGAATAGAAAGTAGAAGAAAAAGAAAAATTTTGAATAGTAATAATGATTTTGAAATACCTATAATTTGGATATCAACGAGCAACTGATGATATTGCATTAAATGGATATTCATTAAATAGGGATGATGGCACTATGTGGATTCAATATCATACATGAAGTTATGAAACCAATCAGATATTTTTATTAGGAATAACACTAGAATACAAATCTTATGATTGGATTATTATCAATTTGAAAGTTAGTTGATATTGATAAAAGAAAGTCTTGAAAATTTAATTTGTCGGATCGTTGTTTCATGAAAATATTACTTTGAATAAAGACCCTAATTGATTGAGTCACATTTTGAGAGTTTCAACATAAATTAGGGTCTTGCATTTGTAGTTATGAAGATTAAAATACAGGTTATAAGTTCTTATGATAACCCTAAAATGCTAATAGCCGTATATAGCAGCATACATGACATTGCTATATTAAAGGGCTTATAATACTTATTCAATAAACGTGTGAAAAAATAGCCAAATAAAGCCCAGAGTGACGTCGATAAAATGGCTATAAAGGCCAAAAGAACTGCAAATAAAAAGAGTATTAAAGGTGAAGAAAAGTAAGGTGTTATAAAATTCGATACGACTGTAATACCATAAAGAATTGCTTTTGGGTTAACAAACTGCATCAATAAACCTGTTTTATAGTTAATTATTTTGTTGCTACTTGATTCTATATTCTGTGGTGGTTTACTGTTATAAATTTTATACGCCAAATATAACATATACACAGCACCTAAAGCACTCATAAAGGGTTTAACCGTTGGAAGTACACTTTGAATCCAATAGTTGAAGAATATACAAATCATCATTATTATAAAGAATCCCGATGAGACTCCAAGAGAAAACCCGACGTTCTTTCTAAAGCCTTTTTGACTGGCATTATACAAAGACATTATGTTATTTGGACCTGGAGTGAATGAAACTATAATTGCGTAGGATAAAAAAAGTCCTAAGTTAAACATGTTTACCTCCTTTTTGGTGTATGTTATAATCTACAAAATGAACACTATAAAGCATATGCTTTATTATACACAATAGACGTTATAACGCACAAGTCTTTTAGGAGGTTTTCTTGGATTATTTTAATAGCATCCTCGCGACAAATTTAAAGAAGCTACGGGCGGAGAAATCTTTGAGCTTAGATAAGGTTTCAAAATTGACAGGTGTGAGTAGAAGCATGCTTGGTCAAATTGAACGTGGAGAATCAAATCCTACGATATCGGTAGTATGGAAGATAGCAAACGGTATGAAAGTTTCATTTACCGAACTGATAAATCAACAAAAGCCTGATTCTTATGTTATAAAAGAGGAAGAAATACAATCAATTACTGAGAACGATGGTACATATGTTGCCCATCCATATTTTCCTTATGAGGAAGGTAGAAAATTTGAAGTATATAAGGTTGATATAGAAGAGGGGGGACATCTTGATGCAGAAGCACATCTTTTGAATACTTATGAGTTTGTTATAGTTTTTGAAGGGCAGTTGACGATTAAAGTGAATGACGATGTGTTTGTAATAAATGCAGGCGATGCAATTAAGTTTAAAGCTGACAAAAATCATTCATACATTAATTCTGGTAAAGGGAGCGTTAAGATGAGCATGACCATTTACTATGATAACTAGTTGTTATGAAAAGCAATACTTGCTTAGGGTGTTGTATTACTATTGAGTATTGACTAGAAATTCATGTCTAATAACGTTCTGCATAGAAATTTCCAATATCCCCTGAGATAGAAAATTTAGGGGTTTTTCCACGCCTAAAATGTTAGAATAAGGTATGTGTATTTGTTAATCTAAAACTATTCATAGACGATGAAATAACTGAAGCCTATGAGGAGTAGCATGATAATAGGATGACTGAAGTTACATTTTTTTAGACATAAATCTGTCCAGCAGATCACACGCCTATTTTCTAAATCACCTACAGTCATAACTGTTGCTAATTCTATATTATATTTGCAAAAAAAATGAACCGGAAGAGATGATTGTATTATGTCCTGAACATCACCATAGAGCAGATTGTAAGGAGATTAATGAAATCGTTAAGATATATGGACAACTTTAAAATACTTTGAGTTACATAAATTGCCGAGTAACATTTCACTTACAAATATCTCGATTTTGAAAGATTTAAAAGCAAAACGGGAAAATGTTGAATAAAAGCTTACAGCGTCTATCATGTCGATTACTTAAATTACTCTGACGATATAGTCCTTGCGTGGCAAGGTCAGCACCCTTTTTGTCCTAAGGTCAAAAGGAATGATTTTGGTAAATGGAGAACGTTATACACCGCATAGATTTTGGTTTAGAAAGGATACTTATTAATGGTCGTGATGCGTTGAAATCTACATTTAATGAGGTAGTGGCGTTACATGATGCGTATAGACCATCATATGTTGATGAACTATATAAAGATATTCTTAAATACAGTAATCTAGATGATTCTTGCTTTACTGTGGATGTTGGAATTGGTACTGGGAAGGCAACACAACATTTCCTTAAAACTGGTATTAAGTTGGTTGGTGTTGAGATGGGATTTGAATTAGTAGCATTTTTGATTTGCTCTGCAACTGCTTTTTACTGGTTTGACGGAGGGAATCCAGATTATGTGTCATTGTTTGGGACATATTCAAACACAATTGCAATGAATGAAGAGGATCAACATAGATTCCTAAATGAAATAAGGGCGGTTATTGAGGCACATGGTGGATTTGTACAGGTGTTTGAAACCATAGATTTGCAATTGGCAAGGAAGTAATCTTTCTAAAGAGATCACTCTATACGGCGTATAGCAGTGAAGTGAAGACAGGGACAGTATCAAGGAAGGCTGTTCATGGTAAAAGTCGTTTTTTAAGGTGAAACTGAGTTTGTTTTACAAAAAAATCGTATGATATAATTTACATAAATATGTGTAAGTGAGTGACAAATAGTGCATGCACACTTTTATGCTTATGGGTGAAATTGAAAACATCTTCAGAACTTCAAATCTTCAGTAAGGGATTATTTTTATTATTCATTCAAGCATTCCTCATAATTTAAACTAAAACTCAGTATAGCTCAAATTTGAGGAGCACTCTGAATGAACAGAAAGAAAAATAACTGTTACTTGAAATTAAAGATAAAGATGAAAATCATTTTTTTTGAGAAAGAGTTTTCAAAAAAATGATGTATAGTATATGCATGCGCCTCTCTTGTCAATATATACATTTTTATGACTGTAACTCAAAATTTTAAACTGATCACATTGTTTTTAAGGGTGGGAAAGTTGAGTTATTTATAATAAAAAATTAGAACAAAAGAAATAAATTTACTTTAAAAAAAAGATAAGGCAGATTTTATGTTCTACCTTATCTTTGCCACTTTAAATTCGATTTACAGCGGTTTTTAAAAAATTTCTCCATCGATTGTTTTCAACACTGCTTAGATTATGCGGACTTAGAAGAATAACTTTTAAAATGTTGTAAAAAATGATAGGATATTCAAAGACATGTTTTGTATTTAAAATTTTTATATTTTATAGAAAGGTGCTCATTTTATGAAAAAAAAATACATATTTATAATTGTTATTGGAATTTTAATTTTATCAACCTTCAGTATTTTTACGTTCCAGAAGACTTCTCACTCCAAAAGTATCCATTATCAAATAATTTTTGACGGATTTGTAGAGCTTGATGATCCATCGTCAGAATTGCCTATGTGTGATGGAGCTTTTGTCTTTAGCACATCTGAGCAATGGAAAACATTTACAAGCAAGTACTTTAAAAGATTGCCATCTTTTTTAGGGCGATTAAATATTCCTATCGATTTTGAAAATCAAAAATTATTTTGCGAGTTAGTGACTCCTACTAACGAAGATTACATAAAAGCTTTTGCTACAGAAAATATAACCCTTGAAGACAACCTTCTTGTTATACATTTTTCAGAAAACAAATCAAATACTTATGTATTAGGCTCAAGTAATGAAGATGCCAGCATTTTCTTTTATATAGTCCTTGCCACTGTTGATAATACTGACGAACTTTCTCATTTAAATAATAATTATCAATAAAAAAAAGCGGCAATATTGCCGCTTTTTTATTGATAATTAAATTTTGAATCCACCGGTCGTTTTGAAAGAATCATTTTTATCAACCCATATATCAAAAAATTTAACATCGATCTCTTTTTGATGCATGTTCGCACGAGAGTACACTCCTCGATTATATTCCCATCCTTTTGCTTGCCACAAATGGTATACTCCAAATTTACCATACATATATTCGATAACTCCATAACCAGCATAAATGCCAATGTCCCATTTGTGACCATTTTGGTGATAATAGTCATTCATTGCTTCAGATACACCTTTAAAATAATTGTAAACATCACTTAAGCTATTTTCCATGTCTGCATCTACTGCAAAGTATATTGTTGTGTTAAATGGCTGTCCAATTTCAGTTGCTCTTCCAATGGCTTGTTGACAGTCCATTTTCCCATTTGAATAGGTAAAATGTGCAGGACTATTTCCACCCCATTCATATACTGGTACAACTTCAATCCCAAATGATGAAATTTCTTGAGCCTCACGTTTAGTCAATAACTTTGAAGATCCACCTTGCGGACAATAGTAACGACAAATAAACGAAACGCCACTTGATTTGAAATCACTTAATTTACTTTGTGGTACTCTATCAAAATAATCTAATCCAAATCCCATAAAATATCTCCTTTTTATATAATTTAATGATTAGCTAGCTGTCTATTAGAAACGATCTATACCTAAGTAAAGTACACTATATATTTCTACTTTCTTATATTTTTTATATCTTCTTGAATAGGATCTAAGACATTTAAACTTTCTGTCAACTTTAAAATAATTGCCTGGTAGTTGGTTTATTATAATGTCCAACCCTATGTGTACATTATACATTATGGCAATTCTAAAAGAAGACCCGGAGTCGCTTAAACGATATCATCTAATTTCTTAAAAAGAGGGTCACGATGACCCTCTTTTTTTATTGCTTAAGATTCAAGCGTCAATTTGACGCTTGCAATGGCTCAAACTGCGTTTTTAATTGTATTACAATTAAAAACGCAGTTACTTAAGATAGTCTCTGATGAAATTATCTCAAAGGGAGTCTCTTAAGGGAAGTTACATAAGTAAATTTCCTATGAAACTCCCCTTAGTTTATATCCTAACACATTGAAATGAACAGGTTGTTTAGGCTAAATTTGAAATCATAAATCAGGAGTCATTCTACTTGCAAATACATAAAATTCACCAGGTAATTGATCAGATTAACTACGGCCCAAAACTTGTAGTGCTTAGAAGAAAATGTTGATACTCGTCCTGAGAGAGATCCGTGCCGATCGGCGGCCAAAAATTAAATTCATAAACACGCTCAAAATCATCTGAATTTGCTATTTTCAATGGCTGTGTACCAGCCCATCCTCTACTAAGATGGTCTCGGTGAATATCTTGAATGTGCATAGTATTACTCGCAGAATGATGAATTATAATATATTCAGTAGAAGCTCTTTTTCTTAAGGGTTTAAATTCTAGCATTATGCCACCTTGTTTCTAATTTGACTGATATCTGTTCTTATTTCCTCAATGATTTCAAGACGATCTGTTAAAGTGCTTATGAGTTGCTGGTATTTTTCCTCTCGATCAGACTGTAGTTGATCTCTTTTCTCTTGAGCTTTTAATATATAAAAAATAAGAACAATTGAAAGTGCTGCCCAAATACCTTGGGAAGACGCTAATTTAAATACTTCGGATTCCATGGTATATCCTTTCTAAATTATAGTTCATAGATTTTTTTTAGCTTCTGAATAGATCTTTTTTTTGCATTTGAAACAGATTGCTTTGAAAGTTTCTTTTCTCTTGCAATATCAATTTCTCTTTTTCCGTCTAGACATATTGACGACATGATTTCTTTTTGAAAACTAGGCAATTGTTCTAAAAGCCATTTGATATACAAATTTGAAACTGAATTGTTTATGGAATCTTCTACTAATAATTTGTTGATCAAAAGTTCATTAAAAGGTGTTTGCATATTTTCTTTGTAGGATGATTTTTTTACTAAATCTATGTATTTATTTCGAATGACAAGAGATATATAGTTGACCAAAGCACCTTCAGAATTTTCTTTAAACGTAAGCGTAAATCTTAAGGCACCTTAACCCCAAGCCTCATTCATGATAAACTCATCTCAAGAATAAAAAGAGGTGAATTACTATGTCCAGAAAATCAAATCCAAGCTATTGGAAAAATGCCCTACAAGAACAAAAGGCAAGTAAACTTTCACAAGCAAAGTGGTGTGAACAAAACAATGTAAACATCCACAACTTTCGCTACTGGAAGAATAAAGCGAGTCACAATGCTGAACATAATCAAAATACAGATGATCCTAAATGGACACTGATCACATCATCACATGATCATTTAAATAAAAAATCAGAAAGAGCTCATACAGGAGAAATTGATATTCAGATTGGAAAAATCAAAATGATCCTTAAAAATCAAGTTGATCAGGTTTTTCTATCAGATGTCATTAAGGTACTCTTAGAGCATGTTTAGTACAGGCAGAATTGATAAGGTTTATCTGGCACTTGGCATCACAGACCTTAGAAAATCAATCGATGGCCTGTCCCTTATCGTAAGTGAAAGTTTTAAACTAGATCCTTTTTCAAGAAATCTTTACGTCTTCTGCAATAGAAAAAGAGATAAAATTAAGATTCTTGAATGGGATACAAGTGGCTTTTGGCTTCACTATAAACGGCTTGAAAAAGATAAATTCAGATGGCCAGATGAAATCAGAGGTACACATGTTGCTGTAGACGAACGTTCATTTCGGTGGCTACTTGATGGTCTCACGATTAAAGAACGTTCTGCTCACAAATCCGTTGAAGAACGTCAAATTATTTAAAAAAGTCTTAAAAAAGATGAAGAATTCATCAATTTAGGGCTTTTTTTGACTTTACAAAAATGGTATAATAGTTTTATGAAAAATACTGAAAAATCAACGCTTATAGCGGAAAATAAAACTGAAGATCTCGTACAAAACTTAGAAAATCAACTTGTTCAAAAAGAACAAAAGATTGAGGAACTTGAAGCTAAAGTAAAGTTTTACGAAGAACAATTCAAACTCTCTCAATCAAAGAAATTTGGATCATCAAGTGACACAATATCAAATGGTCAAATAAGCCTTTTCAACGAAGTAGAAAAGGAGTCGTTAAAAGAATGTGAAGAACCCGATATTGAAGAGATTACTTATAAGAGAAAGAAATCGGCCACTAAGAGTCGAAAATCCTATAATGATTTAGAGACTGAAGAAATCTATTATGAACTTTCTGACGAAGAGAAAACTTGTCCAAAATGTCAAAATGAACTTCATGAAATGAAAGTAATCATTCGTAAGGAACTTAAAGTCATTCCAGCTACCGTTAAAGTCGTTCATCACAAAAGACAAGTATATGCCTGTAGACATTGTGATACAAATGGTACTGAAGGGACTATTATTAATGCTAAGATGCCAAAGCCTGTTCTACCTGGATCAATGCTCAGTCCCTCGCTACTTGCCACTATAGTAGATATGAAATATAACAAAATGATGCCGCTTTATAGACAAGAGCAATCCTTTGTAGATTTTGGTATAGACATTTCAAGACAAAACATGGCTTCTTGGGTCATTAAGGGCTCTGAGTTATGGCTTGAGCCACTATTTCTTCGTATGCAGACCTATCTCATCAAAGAAGATATTGTTCATGCAGATGAAACGGTTTTAAAATGTTTAGATGAGAAAGATAACAAGAACAATTACATGTGGCTCTATGCAACAGGTGAACGCAGTCAACACAGAATCTATCTTTATGACTATCAAAAGTCTAGATCACAAAAGCATCCAATTACATTTTTAAATGGCTTTAGTGGGTATCTTCAGACAGATGGATATGCTGGTTATAATAAAGTACCTCATGTCAAACAGCTTGGATGCCTTGCTCATGCTAGAAGATATTTTACAGATGCTTTAAAGGCATTGCCAAATGATGCTGAGATCGCAATGACTAAAACCAAAGAGGGTATCCAATTCTTTTCTAGGATTTATAAATTTGAATCTGAATTTAAGGGACTCTCAGCTGATGAGCGTTTCAAACAGCGAAGCGAAAAAGTAAAACCTATCATGGCCTCACTTCATGTGTGGCTAAAATCAGAAAGTCAGCGGACTTTGCCCAAAAGTAAACTGGGTGAAGCCATCAAATATTCACTTAAGCAATGGGATAAACTCACTGCCTTTTTAGAAGATGGTCGTCTGAACTGCGATAATAACTTAGCTGAACGTGCAATCAAGCCCTTTGTTTTAGGCAGAAAAAACTTCTTGTTTGCAAAATCTCCAAAAGGAGCAACAGCAAGTGGAATTGCTTTTAGTATTATTGAGACAGCAAAAGTCAATGGGCTTAAACCTTACTATTACCTCAATTATGTTTTTGAGATGCTTCCTAACATTGATCTTAACGATATAGATGCTCTGGACGCTTGTTTGCCATGGTCAAGTACTTTACCTGATGAAATTAGGCGTAAAACAGATAAGGATGTCTAATTGATCAGACCATTTCCATTAACCTGGAGACGGCCTTTTTATTATAGTTAATTTTTATATGGTTTAGTAGGTGCTTTGGAATTTACGCTTACGTTCATGTCTTCACTTCACTGGTATATGCGATATTTATTAGCAAGAATTTATATAGAAAAATAATTTTAATATGGAGATAATTATTATCAAAGTAACGAATCAATTAATCAATGACATTTTAAAAGAATATGCAATAAAATCTAATGTTAAAAACTTTGAATAATGAGTTTGCAGTAGTTTATAAAATTAATGAAATTGAGTGTGTAATTACATTAGAGGACTTCATAGGCAAAGACACAATGACATTTATAAATGAATATTATATAAAAGAATTGGCAAAATTGATGGCAAGAACACATTTGATATCAGAAGAAAATAACTGTTCTATCGGGATAGGAACTATATGAGATTTTTATAATATTGAATCTGATATTGTTCAAGGGTATAGAAAAATTTTAAAGCTTGAAAAAAAGGTGCCTTTGGAGAGCAGCTATTCAGGGAGACTTTTCAGATACCAATATTATTTTGAAAAAGGATAATTCCTTAAAGGGGCTAATAGACTTTAATATTTCAGGAGATGAAGTCTTAGTTAATGATATGATTACTCAGGGGATATTTGTTTGCTACATAATGGATTTAGAAGAAAATCTACAATATGATGATAGATTCTATTTGTTTAACATATTTGTATCCGAGTATCCAAAATACCGTAGGTTAAAAAATACAGAAACTGTTGTTTTGAATAACATTTATCGAATTGTATTTACATTTTTGTGGATTAGAGTTGATGCGTTAGAAAAATTTATTGAGCATAAAGACACTGTGAATATAACAAGATTATTAGAGGATACTTTAGATTTTATAATGAACGGAACAATTGAAGAAATGATGGCAGTTAATAAAAAATACACTATATGACACGCTAATCACTTAAATCACTCTGATGTCATAGCCCTTTCATGGCAAGGATTGTGACACTTTTGCCATAAGAGCCAAAAGGATGAAATTCAAAAAGTCGAGATGATATTAAAATTGGAGAGATTATAGAGGCTATTAGAACCTGTAAAAATCAGAGAAATGCAACTATATAATGGACAAAATTTAGCTTTTTATAAAAGAGCTAATTCATATTATTATTCTTGCAAAAGCGACCTATTTTTTTGGGCAAGAATGTTAGGTGAAAGATTGAATCATAAAAATAATAGGAGATTAACTATGAGAAAAAAATGGAGTTTTTTACTAATCGGTATGATCATAATCGGCGTATTTATGTATTCAGTAATTTTAAGAGATAAAATGTTTCAAGATGAAGTGGCTTTAGATCTAACACTTATGTCCAATATTTCAAGCGATATTAATGTTCTTTTTTTAACTATAGAGGATTTGAATAGAAACTTAGTATCCGAAGATCAATATAAAAAAATGAGTTTAGAAGAAATGCAAATTATGCTCCATAAGGATTCGTCATACGTGTACTATACAAATAAGAATCTAAAAAGATTGAGATTTTTAAACAAGAATTTCCGAATCAATATGGATGGCTTAGATGATTTTGTAAGGTATTTGCATAAAAATGTATTAAATGGAGATAGACCTAAAGCATCAGATATTGAGATAGTAGAAAAAATTTATCAGTTAAGAAAAATTTACAGTAATACAAAAATATTTGGTTATGGTTTAGATGAAAAACATCGCAAATCGTATACAAAGATGGAATTGCCAGAAAAGACCAAATTATTCTTTGACGAATTAAATACTTTGACACAAACATATTTGGAAAGCCAATGATTCATGCCGACATCTAAACTAGATTATTCTTGTAAGGCAATTCATAAAAAAGTAGAATAAGTTAATAGTTACATGTTTAATAGACCAGATAAAAACAAATCAAAATGGTAAAATTGAATTGTTAAAACTTATATTAACAGAGTAAATAATCTGATTATAGTTACTGCTTAATTAGGAGGAGAATAATGAATAATAGGATTATAAATTTTGATGAATACCAAATGAGATTGATAGAAATGAACGATGTAGATGCGTATTATAAGAAAGCGATCTTAGAATCAGATGAGGAAGCAAAATTTTTTACAGGTACAGTTAATAGCTATACCAAAGAACAAATTGCAATATATGTTGAAACAATAGTGAAAAATGAAAATAGATATGATTTTCTTATAACGACAAATGATGAAATTATTGGAGAAGTCGTTTTAAGTGACATAGAGAAAGGGAACTGTCATTATAGAATTTGCATTTTCAACAAAAATTACTTTTCAAAGGGGATAGGTTACAAAGCAACAAAACTAGCTTTTGAATATGCTTTTTCTGAGTTAAAACTTGACACGATAGAATTAGAAGTATTCCCGTTTAATGAAAGAGGCATAGCATTATACAAAAAAATGGGTTTTGAGCACATAAAGCGTATTGTTGATGATGAGGCAGAGGAACCCTATAAGGATATTTACATTATGAGACTGAAAAGAGAAAACTTCAATTGATTGATAAAAAAATAATTTGAGAGGAGGACATCTTGGAATATTCTTTAAGACAGGCTAATAAAAGTAATTTGGATTTCATATTTAATCTAAAGAAGAGTACTTTAAAGGAACATATAGAACAGATATGGGGATGGGACGATGGATATCAGCAGCAAATTTTAAAGGATGAGTTCATCGCAGAAAATAATTTTATGATTTATTCTGAGGATGTTATTATTGGCGTTCTTGAGGTGAATGAAACTATTGATACATTTCATATTGTAGAACTTGAGATTGTTCCTGAATATCAAGGAAAAGGCATAGGTAGTAAGATACTTCAAGATATTATATTGAAAATGAGTGATGTGGGCAAGAAGGTTAGATTAGGTTGTTTTACTATAAATAAAAAAGCTTTGAAATTATATGAAAAAAATGGTTTTAGGAAGTATGGTGAAACGAGTACTCATACATTGCTGGAAATTTGAGGATAAGCTAAAAATGTACATTAAAACTGGATCGTCGTATAAATAGTGATTTCTTTAATCACCTATAGCCACAATCACTGTGAAATAGTATTGGATAAAAGTAGGGGTATGCAAATAAAATGAGTATTTAATTTCATAATGTAATTGGATTTTTATTTGAAATCAATATTAACAACATTGTTTATATAATCCCCTTAAAGAACTAGGTCTAACAAAATGACGATTCTAAAGTTCGCACGGTGATGTGGATCAAGGCCCAATACGTTTGGCGTCCTAAAAAAACATACCACGATCAAACTCGGATGTTTTAATTATACGAACACGTCAGTTGGTTGAAATTATTGATCTAAAAAGGAGTATGAAAATGGATTTTCTAAGAAATAGGTGGAGCAAAATATCAAAAAAAGGTAAGGCACATCATATGCTTTTGGGTGCATCTTTATATAGACAGGTACCACTAGTTGTTTTTATTGTTTTCACAATGGAAATGATAAATCAATATAGAAATTTAAATGGAATGCATTTACTGATAAACATTGGTGTTAAGATATTCTTAGCGTATTTAATCGGAGTCTACATTGGAAACTTAGAGTGGGCTTTTTTAGAGAAATTATTTAATAATAGATTCAAAACAGATATTGAGTTTCGAATTAATTATGTTTTTATATATGGGATATGCATGTTTGGAACAATTATACTATTAGGAAACATTGACCCATATTTTATGTCGGTAAGGAGAATTGTTTATTCGTTGTTAATATATGGACTAGTGGCTGTGATTTGGGGCGTAATGATGTCTTATTCAGTAAGTAAAAACATATTAAAAGAACAAGGTCAATAAATCACTCAAAAAAATACTAAAATATTAACTTAATTGTGCACCCAATAAATCTATTCCTGGGATAGAAAATAGGAGACTATAGTTAGGGGAAAGCCTTTGCGAATCAAGAACTGTGTTACTTTTCACCTAAAGGTCAAAAGGAGTAACTTTGGTAATTACTGTAACGTTATAAGAAATAAACTGAAAAGAGTTGAAATGAATAATATATTGCAAGTAAACGATGAAAATTATGAAATAAGTATATTAACTCAATCCAATGAAGAAGAAATACAATCATTATGTGATTTGTGTAATGATTATTTTTTAATGTCAGAAGGCACTAAAACTGTTGGAAATGAGGCATTAAATATACTGACAAGTTTACCACCAAATAAAAATATGATTGATAAGTATGTACTAGGAATTCATAATGTAGATAAAAAGATCGTTGGAATCTTATATGAAGCTATCTTAAAGTAAGGGAGGATGAGAACATTGGATCAACTTGGATATCTACTGATATTGATCAGTGTCATTTATTGTATCTATATAAATTCTAGTAAAACGAATATTAACATCTATTTGAAAGGGTTTATAATAGATGTAAAGAAAAAGGAAAAATATTTTAATTTACAATTTTGGATAGGAATGATAAACTCGATCTTCTTAATGTGTGCAGGAGTTGTTATTATAAGAATGCATTACGGGTCAATATTTGCAGCTGGAGTAGTATTAATATTTCATTTAATTAACTATTTAGTGATTATTATCAGTAAGAAGAAAGGATACATATGAAATGCTTAAAAGAACTGCGGAACGTTATACACAACTCGATAAAACAAAAAAGGCTATCATATGAGCAATTTGAAATTTTTAGAATAGAAAGAGTGTATAAAGCCTACGACTTACCTGATTTAATTTATTACCGTGGAAGGAGAAAAAATGAAGCAATATATTTGCATATTAATTCTTATATCGTTAATGATCACTTCATGTAATAAGGATGAAAATTACATAGATGCTTCTAAAATAGATGAACTCAAAGAAGAGGTGGAAGTACCAGAACAGCAAGTTGATAATTTAGAACTAGATTTAAAAAAATATAAATCTCAAAACGGGATCAATCTAATTTATTATACTGTAGATATTGAGAAGCGTTACTTCAATGATGGCGATGATTATGTTGATTTAATTCTTAAGTTGCCACAATTTGATGGTGATTACAAAGGTGTGGGTAAAATCAACTGTTATTTGATGAATCTTGAACAGAAATATTACAAAGAATTGCCTGATATTAGTTTTGATGAATTTGACGACTTTCAAGTCAATGGTAGAGACAGTGGTTATTTTAGAAGTGCTACTTATGAATTTGAAACAATGCTTGGTGATATAGTTTCCGTATCAGCCATATTAGATGGTGGAGAGGGTGGTGTAGACTGGACTGGGGATTCTGGTGAAACATTTAATCTAAATTCAGGGGATAGACTAACATTAGCAGATTTATTTACCGTGCAAGAGAGTAAATACATGGAAGTCCTTTATAAATTGATATCAGAAGAAATAGATAAGAATATTATTGAATCACAAGAAAGTGGAAGTGGTAATCCTTATCTTTTTGATACGCCATATCAAGAAGAAGGATATGAGGCTATTAGAAAAAATTTTGATTCAAATAATTTCTTTTTAACGGATAATTCATTAGTGATATTTTATCCTAAGGACGCTTTATCCTATGGAGCGGCTGGACCACAAAGATTTGATATTCCGCTGGATGAACTTGAAGATATTCTTGATTTAGATTTAAAGTAGTTATTGTAAATTTCAAATTAACGTCGTTTAACGCTTCTATTACCTAAATTACCCAATGTCATAGCCCTTATGAAACTTCTTCGCTACTTTCTCTGCTAAGTTAGGAAAAGAAACTTGGTTTCTGTAATCGCTTGAACTATAGACAACATCACAAAAGGAGATATAATATGAATATACATTGAAAATCATTAACAGGCGCATTTGGCGTAAATACAAACGGGGGATATTTAACAAAATGAGTATCGAAAAAGTAAATAGAGAATTGATAAGGTAATTTTAGATTGATAACGGGCTTAATTTTGGAACAATGATGGTTACATCAATAAAAGGAAATGTATTATATTCAAGTTCAGTATGTGGTTATTTCTTACCCGTGATAGTACTGGATAGGGGTTCAAAATTTGCTCTGATGCTAAACGTCACGTACGGTTCTTAGGAAAGAAAGGGGGAAGAATCCCTCTGACTTACCAGTCTATTAATAGTTAGGAGTATAATGAATGCGTAATAAGCATAAAAATGATAAAAAAAATAAAATCCCTAAATCATATGATGATAGCATAGTTTTAAACTTTTGGAATTTGATTTTTAGTATATTGGAAACGCTATCAGTATTTACACTGATAAGAAAGATATTAAATATTTTTGGTGGAAAAATGACACATCAATTTGTTGAATATTGGATCTTATTCAATCTTTTTCTATCATTTATTTCTTCAGTTTTAGTATATAGAGTGGATTCAAATGTTATACCTAAGATTATTATAGTATATGGAATTTTAAGAGTCTTTGAAATAATCATATATCAGATTAATGTGCTGATATTTCATCCCTATAGAAGTCAATTACGTGGTGAGAAGTATAAAATTAAATCACCCACAAGAATAGTAGTTTTACTTTTCCATAATTATTTTGAAATCATATTTTGGTATGCAGGCATTTATATGTCAATGAATTCAATATTGGGGTCCGAGTTAAGTTTACATTGGTTTGAATATATAAAACTTAGTGTTTTATGTTTTTCTGTTTTTGATACGACAATGGTTACAAATGATTCGATATTAAGTATTGTTTCGAATATAGCATTCACAGAATTAATTTCAGGCGTAATAATGACGATTGTTTGCTTAGCGAGATTTATTGGATTATTACCTGCTGTAGAATCGATGGAACAATTATAAAAACTTCGTCTAAACTGGTGAAAATATTCAACATTATATTAGAAATTACATCTTCACATGACACATCACTTGATGGAAACTACAGGGATGGTATCAGATAACAACGAATTAAAAAAATGTAATTTTGATAGTAGTTGTCATACTGCTAATGCCATATTTTAATCCAGTAAAAAGTCATGATAAAGCAATTGAATTGATTAATAAGCACATGAGGCCCCATAATGTTTTTAGGGAAGATCTCTATCAGTGATTATAATAAGATTAGAAAGGAATATTTTGATGATTAAAAATAGCATAATTTCAACAATGTCAAAGATAGAACAACTTGAAATAGAATTAACGGCTTTTAATTCAAAAAGAGCGTTGTCAAATATTGAAAAAGATTTAGAAATTTCAAAAATTGGTGATAGTACATTGATAATTGATAAGAAATCACCGAAATCTGGCTATTACAACCGAATTAAAGGATTTGGTGAAGGGGACATTGATAAACTCAAAAATATACTTAATGTATATCGTAAATATAAAATAGAACCTTTTTTTGAAATGACCCCCAATAATATAAGTGAGAGTGTCTCAAGAGCTTTAAATAGTGAAGGTTTTGTAAATGTAGAGCAGTTGGTTTATATGGAATTGAAAGCGTTAGACGTAATACCAAGTGATTCTAATATAGAGATCGTTAAAGTTTCTCAAGTAAATGCGGAAGCATTTATAAATATCATTCAGCAATCAAATGAAGGTATGGATATAACTAAAGAAGTCATTGAGAAGAAGAAACCTTATTTTTATGAACCTTATTTTCACAATTATATAGCATATAATAGTGGTGAAGTAGCAGGCCTTGGCTCTATGTTTATCAGTAATAATGTAGGCTACATTGCCAATGATTATACGTTTGAAAAAGCAAGAGGACTGGGGTGTCAAAAAAAATTATTAACGCATAGAATCAATGAAGCCATAAAGCTGGGTTTAGAAAGCCTTTATACAGATGTTGAATTTGGTAGCATTAGCCATAACAATATGAAAAAACTTGGATTTAGAGACATCTATACGAGTTCATTTTGGGTGAAATCTCTTTGATTTAATGGATTGGCTTATCTTAGAGTGAATAAATAGAATTGTATGGATGATTATGTTGGATATTGTGGTTTTCAGTATTGTGAAATCTCAGGTGGTATGGAAATCTTGTATGGGTATGCGAAGCAATATTGGGGAAAGGGTTATGCCATTGAGGCTGCAAAAGCGGTTTTGAGATTTGGATTGACCCGGTTGAATCTTGATGAAATTTTAGCATTTGACAAAATATTAAATGAAATTGGAATGACATATATAGGTGATATAGAGTGGCCAAAAGAAGGCATGGTAAAGAAGTATATGATTGTAAAATATGATTGGTTTGGTTGCGAAATACCCATTAAAAAAGGTGTGAAACGATAAAAAAGGCAGGCTTTGATAATAGGAGATATTTAATGATTAGAAGATTAAAAACAGCGCAACAAGAGATAGATGTCATAATGAAAATTTGGTTAGATTCCACAGTTGAAGCACATCACTTTATTGAGAAAGATTACTGGCATGAAAACTATGATACCGTTAAAAATGTTTACTTACCTCAGAGTGAGACCTTCGTACTTGTTGAAGATGGAAATATTCTAGGTTTTATAAGTATTCTTAATAAGGGCTATATTGGTGCATTATTTATAGATATAAATCATCAAGGTAAGGGCATTGGTAGAAAGCTTATCGAATATGCTCAAAGACAATATCGTGAATTAACACTAGCTGTATATAAAGATAACGATCAAGCCGTAAGATTTTATAAAAACAATGGGTTTAAAATAATAAGTGAGCAATTAAATACGGAAACGAGTAAAACAGAATATATTATGAATGTGAAACATTAGAATAGCGTGATTCGCTATATCTGAACATATTCAGATCAAACAGGTATGTTTCAATTATGCAAATAGGCCATGACTTGTGGAGGCAAATTAATGAATTACAATTTTATAGCAGAAGACAAGATAAAAATAATACAAAGATTTGGTAATGTTTTTTTCAATCATGTTGATGAATTGGTGGAGGGATTGGCGTTAAAGTGGGGTATTGACGAATTACAACTTATCAATTCTTTCTCTGCGGGTTTGATTTTTAAAGGATTATCTGTGATGCATGGGCCTATCATTATGAAATTTGGGATTGGAAATGAAGCGTTTATAAGTGAAGTTGAGGCCCTACAATATTTTGGTGAAAGCTGTAGCTGTAAGTTGCTTGATGTTGACTTTGATAATAGGGTTTTATTGGAAGAATGGATTCAACCCGGTGATGAACTTGTTTCAGAACATAGCCTTGAGAAAAGGCTGGATGTTTTTTGTGATTTATATCAACAGTTACATCGTGGTCATAATAATCCAGAAGATCGCTCTGATCCTATAAAAAAAGGGTTTAAATACAAATCATATCGAGACTGGATATTTAAAATTACAGCTTACATGGAAAAAGAAAAGAACTGGGATGAAGTAACAGCACATATGCAACAAGCTAAAGCATTATTTTTAGAATTGTCACAAGAGTATAAAACTGAGTCCTTATTGCATGGAGATTTTCACTACTATAATATTTTGAAGGGCAAAAATGGTTATAAGGTAATTGATCCAAAAGGTGTCATTGGCAATCCTATATTTGATATACCTAGGTATATGCTAAATGAATTTTGGGATGAAGAAGATAAAACGAAAATTGATAAAACTATAGAGCAAGTTTTGGATACATTGAGTGATCGATTAAATTTATCAAAATCAATTTTAGGGCAACTTATATACATTGAAGGTGCAATGGCTATTTGTTGGTGTGTAGAAAGTGGCGCAGATATTGAGGAGAAAGCTGATTTCTTAGTGGTTCTAAATAAATTAGAATCGTATATGAAAATACAATAAAGTAAGATGTTATGAAATCTAAGGGAGTAAAAATGGAAACGTTATATGATGCAATTAAATTGCGAGAAGAAGGGCAAGTTGAAGCAGCGATCTCGATTTTAAAATCTCTAGTAAAGCAATATCCAGAAAATGCTGACGTAAATTATCAGTTGGCATGGTGTTATGATGTGCTGACGTTAGAGAGAGAAGCGGTTCCTTTTTATGAAAAGGCCATCTCAATTGGACTGTCAACAGAAGATCAAATTGAGGCCATTATAGGATTGGGAAGTACCTATAGGACAATTGGTGAGTATGAGAAATCAAAGGAGCTCTTACAAAATGGTGTAGAGCGATATGATAATAAAGCTATGGCAGTATTCTTAGCGATGACACTTTATAATCTCAATGAACATGAGCAGTCAATGGGCATGCTTCTGAAATTAATCGCTGAAACATCCTCTGATATGGAGATCCGTAAATTTAAGAAAGCAATTTACTTTTATTCGGATAAACTTAATGAAATCATTTAACATAAAAAATTAATAAGATACTTGAATATAAAATATAACAGCAACCATAAAATGTCTACAATAGGAGGCCAAAATGGAAGAAAAGAGTAAAGTCTTAATTACGAATAAGGCATTATTACAAGGGAAGCACAAAGCCGAACATGAATTATACGAGTATACAAAGTATGAAATTACGAAGCGGAGCGAATTTAGCCAATGTCATATTGCTATATATGAAATTCCGCCACGCAAGGCAAATTACCCTTTTCACTTTCATGAAGTCAATACAGAAGCATTTTATATAATAAGTGGGAGTGGTATAGTAGAGACATTAGAAGGTAAGCAGAAAATAAAATCAGGTGACATCATTGTTTGTCCACCTAAGAAAGAAGGGGCACATAAAATTGTCAATACTTCTGACAATGAATACTTAACCTATATTGATTTTGATACGACGAATTCTCCAGATCTTGTACATTATCCTGAGTCCGATAAGATTGGCATCATTGTACACAATCAGTCCAGCACTTTTTTTAGAAATGAGTCGGAAGTAGATTACTATGATGGTGAATAAGATTTAGCATCAAAAAATGTATGAGCAGTTTTTAGAAGTATATGAAACCTATAAAAAGTAAAGATTGGAGAATTAATGTGGAAAAATTAAATATCAATGAAGTTGTAACGGTTTCGGTGGCAAGTTACAAAGCAAAATGGCGGACTTTACTATTAATAAGTTTATTGAGTTCAGTAATTTCAGTTTCTATTGGTGCAGTGGGTATTGTCTCTAAGGCGATGGCATTTTCACCAATTAAAGATGTGCTCTTTTTAGCATTTATAGTGTTATCGATAGTCAGTATCTACTTTACATCGAGATTGTCAGTTGCATTGATAATAGCTTCAAAGTCGGCTGACGATATAGGCGTTTCGGCTGCTTATGGTAGAGCGAAGTCAGTGACATGGAGATACATAGGGTTTGCATTTTTATTTGGACTTATGTTCATTATACCAACGATATTAGTGCTAATTGGGATGCCGTTTGGTAGTCTTTTTATCACTTGGTGGCCTATTAGGGGACTATTAGTAGTTATAGGCATTACATCTTCGATCTATCTTATAACTATTTTTAAATTTTCTTTATCTGTCGCAGTTCTTTATCCACGTCTGTCTAGAGTCTTTGCCTATAGTAAGAAGTTAGTAAAAGGGAACTTTATGAGAGTGCTCATCATCATGTTGATTCCGTTCATCGTTATATTGCCGATAGTTGCAATTGTCTTTACATTCAAACCGATTCAAGCAAGTGCATCAATTCAAATAGTCAAATCGTTATTAAGGGCAATTCCCTCTGTTTTGATTGCGCCTTTTGTTACATTATTAACTTTGGAAACCATGAAACGACTAGAAGATGAAGTTTTCCCAAAAGTAGTAGCTGAAGCTCAACCTGAATCTAAACTTGAATCACAAGTAGACTTATATTGATGTTATGTTTTTAACAGTTTAAAAACAATTGTAGTAATTGAAATTATATTTCTAGCACATAGATCTGTTTATGATTGGAGGAACCATGCGTAAATTAAGAAAAGAATTAAGGGAGTGGACGAAAGCATTATTAATAGCTGTTGCGGTTGTGTTGGTGCTCAATATATTCATTACACCGACAGTTGTATTTAGCATCTCAATGAATCCAACATTGGTTGAAAAAGATGTTTTGATACTTCAAAAGAGCAGTACATTTAATAGAGGTGATATTGTTTCATTTAAATCTGATTTAGTTCTGTCAGAACATGATCTTCAAAAATTAAATCCAATACAAAGGCTAACAGCCAGAAAGAATCCACAAAAGAACCTTATAAAACGCATTATTGCTCTGCCAGGAGATTCGATATCTATAGAAGAAGGTAATGTGTTCGTTAATGGGGAGAAACTTGATGAACCTTTTATTGGTTCTGTTACAACAGGATCAATCGATATTAAAAAGGTTCCAGAAAATGAGTATTTCTTAATGGGTGACAATAGAAGTCATAGTACAGACAGTAGATCTGAAATGGTTGGAACCATATCTAAAGATCAAATAATTGGCAAAGCAATTTTTAGAGTATACCCTTTGAATAAAATCGGCGTAGTAAAGTGAAGATGGAAATCTAAAAAATATTGAAACGTTTAAACGATTCTACCAAAGAATCTAATCAAGTTTATTAAAATAAGAAATAATGTATATTTTACGAATGAGCGTGACTATGTAGTGATTACTTTTGGTGTGGAGACACAAGTTCCATATGGGCTCATTGTTCTAGATTTTTTTTGGAGGTAAAGAAGTGAAGTTAGTTGAAGAAATATTATTAATAATGCTTACATTATTTTGTACACAAAATTATGCTGATGATAGTCAAGTGAATCGTTCAGTGAGCTTATCTCCGTTTGAGCAATTTGAATCCGTACAAAGTGATGGCGTGTGGGTAGAGCGTGAATCGGTGGAAACTATATTAAAAACATATGGTCTTTACAATAAAATAATGTCACTGAATAAAAATGAAGAGCCGCTTTATTCAGACGTAAAAATATTGGGAGAAATTGTTGGTGATAAAAAAGTGGCAGTCCTATTAATTCAAAGTGGACATCAGTATATTTATGTCATGTTTTCAAAAACGGATGATCAGTGGTGTGCTGATGGTATCGTAAGTCAAAGTGAACGCTTTGAACCTGAATATAGAATTGAAAAGACAAGCGATGGCATGAAATATTGGTTGGTGGTCAAAGATGAGGTTAATCATGGTACCGGGATTTCTATGTACGATGAAATTTGGTACAATCCAGAAGGTAGCATTGCCGCAGAATATCCTTTAGAAGGCGATTCGTTATTTTTCCCTGAACAGATGGCACCCAGTGTTACTGAGGCCAGTTTTATTGCCTATCCATATTTTGATGGTGATTCGAAAATTCATTTAGACTATTCGGTGAGTTTCACATATGATTATGAGAGCAATTCTGACAAAACGGGATTTAGCAACGTCTTTCATAGTGAGTACAATCCATCGATACGAGATTATTGGACATACGATCTAGTAGCTAAAAAACTCAATTTTGAATCATCGAACCCAGCTCTATCAGAGCGCTTAAGTGAAATAGAGCATAGGGTATCTAGTGAATACGGTATAATGCAAGGCTATATTGATTTCTATGGTTCAAGACTTGGGGATAAAAAAATAACGTCACTTGAAGAATGGGAGCAATTTATAGAGTTAAAATAAGTGCCCATCTATATAGAGTAATGGTGAACTTTTAGATCAGTCATAATACGAGAGGGGCAGAGATCGTGTCCATTTCGCGACATAGTCTAGAGAAGGGGAGTGATAAATGAAAATAAGTCAGTTGATCTCTTTATTCAAAGTGATTACATATTAGAAAGCAGTTTAAATTAATGGCAGATTTTTTAACGACTTTATTTACATTAGTAAAGACACAAGAAATGGAGGGCAAAATGAATTCAGAAATAACGATTAGAAAAGTTGAAAAAAAAGACTCAAAGCATATCATTTCTTTAATGAAGAAGTTGTCAGTTCAAACTCAATATATGCTTCGAGAGTTTGATGAAATTAACGAAAATGCTTTTGAACAGGAAAAGCGATTTGAGAGCATGCTGAGTGATCCAAAATTGTTGTATTTAGTCGCAGTAGATGGAGAATCTGTCGTGGGGCTTTTAATAGCGAGTTCAAGTAAATTGGCTAGAATCAGTCATGTTGGGGATCTCATAGTCGGTGTAGATAAAGCGTATTGGGGGACGGGAATAGGTTCCAAGTTGATGACTGAGCTGTTGAAATGGGCTGAATCCACTGAGTTGAAAAGACTTTCACTAGAAGTTGTAGAAGAAAATACTAGAGCTATAAAGCTTTATGAAAAATATGGTTTTAAAATAGAAGGCAAGAAAATTGCAGATCACTTTATTGGAAATGATACTTACTTAAACACACTTGTAATGGGGAAAATATTGGATAGTAATATCGTTAAATCCGTTAAAGTTAGCTAAAACTCATTATAATAATTTTATATGGGACCACGTTGAAAGAGGTTACGATGAAAAATATATTTTCTATGAAATCCACAATAATTGTGACAGTTACAGCATTTGTACTATTCATGCTAACACGAGGTGATAAAGCAGTTGATTATATGTGGATTTCATTTATCTTCTCAATTTTGGGGATGATTATAACACTTAATCTTAAGCATGAACGTAGTCGATTGAGGCCTATTTTGTTTTATCTAAATCTGTTTTATACTGTAGGTTTTGGATTGGTATATATTTATTTATGGTGTGCATTTTATGCAGGACCTTTTCCAGAGTGGCATTAGAGTGGGGAATTGTATCATAAGAATAGATTTTTGGGGTGGCGTTTAGGAATAGGTTAAAGAATTTCAATCATAACTTTACTACTTTTCATCCTAAAAAAAGTATGGTATAATGATTTGTGTTTTCTTTTCACTAAGAATTGACAATTTAAGTCAATGAAACGTTAAGGAGGAAATGAGATGAAACATATTAAAACGTTAAACAGCGGCACATTAAAAAGCTCTGCTGCACATGGTGGTTGCGGGGAATGTCAAACATCTTGCCAATCAGCTTGTAAAACTTCTTGTACTGTTGGAAATCAAGAATGTGAAAATAAATAATAGCTTCAGTTTAGAAAGCAGCTTGAAGCTGCTTTTCTTCATGCCTTTAGGTGAGCTCTAGAAATGGAGGATTTAATGATTCATAAGTTTAAACAAGGCGATTTATATTTTGTCCTTGATGTAAATAGTGGTGCAGTACATGTGATTGATGAAATCGTGTTTGATGTACTCGAATATTATCCGAAAACATCTCCGGTAAATGTTGTCAAAAATTTGATGGACCGCTATCCAGAAGAAATGATTAAAGAAACAATAGACGAAATAGATGAATTAATAGAACAAGAGATGTTGTTCACAGATGATCAATATGTCAACTCTATTGAATTTCAAAATAGAAGTCCAGTAATAAAAGCAATGTGTCTTCATATTGCACATGATTGTAACATAAGATGTGCTTATTGTTTTGCATCCCAAGGTGATTTTAAAGGCGATCGTTCTATGATGTCATTTGAAGTCGGTAAAAAAGCTTTAGATTTACTCGTTCAATACTCAGGTAATCGTAGAAATCTAGAAGTGGATTTCTTTGGTGGTGAACCTCTAATGAATTTTAAGGTTGTTAAACAACTTGTTGAGTACGGTCGAAGTTTAGAAGAAGCTAATAAAAAACGCTTTAGATTTACACTTACTACAAATGGCGTATTGCTCAATGATGAGATTATGAAATATGTCAATGAAAATATGGAGAATGTCGTGCTCAGTATCGATGGCCGAAAAGAAGTCAATGATAAAATGAGATACACAATCTCAGGTGACGGTACATATGATGTGATTGTCCCTAAATTCAAGAAATTAGTCGAAAGTCGTAAAGGGAAATCCTATTATGTGAGAGGGACTTTTACGAAGTACAATAAGGATTTTGCTAGAGATGTTTTGCATTTAGCTGATTTAGGATTTAAGTCAACCTCGATAGAACCAGTTGTGGCACATCCAGATGATCACTATGCACTTTCTGAGTTAGATATAGAATCCATCAATAAGCAATATGATGAACTTGCAGATGCTCTGATTGAAAGAAAAGGCACTGAAAAAGAATTCTCTTTCTTCCATTTTGCAATTGATATGAAACAAGGGCCTTGTGTAGTAAAACGCCTTTCTGGTTGTGGTGCAGGCTCTGAATATCTTGCCATTACACCAACTGGGGATATTTATCCTTGTCATCAGTTCGTAGGGGATGAACATTTTAAAATGGGAAATGTCATGGCTGGTCTTTTAGACTTTGGCTTGACAAATGAATTTAAAAATGCACATGTCTACAATAAACAAAAATGCCGTGAGTGTTGGGCGAAGTTCTATTGTAGTGGTGGCTGTCATGCGAACGCCTATAATTTTAACAAGGACATATATGTCCCTTATGATTTAGGGTGTGAGCTTGAGAAAAAACGAATTGAATGCTCAATCTATATTTATGGAAAGTTGAATGAAGAAAAGGGCACGTTATGATAAAAGATTTTAAATCAAAACGACCTCAAATTCAGTCAAATTGCTTTATTGCAGAAAGTGCTGATATTATAGGAGAAGTAATAGTAGAAGAAAGTGCGAACATTTGGTATAATACAGTAGTTAGGGGTGACATCGAGCCTATTTTTATTGGAAATTATACAAATGTTCAAGATCAAGTTGTCATCCACACAAGTCATGGTTTTCCAGTTTCGATTGGACCGCATGTTACAATCGGTCATGGCGCAATCGTTCACGGATGTACCGTAGAAGATCATGTACTTATTGGTATGGGGGCAATTGTTTTAGATGGTGCTTATATAGAAAAAAATTGTATCATTGGAGCAGGCGCTCTAGTTCCACAAAAAAAGAGAATTCCAAGCAATTCATTAGTCGTTGGGTCTCCGGGTAGAATCGTGAGAACTTTAACAGACGAAGAAATTGAACATATTGAGCAATCTGCCATAGAATATGTGGAATTGTCACAACATCATAAATCAAAATAGGGAGGAAGCTAGATGAAAGGAAAAAATACGATCTCGTTTTTCCTAGTTGTTGCACTCATAGCAGGTCTTGCATTTGTGGCGATGAATGGGTTAACTATCGGCAGTTACACTTTGGGATCAGTAAATGATTCTATGAAATTAGGCCTTGATATCAAAGGTGGCGTCGTGGTCGTTTACGAAGCAAAAACGGATGAAACAGGAACAGCTTTAACAAAAACAATGGAACAGACAAAACAAGTTATTGGAAGACGTGTTAATGAGCTTGGATTGACAGAACCTGTTATTACAATCCAAGGGGATAAACGCATTAGAATAGAATTACCAGGTGTGAGCAACGCTCAAGAAGCAATCAATATGATCGGGCAGACAGCACAACTTGAATTTGCTAGGGTGACTGGTGATACACCAGCGTATTCAGGTATGACAAGTGATATGTTTGAATCCGAAACGGTTTTAACAGGTGAAAACATCGATGATGCGTATGTTTCGTCGAACACATACAATCAACCCGTTGTAGCTTTGAAATTTGATTCTACAGGTACAAGTTTATTTACTGAAGGTACTCGAGCTGCTACTCATGATGGAACTCAATCTGGACAAATAGCAATTTTACTTGATGGCAGAGTTATTTCTGCACCATCAGTAAGTAAAATCTTAACAGAGGACAGTGCTGTGATCGAGGGTAGTTTTACACTTGATGCTGCAAACGAACTTGCTACTCTTATTAGAGGTGGTGCACTTCCAGTTCAATTAGAAGAAATTCAAACGTCTGTAATTGGACCAACATTGGGACTTGATTCACTTAAATCAGCAGTTAATGCTGCTAAAATTGGTTTAATACTAGTGGTTATCTTTATGCTTTTATATTATCGCATACCAGGTATGATTGCATCTATAGCACTTGTACTTTATGCAACGATCGTTCTTTATGTTATGATTGGATTTAATGCGACATTAACTTTGCCGGGGATTGCAGGTATCGTTTTATCTCTTGGTATGGCAGTTGATGCCAACGTCATTATTTTTGAAAGATTAAAGGAAGAAATGCTTGTTGGAAAATCACTTAGAGCTTCTATTGATAGTGGTTTTCACAGAGCGATGAGAACCATTATAGATTCAAATATTACGACTTTTATTGCAGCTGTTATCTTATTTATATTTGGAGAAGGTCCGATCAAAGGTTTTGCAGTTACACTTATGATTGGTATTATTTCAAGTATGTTTACAGCAGTTGTCGTCACTAAAACGTTATTGAAACTATCGCTTGGTTTCACAGATCGTAAAAAACTCTATGGATCAAGGGGGTAGCTGAAATGAAAGAAATTAAATTTACACCAAAATATAAATTATGGTTTGCCATTTCAGGTGCTGTCATCTTACTCGGCCTTGTTATGATGCTTACAAGAGGTCTTAACTTTGGAATTGACTTCACTGGTGGTACTATGATGCAAGTTAATTTGAATCAAACTGTTAGCGTTAGTGAAGTAAGTGATGCTATAAAAGAATTTGATTTATCGCCAGAAATAGTTCATGCTGGTGAGGAAAAAAATGAAGTTATTATTAAAACAAAAGCATCTTTATCAAATGATGAACGTTCAAAGATATTTGAGGTGCTAAAAACAAAATATAATTTGCAAGATTCAGATTTTAGAAGTGCAGAACAATTCGGCGCTGCTATTGGATCAGAAATTAGAAATAGAGCATTAATGGCGATCAGTGTAGCGGCAATTTTCATGCTTATATACATCTGGTTTAGATTTGAATTGGTATTTGGTATCGCTGCAATTGTGGCGTTACTTCATGATATATTCGTTTTAATTTCGGTATATGCCATTTTCAATTTGACAGTTAACTCTTCATTTATTGCAGCAATATTGACTATTGTCGGCTACTCAATCAATGATACCATTGTTGTTTTCGATAGAGTAAGAGAGAATGTTAAGAGATCAAAAGGGAAATCTCACTTTGAGGTTGCAGACAAATCGATTAATCAAACGATTACAAGATCTCTTAATACTTCACTTACGACTTTGCTTGTAATTGGTGCACTTTACTTTTTAGGTGTTGAATCTATTAAGGAATTTGCTCTACCGCTTATGACAGGTATCGCAGTGGGTACTTATTCTTCGATCTTTATTGCGAGTCCTGTATGGGCAATCGTTAGAAATAAAATTGCTCATAAAGGATCTTATGCGGCAAATTAGTTCTTATTAGCATCTAGAAGATAACAAATGTCATCTTAAGCGTTATGATCAAAACTTTCAACTAAACAGGTGGGTTTGATTATAACGCTTTTTTAAATAGAGGAACATATTTGTAAAGGAGGATTATATGCAATTAAATGTCGTGCTAACACTTATTTTTGCCATTTTCATTGCAACTTTTGCACTTTTTAATGCATCGGTTGTTACAGTGAATTTCTTTTTTGCTAAATTGGACTTATCATTGGCGATTGTCATTATCGCTTCTGCATTAATTGGTGCACTTGTTATTTGGTTTTTTGATGCTTTTAAAAAATTAAGAACGAACAAGCAGATTAAAGATTTAAGCAAGAAAAATACAGAGCTTGAAAAACAACTTTCTCAAAAAGAGGTTTATGCTAAGGAATTAGAAGAAAAAGTGTCGCTAAAAGAAGCTCTGATTAAAGAATTAAAAGAAAATGATGCATTGAGAGCTAAGGAAAATGCAAAAACTGTTGAGACCACACAGAGTAATGACAATATACAAAATAACAATTTAGAAAACGGTGACTAAATGATTTTTCAAAGTTCAATATGGCGTTCGATTAATATTGAAGATGACCATATAAAGCAATACAGTAAGCTATTTAATACGGAACCACTTATTACAAAGTTGTTATTGGATCGTGGTATGACCACTGCTGAAGAAGTGAATACCTTTTTTTCACCTAGTCTAGAAGACTTACACGATCCTTTTTTATTGAAGGACATGGACCTTGCTGTTGCTCGTATAAAGCAGGCAATTAGTGCGAAAGAAAAAATATGGATTTATGGTGATTATGATGTGGATGGTATCACAAGTATCACTGTAATGTGTCGATATTTTAAATATATTGGAATGGATGTATCTTACTATATACCAGATCGTCACGAAGAAGGCTATGGCATTAGCCGCAAGGGCATTGAGCTTATCCATGAGACAAATGGATCGTTGATCATAACGGTGGATAGTGGCATAACAGCGGTTGATGAGGTGGCTTATGCCAAATCATTTGGTATAGATGTGATTGTTACAGACCATCATGAATGTCAGGAAGCATTACCCGATGCACTTGCGATTGTCAATCCAAAAATTAAAGGGTATCCTTTTAACATGCTTTGTGGGTGTGGTGTCGCCTTAAAACTTGTTCAAGCATTGATGGGTGACTCTTTTATGGAATTTGCGCCTTCTATTATGGATGTTGTTGCACTGGGAACAATTGCGGATATTGTGCCTCTAAGAGATGAAAATAGAATTTTTACGAAACTGGGACTTGAGCAAATGAAATCGTCTGAGATTCCTGGAATTAGGGCACTTATTAAAGAAGCCAATCTACAAGGGAAAGAAATTAATGCAGGGCATATCGGCTTTATCATAGCACCAAGGATAAATGCATCGGGCAGGATTGGAGATCCTAAAGTTGCTGTAGAAATGCTCTTAACAGATGATGTTCGCAAAGCAGACTTAATCGCTAAGAGCTTAAGTGAACTCAATGCGGATAGACAAGCTCGAGAAAGATTAATTTTAGAAGAAGCTCTTAATTTTATAAAAACGGACATTGATCTTGAAAAAGAAAAGATCTTACTCGTTGTGGGTAAGTCTTGGCATACTGGGATTATTGGGATTGTTGCTTCTAAACTTTGTGATCGTTTTTCTAGACCCGTGGTCATTCTCAATGTGGAAGATGGCATTGCAAAGGGATCGGCAAGAAGTGTAGAGGGGATCAGTATATTCGATGTTTTAAGTCAGTTTAAGAACCTCTACGAAAAATTTGGTGGTCATGAACAAGCTGCAGGATTGACGTTGAAAGCAGAGCATGTGGCATTGCTAAAGCAAGGGTTACTAGAGTACAGCGAAGCCAATATTTCATTTAGAATGCTCACAAGGAAGAGAAAATCCGATGGTCTTCTTAGGCCGCAGATGGTCAATCACAAGCTTATAGAAGAGATTGATGCCTTAAAGCCATTTGGACTTTCAAATCCGAAACCTCAATTTACCTTTGAAAACTTAGTGTTAGAAGACTTTAAGTGTATCGGCAAAGAACAGACACATTTAAAAATGATTGTTAATGATGGTGTAAGAGTTTATGATGCGTTATCATTTAATAATGCACATTTAAGTCGTTATTTAAGAAAGCAAGATAAGTTGCATTTACTCTTAAATTTAGAGATCAATCATTTTATGGGTGTTGAGACGATACAGTTTATGGTTAAAGACATCGTTAAAGCACACATGCCTATGAGTGATTTATTGGAACTTAAAATGATGAAAGCGGTCTCTAATTATATTGAGGCAGGTACTACAAAATCGAATATCTGTAAATTTACAAGTGAATCGGATTTTGATATAATATTTCTTGCCCCTCAAAACAAGACGCTCTTTGTATACTCCGTTGAGGGGATGATTCGATTAAAAGATTATTTTTTCAATCGCAATTTTTATGAGTATACCTTACATTTTAACGAAATTGATCCGAAAGAGTGTATACAGGGGCATATTGATATTGTATTTATGCCTTATGAAAGTACCATAGATCAATTTTCAGAAGCTATTGTATTAGAAGAAAACTGGAATCTAGCACTTCATATTCCTAGCAGAAATGATCTGATGCATTTTTATAAAAATTTAGGTTCAACACCTCAATTTGAACTCAAAAAAAGAGCGAATCAGTTAAATTTAAGCATGCCAAAGTGTTTTGTTTGTTTAGATTTATTAGAGGTTATGAATTTGATTCATTATACTGAAAAAAGTGGTATCATAAGTTTTAACGTTTTATCAAAACCTAAAGAGCGGATTGATTTAGAAGCATTACCGCTGTATAAAAAAATATGGAGTCCCCATAGAGAGACACGTTAGTAGGAGGCAGTTAGATGGATTTTAAATCTAAAATTAGAGTGGTTGAAGATTTCCCAAAGACAGGGATTAGTTTTAAAGATATTACAACGCTATTATCAGATGGCGAAGCATATGCCCAAGCAATAGAGGCGTGTATTAAAATGCTTGAAAGTGTTGAATATGATGTCATCGTTGGTCCTGAAGCACGTGGATTCCTTTTGGGGGCACCTATGTCAGTCTTGACGAAGAAAGGTTTTGTACCTATTAGAAAACCAGGTAAACTGCCTTATGAAACTATAAAACATCAATATGAACTCGAATATGGCGTGGACACACTAGAAATCCACAAAGATGCCATTAAGCCTGGAGATCGTGTTTTAATTGTAGATGACCTACTTGCAACTGGCGGTACCGCAAAAGCTGCATGTGAACTTATTGAAAAACTGGGTGGAGAAGTTGTAGGCCTTGCATTTCTAATGGAACTAAGCTTTTTAAAGGGGAGAGACGTGCTTAATGGTTATGAGGTATTTTCAGTTATCCCTTTTGAGTCGTAAAAAAGAGTTGTAAATTCAAACGGTAATCGTTACAATGTATATAAGTAGTTCGCAAGGTAAGTTGGTAATCCTATGCGGACTATTATTATAGAAATCAAAAATTGGAGCCAAAAAATTCGCTTCAAGGCTCTAGTTGCTTGATAATAAAAAGAAATAATGGTGTGCTTATGAACTTAGAAGGATATTTGACGCGGATAAAAGAATTTGCGCCCTATGTAAATTTAGATAGAATCGCAAAGGCTTATCAATACGGAGAAGTAGCGCATGAAGGTCAGATGCGTAAAGATGGGACAACCCCATTTTTTAGTCATCCAGCTAATGTCTCACTTATACTGGCAGAGCTTGAGATGGACGAAGAGACAATTATTGCGGCACTATTACACGATACAGTCGAAGATACAACTGTTAAAATTGAAGATGTAAAAAAAGAGTTTGGCGATGACGTGGCACTGTTAGTTGATGGGGTCACTAAATTAGCTGTTATTAATTATGAGACAAAACAAGAGCGTCAAGTTGAAAATTTAAGAAAGATGTTCTTGGCAATGGCAAGTGATATTAGGGTGATCTTGATAAAACTTGCAGATCGACTCCATAATATAAGAACTCTTGGCAATATGCCACCTGAAAAACAAAAAGAAAAAGCAGAAGAGACGCTTGAAATATTTGCGCCTATTGCGAATAGACTTGGGATCTTCAAAATCAAATGGGAACTTGAGGATTTGAGTTTAAAATACTTAGATCCTGAAGGTTATATGGATCTGGTCAAAAAAGTAGATAAAAAAAGAACGGAACGCGAGTCTATTATTAATGATTATATTAATAAGCTCAGTAAGTCCCTTACGGATCTTAATCTTAATTTTGAGATCTATGGTAGACCAAAGAATTTTTATAGTATTTATAAAAAAATGAAATATCAGCATAAAGAATTTGACGAAATATATGATATTACGGCGATTCGTATTATTTGTGATGATATAAAAGATTGTTATAGTGCACTAGGTGCAGTACATTCTCTTTGGACACCTATTCCAGGTCGATTTAAGGATTACATTGCAATGCCTAAACCCAACCTCTATCAGTCTATTCATACGACTTTAATGGGAAATGGTGAACCTTTTGAAATCCAAATAAGAACACGTGATATGCATCGAATTGCTGAAATTGGTATCGCTGCACATTGGAAGTATAAAGAAGGTTCTAATGCAGCTAATACAGAAATGGAAAAGAAAATTTCTTGGTTCAGACAGATGATGGAGTGGCAAAGTGATCTTAAAGATCCAAGTGAATTCATGAAGTCGTTGAAGTTTGACCTTTTTAATACAGAAGTATTTGTATTTACACCAAACGGTGCCGTTGTGGACTTGCCTGTGGGATCTACACCTATAGATTTTGCTTATAAAATTCACTCTGAAGTGGGCAACAAATGTGTTGGCGCCAAGGTGAACGGTAGGATTGTACCCATTAATTATCAACTTCAAAATGGACAACGTGTGGAAATCTTAACGAGTAAAAATGCTGTAGGACCTTCACGGGATTGGCTTAAATTCGTAAAGAGCACTCAGGCAAAACAACGTATTAAGCAATGGTTTAAGAAAGAACGTCGTGAAGAAAATATTGAAAAAGGTCATGAAATGATCATGGGGGAATTGCGTAAACAAAATTTGCCAACTAAGGCAGTTCTCAATGAAGATTACTTGGCTGAAATTATGCGAAGGCTTAGCTTGAAATCACTGGACGATATGTATAATGCCATTGGTTATGGTGGTATATTAATAAATCAAGTGGTCCCTAAAATCAGAGAAAAGTATATTAAAGAACAAAAAGAAGAACAAGCTAAAAAGATGCCTGAAATCGAAAAGGTTGAAGAGCATACTAAGAAAAAAGAAGAAAAGAAAAATGAAACAGGTGTTTCTGTTAAAGGCATTGATGATATTCTCATTCGATTTGCTAAATGTTGCAGTCCAGTGCCAGGGGATGAAATCATTGGTTATATTACCCGAGGTCGGGGTGTCACAATTCACAGGGCAGACTGTGAGAATTTTGAGAAAACAGATGATTCTAAAAATAGATTTATTGAAGTTGAGTGGGCAGACTCTAAAGAGTCCTCTTACTTAACCAATATTCAAGTTGTTTCGATGGATCGAAAAGGGCTTTTATCCGAAATTACGACTATGATGCATGATCTCAATATGATGATGACAGGGATTACTGCTAAAATTGATAAAAATGGCATTGTGATTATTAATATCTCTGTTGAAATTTCAGATATTGAAGAACTTAATAAACTGATTCGAAAGATCAAAATGTTAACGGATGTTATTGAAGTGAAAAGGGTTACATCATAAGATTAAGGAGTTGGACATGAGAGCAGTTATTCAACGCGTCAATTTCTCTTCAGTAGAGGTTGAGGGTGCTATTGTAGGTAATGTCAAAAAAGGTTTAAATGTTTTATTGGGTGTCGGAGAAGGTGATACTCAAAAGGATGTAGACTATATGGTGGAAAAAATATGTGGATTGCGTATTTTTGAAGACTCAGACGAGAAAATGAACTTGTCCCTTTTAGATGTTGGTGGAGAAATGCTCTGTATTTCTCAATTTACACTCTATGGTGATGTGAGGAAAGGCAAACGACCAAGTTTTAGCAGTGCTGCTAAACCTGAAGAAGCTAATCTTCTATATGAAGCATTCATGAAAGCTGTAGAGGGAAAAGGTATTCATGTTCAAAAAGGGGTATTTGGTGCTCATATGATTGTTGATATTCAAAATGATGGTCCTGTGACGATAATGCTTGACTCACAGAGAACGTTTTAAGGAGGAAACATGATACTTGAAAGACTTGCCGTTGGTTCTTACGCTGCTAATTGTTATATTATAGCAGATCAAGAGACAAAAGAGGCTATGGTGATAGATCCAGGTGGAGAAGCGGATCGAATTTATAAAAAGATTCAAAAGAAAGAACTTAAGGTTAAATATATCGTTTTAACACATGGTCACGGTGATCATATAGGTGCTGTTGAACAACTTAGGAAACTGACGAATTCTAAGGTTTTGATCCATCATGATGATGCGGAACTATTAGAGGATTCAGCCCTTAATTTAACCATTAATATGAATGGTCCTGATATTGCTTTTAAAGCAGATGAGACAATCGGAGACGATACTAAGCTTGTTATTGGCAAACATAAATGTGATGTGATTCATACACCGGGGCATACCAAAGGTGGTATATGTTTGTATTTTAGCGATTTAAAAATAATATTTGTTGGGGATACACTATTTTATGGTTCTATTGGTAGAACAGATTTATATGGTGGTAACCATAAGCAAATGATAAGTGCAATTAAAGATAAACTACTTATTTTAGAGGATGATGTTACTGTATATCCAGGACATGGTGCCAGTACAACGATTGGCTTTGAAAGAAAGAAAAACCCTTTTTTATAGGGTGTAAAGGTGTCACTAGATGAAAAACTTAATGGTGCTTGTAAAGGATAGAAAGCATTTTTATGATCTTGAAAACTTACTTGCGATTTTCGTACTAAAATCGCATTTGTTTTTTACGGATGATGATGCAGTATACAATCAAGGGCTTTTAAAAGGAGACAATGGCCTAATCGTAGAGGTGACAGATCACTATGAATATGTCCCATCAGTTGACCATATGAAGCCTATCCATCATGCGTCTAATAAAAAAATGGCCTCAGAATCGGAAATTAAACTCCGAATTGTAATACAAGCGGGGAGCAACACAGAATTTATTGAACTAAAAACAGTAAAAGCCCATTTCAAGCGAAAGATGAAAAGGGCTTTATATGAGTTAATGGCTAAATACTATGAACCCATGTCAAAATGGGGGATTCTTGTTGGGATCAGACCGGTTAAAATTGTACATGAACTTATGGATCAAGGGTTAAGCGCTTCTGAAATCAGAATACAATTAAGTGAGATGTATCTCATATCAGAAGAGAAAATAGATTTGCTTCTTGAAATTGCACAAAAAGAAAGACCATACTTATTTCCGATTGAGTCTGATAAAATATCGATTTATATATGTATTCCATTTTGTCCCACAAGATGTCTTTATTGCTCATTTCCTTCAAATTCACTTGAAAAAAAAGCAAAATTAGTGCCGGTGTACTTAGAAAAGTTACTTGAAGAAATTAGGTTTACTTTCAATCTAATCCATGAAAAAGGTCAAGTGATTGATTGTATTTATATAGGTGGTGGAACGCCAACGAGTTTAGATGCTGTGCAAATGGAAGTATTATTACAAACCATTTGTGAAGCCACTGATTTAAGCCTTGTAAAGGAATTTACTGTGGAGGCAGGTCGACCAGATACTATAGACGAAACAAAACTTAAAGTCTTAAAAGAATATGGGGTAGATCGTATTTGTATCAATCCTCAAACGATGAATGACAAGACTTTAAAATTGATTGGCAGAGATCATAAGGTTTCTGATATTCAAGAGGTCATGAAAATGGCTAAAAATATGGGCTTTCGGAGTATCAACATGGATTTAATCATGGGACTCCCAGAAGAAGATATGGCATCGGCAAGTGTTACAATTGAAGAGACCTTAAAGCTTGACCCTGAAAATATAACCATTCATACTTTAGCCATTAAAAGGGCGTCTAGGCTACATGAATCCATAGAAAATTTTGAGCTCTCACATGATGATACGGTTGAATCTATGATGAATGTATCAGAAGTGTCTCTTAGAGCAAATGGTTATGCGCCTTATTACATGTACAGACAAAAAAATATGATTGGTCATCTTGAAAATGTGGGTTATGCTAAGATTGGTTATGAATCTCTTTACAACATGAGGATCATGGAAGAAAGACACACCATAATAGCGTTAGGTGCGGGTGCTGTTTCTAAAATCTGTTTTCCAAATGAAAATCGATTTGAGCGCGTTGCGAATTTCAAGGGTGTGGAGGATTATATTACACGTTTTGATGAGGTACTTGTAAAGAAACAGCAAGAGTATTGATGAATCCATAGGATTTATATATAATAGTCAATGAAGGCTCTCGAACAGAATTTAAGATAGACGAAATAAAAAAATAGCAGCACAAATCAAAGCTGTAGAATAAATTATTGGAGGAAGACATGGGTGAAGCATTAAATGGATTAAAAAGGTCACATTACAGTGGCGCTTTACGTGAAGCCAATATTGGTGAAACTGTAACTTTAATGGGTTGGGTACAAAAGAGAAGAAATCTTGGTGGCTTGATTTTCGTGGATTTAAGAGATAGAGAAGGCATATGCCAGATTATCTTCGATGCAGATGTTTCAGAGGAAGCATTTGAAAAAGCCTCATCGATTCGAAATGAATACGTGCTTGCTGTAACTGGGAAAGTTGAAAAGAGACAATCTGTCAATGATCAGTTGCCAACAGGTCAAATCGAAGTTTTTGCAACTAGTCTTAAAATTTTATGTGAATCTGAAGTACCACCAATTCATGTGGATGACAATGATGATGCAGGTGAGCGTTTGAGACTTAAGTATCGCTATTTAGACCTTAGAAAACCTAAAATGCAAAAGAGTTTTATCACGAGACATAAAGTCACTACTGTTGCCAGAAGATTTTTTGATGAAAATGGCTTTATAGATGTGGAAACACCAATGCTTACAAAACCAACACCAGAAGGTGCAAGAGATTATTTGGTTCCAAGCCGTGTCAATCCAAATAAATTTTATGCATTGCCTCAATCGCCACAATTATTTAAGCAATTGCTTATGGTTTCTGGATTCGATAAATATTATCAAATTACAAAATGTTTTAGAGATGAAGACCTGAGAGCAGATCGTCAGCCTGAGTTTACTCAGATCGATATTGAGATGTCATTTGTAGATGAAGATGATGTTATGGGCATGAATGAACAATTGTTAAAGCGCATCTTTAAAGAAGTGGCAGATGTCGAGGTGGCTTTACCGCTTAAGAGATTGACTTATAAAGAGGCTATGACACGCTTTGGTTCTGATAAGCCAGATTTAAGATTTGGATTTGAACTAGAGTGCATCAATGAAATTGTCAAAGATGCTGAATTTAAAGTTTTTAAAGATACAGTTGCAAATGGCGGCGATGTTAGAGGGATTAACTTTAAAGGTCATGCAGGTAACATTTCAAGAAAAGAAATTGGTAAATTAGAAGATTTTGTTAAGACTTATGGTGCAAAAGGACTGGCGTGGATTAAGCTTGCAGGTGGTGAAGTGACGTCGCCAATCGCTAAATTTTTAGCCCCTGAAATGGTAACTGAAATTATTCAAAAGATGAATGGTGAAGATGGTGACTTGTTGGTGTTCGTTGCGGATAAACCAAGTGTTGTGTTTGACTCGCTAGGAGCACTTAGATGTGAAGTGGCTAAGAGACTAGATGTAATTGATCGTTCGAAATATGAATTCTTATGGGTAACGGATTTTCCACTCTTTGAATACGATGAAGAAGAAAATCGTTACATGGCGAAACATCATCCATTTACTTCTCCAAAAGATGAAGATATTGACAAATTGGAATCAGATCCTGCAAATTGTAGAGCAAAAGCATATGATATTGTTCTAAATGGCTATGAAATCGGTGGTGGATCTATAAGAATCCATGATCCAAAAGTTCAAGAGAGAATGTTTAAAGCACTTGGTTTTACAGAAGAAGATGCAAATGAAAAATTCGGATTCTTTATTGATGCCTTTAAATACGGTGCACCACCACATGGTGGACTTGCATATGGCCTTGATCGTATGGTGATGTTAATAGTAGGCACTGAGAACATTAGAGATGTCATTGCATTTCCTAAGACACAGGATGCTAGATGTCCACTGACAGATGCGCCAGGATTTGCTGAAGATAAGCAACTCAATGAATTATTTCTTAAAATAACACCCGTTGAAAAGAAATAAAGTTGAAAAGAAATAATTAAAAATAATTGAACAAAGCGTTAATGAGAGTTCTTCTCATTGACGCTTTCTTTTAGATAGCCTATAATTAGAGTATAGAGACAACGTTATAAAAGCTATAATGTGTATATATTTGTGTAGAATTATAGATTTGCCAAGAAAGGGTATGATATTATGAATCGAACAGGTATTATTGTAAAGGAAATGGGGCAATATTCTAAAGTTAAATTGATGAGACATACAGCATGTGGGAATTGTGGGGCGTGCCATTTAGGGGATGATCAAAAGGATGTTCATCTAATTGCACTTAATGATGTCCATGGTAAAGAAGGCGACTTAGTTGAAGTGACAATGGGGACAGACAGTGTTCTCAGAGCTGCATTTATTATGTATATTATTCCGCTTGCAGCGCTTTTGGTGGGCGTTTTTATGGGGCAACCCATTTTTGAAATGATGGGACTTAAGAACGTTGAAGTGCCTTCTGCTCTTTTAGGATTATTATTGATGGTAGGTATTTATTTAGTCATCAAGAAAAATGATCGTAAATTTCTTCAAAGTCGAAAGTATACCGCACATATTGAAATGATTGTACAAAAACATCACAATGAAATACAGCCGTTATAGGTTGGGATTTGCTCGAAAAAATGGGGGATTTTTATGAACTTGGATCAAATGTTATTTAGAGCAAGTGAAAATATACTTGATACCATTGAAGAAGGCATTCACATTGTCGATTTCAATGGTATTTCGATTGTTTACAATAAAGCGATGGAAGAAATTGAAGGCCTCAAAGCAAATCAAGTTATTGGACGTCATTTGCTGGATATATTTCCAGATTGGACGAAAGAGAATTCGACTTTACTCACGGTGCTCAATACCAGAGTGCCTATTTTTAATAGAGAACAAAGTTATGTCAATTTTAAAGGCAAACGTATTTCAACGATTAATACCACATATCCTATATTTGAAGAAGAGACGCTTATAGGCGCTGTGGAAATTGCTAAAAATCTCACTGCGGTCACAGATATGACTGAGCAAATCATAGAGCTGCAACAAAAATTGATAAAACCTGTCAAAAAAGATTTAGGGATTAGACAGTATCATTTTGATGAATTAATTGGTAAAAATGAAAAATATCAAGAAGCTATTAAGATTGCAAAGAGAGCTGCTAAATCTAGTTCGAGTGTTTTGATATATGGGGATACAGGGACTGGTAAGGAATTGTTTGCCCAGAGTATTCACTTTGCCAGTACAAGACTGGATCAGCCCTTTATTGCTCAGAATTGTGCGGCAATACCAGATTCACTTTTGGAAAGTTTACTCTTTGGGACTGCTAAGGGCTCTTTTACAGGGGCACAAGACAGGCCAGGGCTCTTTGAACAAGCAGATGGTGGCACACTTTTTTTGGATGAGATCAACAGTATGAGCATGTCATTACAAGCCAAACTTTTAAGGGTCCTACAAGAAAATTATATTAGGCGTGTAGGTGGAAATAAAGATATTCCAATTGATGTTCGGATTATTGCAGCGACTAATGAAGCCCCAGAAATACTCATAGAAAACGGTCATATGCGAAAGGACCTTTATTATCGGATTAATGTCATCAATCTTAAAATTCCAAGTCTTAATGAGCGGAAAGATGATATTCCGTTTCTCGTAGACTATTTTATAAGAGAATATAATGAGAAATTAGGAAAAGATGTGTGGATGGTCACAGAGGAACTCCAAAATGCATTTAAGGTTTATAACTGGGCAGGCAATATAAGAGAACTTAAAAATTTTATTGAATCTGCCATGAATCTTATAACGGATGAACACGTGATTACAAAGGAACATATGCCGTCTCATGTCTCCGAAGTGCTTCTTCTAAAAAGCAAATATATTGAAGAAAATGCTGTAGAAGTTGAAGATCTCAATGTACATTTGCAGCAGATTGAAAAAGATATTCTTAAAAAAACCTTGAAATATTATTATAACAATGTTTCTAAAGCTGCTAAGCATCTCAACATTTCAAGACAGAATCTTCAATATAAAATTAAAATATATGATATCTCAATGGATTGAGCCGAATAGGCTCTTTTTTATTATCAATAATAAAATCTGTTTTTACCCAACTTTGATTTGGTCTTAACAAGGATTTAAAGTCCAGATGTTATGGTTGAAAAGAAAGAGAGGGATTATTCATGAGTTTACCATTAATGGATATAACAGATTATTCAGAAGAAGAGATAGAGTTAGAGTCGATTTTTCTAGAAATACTTGAAAACGAAAGTATTACAACATTGTACCAACCTATTTTCAGTCTCAAAAGTGGCGAAGTTTTGGGATATGAGGCTCTGTCACGTGGACCAGAGAACACCCCCCTTTATTCGCCTCTTAAATTGATTGAAACGGCACATGAGCTAGGGAAAATATGGGAAATGGAAATGTTGTTTCGTCAAAAAGCAATTGAAAGGGCTAAACTATTAAAGAAAAACCAATTGTTGTTTATAAATGTAGATCCAGATATCATGAAATCTAATGAGTTTAAATCAGGTCTTACTAAAGAGTATTTGGCTCAAAATGGACTTTCAGAGAATTCGATTGTCTTTGAAATAACCGAGCGGACTTCAATTAACGATTATGAATCTTTTCATCAAATCTTAGAAAATTATAGATTTCAAGGCTATCAAATCGCAATTGATGATGTTGGTGCAGGCTATTCAGGTCTCAAGACCATTAATGAAGTGAGACCGCACTTTATAAAGATCGATATGGATCTCATTCGAAATATTGATAAAGATGCTTTTAAGCAGTCTCTTATAAAAGCTTTTGTGGATACTTCGATTACGACTAATATTAAAGTGATTGCAGAAGGTATAGAGACAAAAGAAGAACTCAAAACCTTAATACTACTCGGTGTACATGCAGCTCAAGGCTTTTATCTAAAACAACCAGATCGTCTGCTGACTTATGCAGATGAAGACTTAATTAAGCGCATTAAAGATTACAATCAAATTGCCAATAATATGAATGCCTATTCTTCGGAGTATCACTATATTTCAACATTGGTGAGTGAAAGTGATCAAACAACATATGAGTCCATGACACACTGTGTAACCATTAAAAGTTTCATGGAGAACACTGGTAAACAAAGTGTTTGTATTTGCGATAATAACATCCCTAAAGGTATCGTGATGAAACACGACTTGGATGCAGCAATGTCAGGTAAATATGGGTATGCTGTTTTTTCTAATCGGCCGATATCTAAAATTATGTATGAACAAGCTTTAGTGGTGGATTACTTCACGCCGATCAATGTAGTGGCAAAAAAGGCTATGGAGCGTTCTGATGATAGATTGTTCGATGACGTGATTGTGGTTAAAGGCAATCAATATTTTGGGCTTGTGACCATGAAGAAAATCATGGAATACGCTCTGATGTATGAAAAAAACAATGCGAAAGAACACAATCCGCTTTCAGGACTTCCAGGCAATCCAATTATCAATAGAGTTTTGGTGGATTTGGTCTCCTATAAAAGCAGTTCTCTCATCTTATATGTAGATATCAACGAGTTTAAAATTTACAATGATGTCTATGGCTTCGAAAAAGGGGACATTATGATTCGATATTTAGCAGACATGCTCAAAGCACTTGTCAAAGAACGATTTCCTTATTCAAATTTTTTAGGGCATGTGGGTGGAGATGATTTTGTATTAGTCGTTAATGGCGAAATGGATGCCTATGTTAATTTATGTAAGATGATTATTTCGAGGTTTGAGTGTGACAAAGCTTTATTTTTTAAAGAGGAACACTTAAAAGTAGGCAAGATAAACTCTGAGGATCGCTTTGGTGTTTTTAGAGAATTGCCTTTGACCTCTTTATCGGTTTCTGGCATATATGGTGATTTATCCGTTTATTCCACCTCTGAAATATTGAGTGAACAGCTTGCTAAAATCAAGAAAAATGTCAAGAAAAAAGGAGAATCTAACTATATGATATTACCTTGCTAGACCTGTTGAATGATTATAGAAGTTGTCTAATTAGAAAGAACTGGCTGTTAAGCGCTTCAAAGTATATTTTGAGGCGTTTAGGGGCCAGTTCTTTTTATAGATCTAAAATTTTAGGCTTTGTTATTGAACTCTCACACGATTAAAGCCAATGACAGAGATAATAATGCCGAATAGACTCACAAGGTGGTAGAGATGAACCATTTCATGGAGAAGTATAACCGCCAATAGCGTTGAAATTATGGGCACTAAATTGATAAAAAGAGCTGTTTTTGAAGCACCAATTTGACCAATAGCATATTGCTGGATGAGATAGCCCATCACCGTTGGGAAAAGTGCCATATAGATCACTGCAAGGTATGGATTCAAGCCCACTGAAATTGCATTTGTCTTAATAAAAGTTATGATTGCAAATGGTGCGATCATTATCGTACTGGATAAAAAAGTATAAGCAGATAATTTCAATGCGCCAAATCCGCTGATGAACTTTCTCACAATAACAGAATACATAGCCCATGAAAAAGTGCCACAGAGCATGAGCAGATCGCCTTTATTCAGCGTTAAGGTCAATAAATTTTCTATGTTACCGTTGATTAAAATAAAAATGACACTTAAAAGTGCTGTGAAAATAAAAAAAATCTTTTTAAAGGTCAGTTTTTCGCTGACAAATAAACTGGCCAAAAAAGCTGTTATCAAGGGATTACTTGCATTAATCATAGCGGCTTTCGAAGCTGTGGTGTATTTAAGTGCACTAAAGAAAAACATATGATACCCAATCATACCGATAAGGCCGGTTGCAATGACTATTTTAAGTTGACCTGAATTAATCTTCCAAGTCTTTGGTTGCTTTTGAACTAAAATTGGAAAGAGGATCATACTTGCTAGGCCCATTCTAAAGAAAGTTAAAAGCACTGGACTCAAGGCATTGATACCTAATTTACCAGCGATAAATGCACCAGCCCAGAAAAAGGAGGCAAGTACCATAAGTAGATAGACGGTTTTATTTTTCATACGACCTCCATAATAGATTTGAGTTAAATCAGAGATTAGCTTGGTTTTTAAACAATTTTGTGACTGAAAAGATCGACAATATGATGAACATGAAAATACTTAAAAAAATAAAAACGGATGTAAAGCCAAAGTGATCGGCAATAGCACCTGAAAGCGGCGCCACGCAAATGACAAAGAATGATTTCAATTGACTTTCAATCGATAAAACAGTGGCACGTTGATCTTTTTCTAAGTGATCGCCAATGAGATCAACAAAGACGGGTCTTCTTGAATCAATCAAAATATTGGAGATGACAAAGAGTAATACAATAATGATTCGAGATTCAAAGTACGTGGAAAGTGCAATCCCTAAAAAGATGAGAATCATGACTTTATAAAAGTTATCCAGAAGGTTTGCTTTAGAATAACGATTGAGGAGCTTATAGACATTTCGAGATCCCATTGCGCTTAAAACACCAATGACTGCATAAACAATGCCCAGGTAGATCACAAGAGTTGAATCAGTTGCTTTAAAAGTGGCAATAATAAGGAGCTGTAAAATAGGCTGAATATAGTCACCAACACTTTTAAAAATAGCATCAAGAGATGCTGAATTTATAGTTAAGATGATCAATTTTTTAGATTTAAAAAATCTTACTAATTGCCTTTTGTTTTCCTTAAAAAAGTCCAAAAAGGAAAAAGTGACTTTATGACGTTCATTTAAACTTTCAGGATAGGATGCAATCAATATAAAATCAAATATATAAGGTAAAATAGAGAAAGCAAATAGTATCTTTAGATTGCCAGTATACAAGTAGAATAAAATAGACAGAACTGAAGAGAGTGCACTTCCAATGAGTGAGAAGGAACGCGTTCTACCGTAGACAAATGTCTTATATTCAAACCAGTTCTTTTGCTCCAGATAGCCAAAGATCATAGCTTTATGAGTTCCCGATCTAAAAGCTTCTCCAAGGGCAAAGAAGAGCATAGCCAAGGAGATGACATAAAAATGACTGCTTATAAAGAAAAGTGAGAATGAGATCATATAAAAAACAAAGCAAGCCATGAGTTCAAATTTTTTACCGTAGGTATCTGCAATTATACCAGAAGGAATTTCAAAAATGTAAATGATGGCTTCTCTGAAAGCATACAAGGCGCCTATCTGAAGATAGGACAATCCAACGGACGATAAATAGATGATAAGATAAGGTTCAAAGAATTTTAAATTCTTAAAAAAGCCATAATAACAAAACTTTTTAATTTGTGGATCTTGAATGATTTTCTTCATATTAATTACCTCGCTTTATGAGATTATAAACCATTTAGAGCTTACTTTAAAGCAGAACTTAATAAATAGAGAAAGCAAAATATTTTGCATGTTTAATATTGACTCAGCAAAATATTTTGCTTTCTTTTTATGGGAAATTCGCATTTGAGAGAAAAATGCAAAAAAATATGCATGTATTTCATAAAATATGTAAAATAAAGCGACGGATTTAATTGTAATTATCTTACTATACAATGTATGAATATAAATACACGATGTGTTTTCAATGCTTTTAGCATGATCAAATACTTTTTTATACATTTGGCACGATACTTGCGTTTGTTATAGGCGTAATGTTGAATATAATACGGAGGTGTTTTCTGATGAGAAATGAAAATGTAAAAGTAGCAATTTGGGGATTTGGTGCAATGGGCAGTGGTATGGCAAAAATGTTATCAACTAAGTCAGGTGTTGAAATTGTAGGTGTTTGTGATAGACATGAATCAAGAGTAGGTAAAGATATATATGAAATTTTAGGCGTTGACAGAGGCGATAGAGCGTCTGTAATCGTTAATCCAAACATCGAAGAAGTTTTAACAGAAAAATGCTGTGATATATGCCTATGTGCCACAGATTCATTTACAGCTAAAGCTTTTCCAAGATTAAAATTCGTTCTTGAAAAAAAAATAAATGTCATTTCAACTGCTGAAGAAATGGCCTATCCTCAATCTCAAAATCCAGAACTCGCAGCTGAGCTCGATAAAATAGCAAAAGAAAATGGTGTGTCAATCTTAGGGACTGGTATTAATCCAGGATTAATCATGGACTTACTAGTGGTTATTCTAACAGGTTGTATGACAGATGTAACTCATATTGAAGCTAAACGTGTCAATAGCTTATCGCCTTTTGGTCCTGCTGTTATGGAAGAACAAGGTGTTGGTATCACAGTGGATGAATTCAATGCTGGTGTGGCAAATGGTTCACTTGCGGGTCATGTTGGATTTGCTGAATCCATCAGAATGATCGGCGATGCGATTGGCTGGGATGTTGAAAAATATGAAACTCAAATGAAGCCAATTGTGACAAATGTGGATCGTAAATCTCCATATGGTTTTGCAGCTGCGGGTAATGTTGCAGGTGTTAACATGACTGGCCAAGGCTTCGTAAACGGTGAAGCTAAAATTGACATGATTCACCCTCAACAAATTGAACCAGAAATGGAAGGGACTTTCACTGGCGATTACGTTACATTAAAAGGGACACCAGAAGTGAACATGAGCATTAAACCAGAAGTTGAAGGTGGCCTTGGCACAATCGCTATGTGTGTCAACATGATCCCTCAAGTCATCAACGCAGGTCCAGGTCTTAAAACAATGCTTGACTTACCAGTACCAAGAGCAATCATGGGTGATATGAGAAAGATGATAAAATAAAATTTTGACGTACAATAATGAATCATAGGATTTGAGACATCTAATATGGCTCAAATGTTGTTAAATAGAAAGGTGGTGTCCCAAGATGCAAATAAAAAAAGGCGATTGGGTCAAAATTCATAGAGTTATATTGACAAGTGAGCAAAGAGCACCTCAAGTACCAGATGACACTAAAAAAGTGCCACTGGAAATGTGGGTTAAAGGCTTTGCACAGTCAGATTCAGAATTAGGTAAAGACGTGACTGTTAGAACCATTACGGGGCGATTAGAAACGGGTAAAATCGTTGAAATTAATCCAACTTATTCACATTCTTTTGGGAATTTTATACCAGAGCTATTGCAAATAGGGACGGATTTAAAAGAAATCCTTTTCGGAGGTGACGCAGATGAAAGATAATAGTTATCAAGCAGTGATGAGCCGACGAAATGAAATCATGAAAAAAGCGATTGGCATGGACTATGCGACTTTTGAAAATGAGGGCATTGGTTTTGATTATGAAAAAATGATGCATGAGACAGGTTATACACTTGAAGAGATGCAAAAAATTCAAGGTGAAACGGGTGTTGGCAATACGCCTATTTTCGAGCTTAAAAACATGACAGCACTTGCTAGAAAATGTTCTGAAAAAGGTAAAGGTGCTCGTATTTTTATTAAAGATGAAGGTGGGAATCCGTCTGGTAGTTTTAAAGCGAGAAGAGCTGCAAATGCAGTTCACCATGCTAAGAAGTTAGGCTATAAAGGCGTTATTGCAGCAACTAGTGGCAATTATGGTGCTGCTGTTGCCTCTCAAGCCGCTATGCAAGGGCTCAAATGTATCATTGTTCAAGAGACATTTGACTCCAAAGGGTTGGGACAACCTGAGATTGTAGAAAAAGCACGTAAATGTGAGGCCTATGGTGCTGAAGTTGTACAGCTTACAGTAGGTCCTGAATTATTTTATCATTTCCTTCTACTGCTTGAAGAAACAGGCTATTTTAATGCATCGCTTTATACACCATTTGGTATAGCTGGTGTTGAAACTTTAGGCTATGAACTTTCAATGCAGATGAGAGCAAGACTTGGAAAAGATCCAGATGTAGTCGTTTGTACCAATGCAGGCGGTGGCAACCTTACTGGAACAGCACGAGGCTTAATCAAGGCTGGTGCTTTGGATACTCTTGTTGTGGGTGCATCAGTTGATTTATCAGGGCTTCACATGGCAAGTGATGGCCAGTTTAATAAAAAGTCATTTACAACTGGACATACAGGTTTTGGACTACCGTTTGCAACTTATCCAGATCGTTCTGATGTACCTCGATCGGCAGCTAGACCTATGCGTTATATGGATCGCTATGTAACGGTAACACAGGGGGAAGTGTTCTACATGACTGAGGCACTTGCGCAGATAGAAGGCTTGGAAAGAGGACCGGCAGGCAATACGTCACTTGCAGCGGCTTTTAGTATCGCACGTGAGCTAGATGAAGATCAAGTAATTGTTGTGCAAGAAACAGAATATACAGGTGCAGGGAAGCATATTCAACCTCAGCTCTCTTTTGCAAGAGATAATGGGATTGAAATCAAATTTGGTAATCCAAAAGACCAAATCCCTGGCGTTAATATTATATTGCCTGAACACCCTAGTATGATTCAAGCGATTGACCTTGACATGGAAAAAATACGTAAATCCGTGGTCAAAAATGCAGTTCAGAATAACAATGTGACATCGGTTTCAAAAGAAGATATCAAATTTTTAATCGCCGAGACTGGCATGGATGAAGCCTTTGTACTCAACACATTAAAAGAACTTGATATTAAGTTTTAACTTTTGACTCTCTAACTATAATTTAGAGTTTAAATCTCATGCGGAGATTAAAATAAGGAGGATCATTTAATGAAAGGTTTTTTAAAGAGAGAAGATGACTTTCAAACTAGAAGGGCACACCTTGCGGAGCTTACAGATGAGCAGCTCAAGGAACGTTTTTGGAATTTACTTGAGGAAGTTGTTGACCCGTTACTGGACTTAGCGAAAACACATACATCACCAGCGGTGGAGAGATCTGTACTGCTTAGAATGGGATTTTCAAGCCTTGAAGCACAACCGTTAGTAGATGGTGCTATTGACAGAGGATTAATGGGACATGGGGTTGGACACGTGGTTTATAAAGTGGCTAAAACCAAAAATCTTGATATCAGAACAGCCGGTCTTGAATTAATCGAAGGCAAGCACTGGGATGATGCTGTGACGATGTTCAAAGGAGGGGCTAAATAATGCAAAAATTAGATATTAATCAAAAAATGGATATAAAAGAAATTTTGAAAGATCTTGAGCATTATGTCCCTAAAAGAAGAGGTTGGGTTTGGAGAGAAAAAAGTGAGAAACAAGTCTATGGTCCTTTCACTTACTCAGATATGTCTACGCCTCTTAAGAACTATATTGCAGGCCCCTCATCACAGTATTTTAATAACATAGATCCGCAACCTAATAATACCATTACAACCGAAATTGCTTCTGGTCGTTTTGAAGATGATATTAGAAGGATGAGAATGGCGGCTTGGCATGGTGCTGACCATATTATGGTTATCAGAACAGCTGGTCAATCTCATTTTGATGGTCTTATAGAAGGGACGCCACAAGGTATTGGTGGTATTCCAATTTCAAGAAAGCAAGTTAGAGCACATAGAAAAGCACTTGATTTAATTGAAGAAGAAGTCGGTAGACCCATTAATTATCATTCATACGTATCGGGTGTTGCAGGTCCAGATGTTGCCGTTATGCTTGCAGAAGAAGGCGTAAACGGCGCGCATCAAGACCCACAATACAATGTGCTCTATAGAAATATCAATATGGTGAGATCATTTGTTGATGCGGCTGAATCCAAAAAAGTAATGACCTGGGCTGGCATGGTTCAAATCGATGGTGCTCATAATGCAAATGCAACGGCTAGAGATGCATGGAAAGTTATGCCAGAACTGATGGTTCAACATGGTATCAATGCACTTTATTCGCATAAAGTGGGCATGCCTAAAGAAAATATTTCCTTATCAACGGTACCACCAACATCAACACCAGCACCCTGTATGAAACTGGACTTACCTTATGCAGTTGCACTTAGAGATTTATTTACTGAGTACAAAATGAGAGCTCAAATGAATACTAAATACATCACTTCATCTTCAAGAGAAGCGACTGTGACACATGTCATGAATATGCTTATTTCCAGAATGACTTCAGCAGATATTCAATCTACAATCACACCTGATGAAGGTAGAAATGTTCCTTGGCATATGTATAATATCGAGGCTTGTGAAACTGCTAAGCAAACTTTAACGGGCCTTGACGGGTTAATGGATATGGTAGAGCTCAAATCAGATGGTTACCTCAGAGAAAATGCGAGAGAACTCAAAGAGAGAGCAGTTTTATACATCGAAGAAATTTTAGCAAATGGTGGTTATTTCAATGCTGTTGAAAATGGTTTCTTCGTAGATTCAGGAATGTACCCTGAAAGAAATGGTGATGGCATCGGTCGGAAGATCGATGGTGGCGTTGGCACAGGTTCAGTCTATGAAAGAGCAGCAGATTACTTTGCACCTGTTACCGCACATTATGGAAACAACAACGTTGCTCAATATGATGCATCTGCTGAAAAAGAGCCTTCAAAACTAATCGACGGCTGTACATTTGAAAAACCTGAAAAGATCATCTTTATTGATGAACTTGATGATACAGATAACGTTTACAAACGTATGGAAGAGACTGAAAAATACAGAGGTGAGCATGGTGAGTCACCTTTCGTTAAACCAGAAGTTCAATGGCTAGGAGATGGTGTTGTTCAGGTAGAAATTTTACTACCAATTGGTCTTCGTCCTGCACAATACGCTGCAATTGAATTTGGTAAAAAGATGAATCTTAAAGATGTTGAAGTGATTCACATCGAGCAAATGCATCCATCAGAAGGTACTAGAGTTCAGCTTAAAGGTGTTCTAGATATGGATATTGACATGCGAGATGTTGTAATTCCACCAGAACCAGAAGTCATGAGTGATGATGAAATCAGAGCTCTAATTGATGCTCATCCAGTTAAGATTGTGGCTGGAACTGTTGGAGAAGATGAGCATTCAGTTGGTCTTAGAGAAGTTATTGACATTAAACATGGTGGTATTGAGAAATACGGTATGGAAGTTGAATACCTTGGTACAAGTGTTCCAGTTGAAAAACTAGTGGATGCAGCAATTGAGCTCAATGCAAATGTCATCTTAGCATCAACCATTATCTCTCATGATGATGTTCACTACAAAAATATGAAGCGAATTCATGAATATGCGGTTGAAAAAGGCGTTAGAGATAAATTTATAATCTGTGCTGGTGGGACTCAAGTTACACCTGAAATTGCAAGAGAAAATGGTATGGATGAAGGTTTTGGACGTTACGATAGAGGCGTCAATGTTGCAACATTCATTGTAAAAAGAGCACAAGAATTAAGAGGCGAATAATCGCAAATTCAAGAAAGAGGGCTGTTTGCGAACCGCCCTCTTTCTTTATATCCAATATAGGCTAGCATCCGTGAGACAGGCAAGTTATAATGTGAAAGGGTGGTGAAAAAATGAAAATTGACCTACTAGTTGCTGAAATCGGCAGTACAACCACAGTCATCAATGCTTTTAACGGTATAGATACACCAAGTCCTGAGTTTATAGGGCAAGGACAATCGCCAACAACGGTGCTTGAAGGGGATGTCACCATGGGACTCCACAAGGCAATTGATGATTTGGCATTATTTTTAAAAACAGATCAAGTTGAATATAATAAACTTTTAGCCACCAGCAGTGCCGCAGGTGGGCTTAAAATGACGGTGCATGGCCTGGTTTATGATATGACAGCAAAAGCGGCTAAAGAGGCAGCACTTGGTGCTGGTGCGAATATTCATATGGTCACAGCAGGCAAGCTTAGACGAACTGATCTTCAAAAAATTAAAGAGATTAACCCCAATATCGTTTTAATTGCAGGTGGTGTGGATTATGGCGAACGAGATACTGCGATTTACAATGCTGAACTCATAGCAAAGCTGGACATCAATGTGCCGATTTTATATGCAGGGAATATAGAAAATCAAGAAGAGATTAAATTGATCTTTGAAGAAATGGGGAAAGAGAACCAACTTTATATTGTCGATAATGTTTATCCCAAAATAGATCAGTTAAATGTTGAGCCCACAAGGCATGTGCTACAAGATATTTTCGAAGAACATATTGTACATGCACCAGGAATGGAACATATTAGAGAAATGGTATCAGGGACGATCATCCCGACACCAGGTGCTGTTATGGAAGCGTCTAAGATGCTAAGAGAAGCTATTGGAGACCTTATAACGGTAGATGTAGGCGGTGCAACAACGGATATTCACTCTGTAACAGAGGACAGTGATGAAATATCCAGAATATTGATCGCACCGGAACCTCTGGCCAAGAGAACTGTTGAAGGCGATTTAGGGGTCTATATCAACATGAAAAACATCGTTGAAATGATCGGCATCGAAAAGCTTTCAAAAGATCTTGAAATGTCAGTGGAATCCATTAAAACTCTCGTTGAAGCTCATGTACCAATCCCTAAAACTTCAAGCCAGTTTGCATTTGTTGAAAGGCTTACTAAAGAGGCCATCGTAGTATCTGCTAACAGGCACGCTGGTGGCTATAGAACTTTATTTGCTGGTGGTGGTAAGAAGACTTATGCTGAAGGTAAGGACTTAACCAGTGTTAAATTTATCGTAGGGACTGGTGGGGCCTGTACGCGTTTACCTAATCGTATAGAATTACTTCATGAAATCACCAAGAATGCTTTAGGCGATAAACTTTTACCTAAAAATGAAACTGAAATTTTAATCGATAATGATTATATTATGGCTTCTTTAGGGGTCCTTTCAAAAGAACATAAAGAATCCGCATTACTGCTTCTAAAAAAATCGCTTAGAATAAATGATGAGGTGTAAAATGTATCCAAGACTTGTAATAGACTGTCAAAAGATAAAAGAAAACACAGTGCTTTTAGCAGAAAAAGCGGCTCAATGGAATATTGACTTGTATACAGTATCGAAGGTTTATTGTGGCATGCCTTCTGTGGCACAAGCTTCAATTGATGGCGGTGCAAAAGCCATCGCTGATTCTAGACTTGAAAATTTTGAAAAAATGACTTCTATAGATTGTGATAAAGTGCTCTTGAGACTACCAATGCAATCAGAAGCTGAACGAGTGATATCTTTATGTGATATTAGTTTGAATTCAGAAATTGAAACTATAAAAGCGCTAGATCGTGCGGCTCAAAAAGCATCTAAGAAACATCGCGTTATTTTGATGATTGACCTAGGTGATTTAAGAGAAGGTATTTTAAAAGCCGATGTGGATGAAACGGTTAAAGCGATAATCAATATGAATCATATTATCTTAGAGGGAATAGGGGTCAATTTAACCTGTTATGGTGGCGTTATACCGGGACCAGATAATTTGGGTGAATTAGCAGCTATTGCGCGGCATATTGAAGAAAAGTTCGATATCACATTGAATGTCGTATCGGGTGGGAATTCAAGCAGTTTATTTCTACTTGATAATGGCGAAATGCCTGTGAAAATCAATAATCTTAGACTTGGTGAAGCCATTGTACTGGGAAGAGAAACAGCTTATGGTGAAGCTATAAAAGGGGCTCATGGTGATGCTTTCATACTTGAAGCCGAAATCATTGAACTTAAAATGAAGGATTCAATACCAACGGGAAAGATTGGTATGGATGCTTTTGGAAACAAGCCATCTTTTGTAGATAAAGGCAAAATGTGGCGTGCGATTGTAGCCATAGGTAGGCAAGATATCGATCCAGACGGCCTAATGCCTTTAGATGAGCGCATTGAGATCATAGGAGCATCAAGTGATCACATGATCATGGATTTAACTAAGGCCTGTGAAAGCTATCAAGTGGGGCAAATCATTAAATTTAGATTAGACTATGGAGCAATGCTTAAAGCCTGTACTTCTAATTATGTGAAAAAGGTTGTTTTATAAGTTTATTATATTTACAACAAGATAACTTAAATCTTTAATAAAGTCTGTATATCCTCTGAATTTAGTGGCCTACAGACTTTTTTTTAAAAAAAAAATGTATTTGAAAATTGGTTTGTTGTCTTATTTAAGGGTATATAGTGTCTAGAATATCTAGGCAGAAAACTGTGTGAGTTTGTGAATCTATAATGTAATTAGAAAGTATGAGGGGGGAGAAGGCGATGAGAAAAATATTATTCATAGATGATGAAGCCAATATTTTAAGATCATTAAAAAGACTTTTCAGAAACCTTGAGTATGAATGCTATTATGCAGATAATATCACAGATGCGATAAATATCTACCTATCCTTAGATTTTATTGATATGTTGGTTACAGATATTAAGATGCCAAACTTCGATGGTATTAGAGTATTAAAAGTATTTAAGGAAGCTTCACCGAGGACCATAAGAGTGGCTTTGAGTGGTTATGCTTCTGTGGATAGTATCACAGAAGCAGTAAGCAAGAATCTTGCAAAACAATATTTTTACAAACCGTGGAATAACGATGAAATTATTGGGAGCATCCGTAAGATCTTTTCACTTGAAGATGAATTTATGCAAGTCAACTTATTTGATAAGGTTCAAAATTTCGAAAATATTAAAACGCTTCCAAGGCTTTTTGATCGCGTGAATCTGTTGATTCAAAATGACAAGAGTATAGAAGCAATTTGTGGTATTATTGAAGAAGATTTAGCGATTACTTCGAACATATTAAGACTTGCGAATTCGGCATTTTATCAGGCCAAAACTGGAAGTTTACAACAAGCAGTGATGTATATTGGCCTAAATAATTTAAAACAAATTATTCTATCTTATGAAATTTCACAAGTGAAGGAACCCCTTATTAAAAAAGGGGAAGCAGTTTGGGAACATGCTGCCAGAACCAATAATATTTTTCATGATTTACATGAAAAATATTATAAAAAGAAAGTCCCAGCTGCTGTTGGAACTGCAGGTTTAATACATGATATCGGCAAAATTATTATGCTTCAAATCTTTGAGGATGTCTATTCAGAAAAGATTCTATCCAAAGATATTTCTGATGATCAAATTATGTCTCTAGAGCGTTCTCTTTTTAAAATTGATCATGCAGTTGTCGGGGGTTATTTTCTAAATTGGTGGGCTTTTCCCCTAGAACTCATAGAAGTATGCATGTATCACCATAAGCCGTTAGATGATTTTATTATACACAAAGAACTTGTGGCGTTGGTCACGTTAGCTTCAATGATTGAAAAAGGTGAATATGAAGTGTTGAAGTCTAGTTTTATAGATGCTTTAGACTTATTAAAAATTGATTTAGAGTACTTAAAACCGATTATCGAAAAATATGAAGATAAGTAACAGGAGGACAAAATGATAGATTATAGTAAGTATAAAGTCCTTATAGTAGATGATGAAGTTGAGATATTAAAGGCCCTTAATAGAGGGTTGAGAACTGAGCCTTATGAGACCTTTTTTATTGAATCGGGTCAGAAAGCAATTGAACTCTTTGCAAAAGAGGAGATTGCAGTTGTGGTTACCGATATGAGAATGCCAGGCATGAATGGACTTGAATTACTACAGTTCATCCATAAAATAAGTCCAGATACCGTAAAAATTGTATTAAGTGGTTATACGCAATTGCCACAGATTCTTGTGACAGTCAATAAAGTAGATATCTATAAGTTTTTAACGAAACCATGGGATTTAGATAATGAATTAAGGGTTTATATCAAAGAAGGGATTGAGCTGTACGATAAAAGGCACTCTAAGGAATCCAAAGAGCGATCGCTTGAAAAGAAAAATGAACTCTACCAAAAGCTATTAACAGAAGGTTATGAGAAAGTAGACTATTTCCTTAAACTCTTTGAAGAAATCGTTAAAACTGTTAATTATCATCATTTGATTACCACAGAGGATGTGCGAAAGCTCTCTCAAGAAATGGATGCATTTTTAACGAGCGAAGAAGATGCTGGGAGCGTCAAAACAAACGAAAAAGATCAATTGATTTCAAAGCATATCCAAAAAATGAATATTCGGATGAATTACATCAATAAAGTCTTTGATTATTCTAAATTTTCACTAAGGGCTTTCGATCTAAATGATCTTATGGAGTTTTTTAATAAAACCTATCAACTTGATGAAATTATAGAAATTCACAAGGATAGTAGGCAGGACTTCTACTATGATAACTTTAAGCAAATTACAGGTATTATTGGTGAAATTATTGAAAATGTTAAGCATAGTGAATCCACTATAAAGCGTTTTGTTCTCAAGTCTGATTTGACAAATGGCAAGCATATCGTTATATTCAAGCTGGTATGTGAAGAAACAGACGCATTAAATGAGTTTGTAAATGAATTCGGCAAGTTTGTGAGTATTGTTTCAAAATGTATAGGTGGGGTGTCTGAAATGACGCTGAGAGAAGGCGTTTATCACATCTCCGTTATTCTTTTGGTCAAAGAAAAGTCAAATGAGCTTTTTATGATCAAGAATGATACAATAGATTAGATGAGCTTTAGAATAAAAGTACTAAAAAAAAAGCGATACGCATAATTCGTTTAGATTATGTGTGTCGCTTTATCGTAAATAGGACGCACTAATAAGTATAGATGCTATATTTTAGTCTGTGGTTGAGGAGTCCGCAGGTGTTGCCTCTTCAGTAGAAGTTCGGTCGCCATTGGCCCATTCGTCAAATCCAGTCATGACTGCATCATAAGTTTTTTGGCTTATCTCTGGAAGTTCGCCACCGAAATATTCTTTGACTTCTTCATAAGTTTTTTTGAAAGCATCTTTGAGCATATCAATTTTAGAGGGGTCGTTGTTACTAATTGCTTTAGCAAAATCAAGGATGCGTTTAGATGTTGCCTTAACGCCCCAGTAACCGTCTTCAGAGATGCTTTCCTGTGCTTTGGCTTTAGTTTCGGCATCAATTTTTACTTCAACTTTTTCACCTTGATCTAAGCGCGCCAGAATAGAATATACGTTTAGACCTTGTTTTTGGAGCATTCCTCGAATCATTTCTTTAAACGAATCACTCTTTAAAGCCATCTCTTTTTTCATTTCAGCGACTCTTTTTGCATCAAAATTATAAGTAAGATCTGTTTTAGGCTTTTCTGTTCCAATTTCCAGTGAATCGTTAACATAAAGGGTCTGTTCTTTGGAAAGCGTCTTTTCAGTTTTGGATGAATTGACCTGTGCTTTAGCATCACCTTTTGACGATTTTGAAACAGAAGCACTTACACTTTCCGATTTTGAGTATTCATAAGATTTAATGTTAAATTCCATAACCATTCCTCCTTGAAATTATAGGCATCCTTGCAACATATATATCGGCTAAAAAAAGAAAAAACTTTAGAAATTAATATTAAACATGTTACAATTGGATTAGTATAAACTTGAGCTCATGTTTTCAAAATTCTATTTTCAACTTAGGATGTGATAAGATGATTGAAATTAACGGAAAGTACAATAAAGCACTTGTTTTTTGTGATGAAATTGAAGAAGATGCTAAGAGACAAGTTAAAAATGTATGTGATTTATATATTTTCAAGGATCAAAAAATTCGCATTATGCCTGATTGTCATTCGGGAAAAGGCTGTGTTATTGGATTTACAGCACAAGTTCCCAGCGAGATAGTCCCAAGCCTTATTGGTGTGGACATCGGTTGTGGTATGATGCTTGTGGCATTAGGCCAAAAGGAAATTGATTTTAAACGATTAGACCAATACATTAGAGAAAATATTCCCAGTGGTTTTGAAGTGTATGAGCAATGCTCTGTTGAACTTGAGGCGCATTTTGAAACAGAGCTTGAACGGATATCAAAATTAACACATTCAGATGTAGAAAGGCATATACGTTCACTCGGAACATTAGGGGGCGGTAACCATTTTATTGAAATTAATGTCAATCCCCAAGGTGAAAAGTATTTAGTCATTCATACAGGCAGTCGAAATTTTGGACATCAAGTGGCAGAATTTTATCAAAGGAAGGCCATGCACTATTGTGAACACGTTAAAAAGAAACTTAAAGCAGAAAAGGACCAAGCCTTAAAGCGCATTCGAAAACAGAAAAATAAAGCACATGAAAAAGAAATCCTTTTGGAATTTGAAAAAAAAATGGAGCCCTATCATGTATCCCATCAACTGGCTTTTTTAGAAGGTCAAGATAGAGACGATTATCTTAGAGATATGAAATTCGCCCAAAAATATGCTTCTCTTAACCGAACCATAATTGCAAAAAAAATATGTGAACATTTAGGGGAGTCGTTTGAATCTCTTTTTCACTTTGAGACCGTGCACAATTATATTAATTTTGACGATTTGATGATTCGAAAAGGAGCTGTTAGTGCTCAGAAGGGTGAAAAATTGGTCATCCCAATTAATATGAGAGATGGTTCTATCATTGCAATTGGAAAGGGGAATGAGGCGTACAATTATTCTGCGCCACATGGTGCCGGTCGCCTACTCAGCAGAAAAATGGCTATTGAAAAATTATCATTAGAGGCATTTCAAAATGAGATGCAGGGGATTTATAGCAGTAGTATTACAGTGAAAACATTAGACGAGAGTCCAATGGCTTACAAACCGATTGAAATGATTCTAAAGTATATCGAAGAAACTGTTGACGTAGTGGAAATCATTAGACCGCTTTATAATTTTAAAGCTTAATTTCAAGGGAGTGCATATGATGTATCAAAAGAAACTTCTTTCAGAAAAAATAGTTGAAAATATAGTGGATTTAATCGTAAAGGGGCTATTTAAGCCAGGAGACAAGATGCCCAATGAACTAGAGTTATCAGAAGAACTTAATATTTCAAGAGCGACATTGAGAGAAGCTATAAAAACACTTGAGAGTCGAAATGTGCTTGAAGTTAAAAGAGGCATTGGTACTTTTGTTGCAGAAGTTCCAGGGTTATCTAAAAATCCACTGGGTTCAGAGTTTATAAATCTTTCGGCAAATCCAATGCATTTATTTTCAACGATACAGTTTCAAGCGTATCAAATGATGTCTCGCCTCAAAGTCGTTACGCCCCATAAGGTTCAGAGCATTTTGAATCAGTATGGAGTTCAAAACTTAGAGACCGAAACTGTTGCTGGTTACTACACGGCGATTTTAACTTGCCTTGAAGCTGTCGCTAAAAGTCTTGAAGATGAATTGAGTTATAGGCTCTTAATTGTGATGCAACAGCTCTTGGTCGAATACTTAGAATCGGCAAATATTGTTGTAAATGATGAACTGAGAAGTTATTACATGGATTGGCAAAATGCTTTTAAAAACAAGGCAATAGAACCACTTAAAATGACATTTAATGAGATTGTAAAGTGGACTTTGGAGAAGGTGGTTTAAAATGGATTTATTTGATTTTGTGGCTAAGGAAAAAATAGAAAAACAAGCGCCTTTGGCAGAACGTATGAAGCCAGAGACACTAGATGCTTTCTTTGGACAAGAAAAAATTATTGGTGAGGGTAGATTGCTTTCAAAGCTGATTCAGTCAGATCGTTTGAGTTCAATATTACTTTATGGGCCGCCAGGAAGTGGCAAGACTTCACTTGCAAAAATTATAGCTAAGAAAACAGAATCTGAATTTATCAGTCTTAATGCAGTCACCTCAGGTGTCAAAGACATTAGAGATACCGTACAGATTGCGAAAGATAACCAATCGCTTTATGGCAAGCGGACGATTCTCTTTATAGATGAAATTCATAGGTTTAACAAGAGTCAACAGGATGCACTTTTGCCTTTTGTGGAAGATGGCACTGTCTTATTGGTTGGTGCAACCACTGAAAATCCTTATTTTGAAGTGAACAGTGCTCTAATTTCTAGATCTTCTGTTTTTAAACTTGAAAAGCTAGATAGTGAAAGCATCCTTAAGATTATAGATAGAGCAATTTCTGACGTGGAAAATGGACTTGGGATGTACGATATTGTTATTTCAGATGAAACTAAAAATTATATCTCTGAAATGGCCGCTGGTGACGCTAGACGTGCTCTTAATGTTTTAGAGCTCGCTGTATTTTCTCAAGATGATTTGTTAGGTGAGATCAACATCACACCGGAAGTTATTGAAGAGTGTCTTCAAATGAAATATATGGACTACGATAAAAACGGCGATAATCATTATGATATTGTCTCTGCATTTATAAAGAGTATGAGAGGGTCTGATCCCGATGCGGCACTTTATTATCTTGGGAAGATGATCTATGGTGGGGAGAATCCAAGATTCATTGCCAGAAGGATTGTGATTTGTGCAGCAGAGGATGTGGGAAATGCAGATCCTATGGCGCTTGTTGTGGCAAATAACGCAGCACAGGCGGTAGACTTTATCGGTATGCCTGAAGGCCGAATTCTATTGGCACAAGCGGCGACTTACGTGGCTACAGCCCCGAAATCCAATGCGGCATATTTGGGGATTGATGAAGTTTTAGAAGATATCGCCAATCATGATACGGGAAAGATTCCTTATTATCTTAAGGATGGCACCTCTTTAAAATTAGAACGCAACTATAGTGGAGATTCTACTTTTCAAAAATATCAGTATCCACACGCGTTTGAAGATCATTATATCAAACAACAGTATTTGCCAGATGCAATTAAGGACAAACGCTATTATAGGCCAACAGAATTGGGGCATGAGGCCGTTATTAAGGCCTATCTAAATCGCACTAAATATTCAAAATAGATTTTGAAACGCTACGCTCACAAATTTATTTGGCGCTGTAATTACGAAGAGACTGTTCTCAAAATAATTGAATCAATTATTTTGAGAACAGTCTCTTTTTAATTGTGGCTCAATGAGATAAAAGTGTCTAAGTAGAAGTCAGCTAAAGTGCCACTAGGCACTTCAAATGGCCTAGTGGCTAGTGTATAATAAACATATCAGTGAAGGTTTGATTACAGGGAGAAAAATCATGGGTGATGGGAGATACTATACTTATTATCAGTTTTTTAATATAGTCTTAGTGACGTTTTTAACGATGCTTGCAGTGGCTAGTGCAACTTACAGCTATTATAGATTGAGTGATAAAAGAAGTAGGCGGCATGCATATACTATTTTTTCGCTGATCGTTATTTTTGCTGTTTTACATGTGGCTGAGGGTCTAATCCCCCATTTGATTTATGCTAAAGTGCTTAGAAATATGAAAGGTTCACTTATGATTGCTCTTATGAGTTCTTATGTGATGCACTCTATTTTTATATGGCAAGGGTTGACACATAAAATTAAAGTCAAAAGATATAATTTGTTGAAAAAAATAGTTTTAAGAAGTTACAAAGTTGGCGTTTTTCTTTTGATAATCAGTGGTATGTTAATTAAGGACTACAAGTTTCATAACGTCAACTATAGTCCTATCTATAAAGGTATCATTCTGGTTCTTTTGGTTACATATGTTTTTTTTAATGTGATTGTGATGACGATTCAATCACGACGTTATGGGTTTGAAGTCAAGGGAAATAAAATTCATGTGAATATAATGATACTTAAGTTTTTATTGATAAGCCCACTATTTTTCTACATAATAGCACTTTTTAAAGATAATATGAGTTTGGATTTTATTGAAATTTTAATTGGGTTTAGTTACACCTTTTTGTTAAATCTTGAGTTGTATACGTATGATGAAGCGGGGATAACACTACATGCATTTGATAAAATGGGCGATATGAGTCTAGATTGCATTTTTGTAACAGATATGAGCGGTAAAATATTGTATAGAAATAAATCCTCAAGGCATTCCAACTTTTTTAAACCGGTTGAAGTGGTGGAAAAACAACATATACAGACTCTCTTCCATGATGAGATTGTGATTAAGTCTAATCACATGGGGAAGGAGTATATCGTCTTAAAGCACAACGCACACAAACATTATTTTGCCTTTAAGAGTGTGACACTTAAAGAACATTCTAAATCAATCGGGTATATCATAACGATCACTGAAATAACATTACTTATAAATCTGCTCCATGAGCTTGAAGAAAGGCGTGAAGTTTCTAAAGCTGTAAATCAAAAACTTAAAAATCAAGCATTGGTTGTTTATCGTCTTGAAAAGGAAAAAGAAATCAGCGCCTTGCTTGAAGAAATTATTAATTCTAGAGAAACGCAAATGAATGTTTTATCACAAATGATTGATCGCACAAAATTAAATATAGATTTACCTACTTTTGAGAGTGACATAGAAGAGGCAATACAAAAGAGTAATTTGATTCTGGAAGATGTGAGAAAGACTGTTTCTACTTATAGGGCTTATTATGGTAATGATTTGTTGACTTAATCAATAAAGGGGAGGTATAAATGATAAGATTGATTTTAGTGGATGATCAGCTTTTGTTAAGAGAATCTATTGCATATTTGCTTGAAAATGATGATGAAATAGAAGTGGTGGGATTGGGCGAAAATGGTCATGAAGCTTTGAAATTATGCGAAACTTTAAATCCAGATATCATCCTCATGGATATTGAGATGCCAGAAATGGATGGGGTAAAGGCTACCAAGTTAATTAAACAGAAATACCCTCATATCAAAGTGGTTATTTTAACGACTTTTGAAAATCCGGATAACATTATGGAGTCTTTTGTAAACAATGCAGATGGGTATATTGTAAAAAACATCAGTCATAAAGATCTAACGTGCAGTATAAAATGTATTTACAGCGGTCTAACCGTCATACATGAAAGTGTCAAAAAGATTATGGTAGATCGATTTAAAGGGCTCAGCAACTACAAGACACAATATCAAGATATTCTAAATGAAAGAGAAATTGAGATTGTAAAATATATTGCAGCGGGCTATAGTAATAAAGAAATTGGAGCACTACTTTCTTTTTCTCATGGCACAATTAAAAATAATGTCAGTAAAATACTTGAAAAACTTGGATACTCAGATCGCATGCAAATAGCGATTTTCGCAATAGAAAATGGAATTGTGTAGGCGGTGAATACATGATAGATGGCAAAGCAAGTAGCATGTTTACAATTGTTTTATGGAATTATTTTGCCCTTATTGTCAATGTAGCTGGATTTGTAATAATCTATATGAAAGCCAATAAAAACGCTGCTCTAAGAGCTTTTTTTGTGGTGCAAGTTTCCATGATCATTTGGCTTGTTGGTAAAATATTTAAGACGGTTTCACCCACAGTGGAACTCAGATGGTTTTTCATTGTATTTTATTACTTTGGTATATGTCTTCTTGGCGTCAGCTTTTTGGATTTTGCTTATACTTATTACAAGAGAAAACCCATGAACATCAAATTTAGAGTTGCAATTTATACGATTGCAATCTTGGAATTTGTGCTAGTTGCTACGAATCCATATCATTATAAGTTCTATAAGATCTTTAATTTTAATGAGGATGATTTTGGGATATTATTCTATGTTTATTTAGGGGTAAATTATCTGTTCTTAATCACAGGCACTGTTTTGTGTAGTCGTAAGTTTAGCAATCAACTCAAGGATAAAAGTAGGCTAGAGCGCAGTCTTATTGCTTTTGCAATCTTATTGCCTCTTGTATTCAATCTGATCTATATCTCTAGAGTTTTGGAAAATTTTTTCATCAAATTAGGCATTGGCAATTTTATATTTGATATTACCCCAATTGTGTATACTTGGTCTTTGCTTATTTTTGTCTATGCAACATTTAAGTACGAGTTCTTTGATTTGACGCCGATTATGAAACATGAAATTGCAAGTAGATTGGACAACCCCATAGTGGTTCTGAGTTCAAACGCCAAAGTGCTTTATTCGAATGATCAATTTAATACACATTTTGACTTGCCACAGATGCAATATAAAATTGCAACCTTGCTCAAGGGGCACACTCAAGACGATTCTGTCCTTGAGTACAATGGCAGGTTTTACAAGTGTTATATGACTTCGCATAAACGCTTCTTAGACCGGCGATTTATCATTGTTTTTACAGATATTTCATCACATCAATATGCTAAGAATGAACTTGATAAAGAAAATAGACAGCTTGAAATTGCCAATAAGAAGTTAGAAGAACAGATAGAATTATTAAAACAGACCTCACATGTGGGTGCTAGAAGTTATATTGCACGTGAATTACATGATATTTTAGGACATTCGTTGGTCATTACGATTAAATTGTTAGAAGTGAGCAAGATGTTTTATAAAAATAATAAAAAGCGTGCTGTGGATAGTCTTGAAAAGGCCAGTCTGGCGATTCACGATGGCTTTAATGAAATGAAAGGTATTCAAACGCAAGATAAGAACGAGGTTTATACAGTTGCAAGTTTGGAAAGAGAACTTAGAAATATGCTAAAGGTCGTTAACATCAGTGGTATTGGCGTCACGTTTTTCTTACGTGGGTCCAATCATCGGCTAGAAGAAAAAGTGTTTGATATAGTCAGAAAGGTGACGATTGAACTGGTAACGAATACGCTTAAGCATGCTCAGGCAACTAAAATGTTACTTTCTGTTACCATTAATGAAAATCAGATCACAGTGCAGACAATGGATAACGGTGTGGGTGCAGAAACGCTGATTAAGGGAAATGGTCTAATCGGAATAGACGATCGCTTGTCTTTAGTGGGTGGAAGCGCTAAATATTCACACAATCATTCAGAGGGCTTTTCTGCTAATATCATCATACCACTTAATTCAATAATGCTTTAGACTCAGACGAATGTCTGAGTTTTTTCTTTTTTATGAGTCAGTTGGCTAAAATTACTGACTTATGGGCTAATGCTAAGTGACTACTAGTATATACCTTATTGATCGAATATAAAGTAAACTTAAATTGACAGCAAGATGATCGAATATTTAAGGAGGGATTTACAATGGCAATGGCCCATGAAATTGATTACAAGTTATATGGCGATGATATGCAATTAGTGGAGATCGAACTTGATGGTTCCGAGAGTGTGCTGGCAGAAGCGGGTGCCATGATGTACATGGATGACAAAATTGAGATGGAGACTATTATGGGTGATGGGAGTAACAAAAGTCACGGCAAAGGTTTTATGGGGAAGCTCATCGGCGCTGGCAAGAGAGCAATAACTGGAGAAGGCCTCTTTATGACTCTATTTACCAATCGTGTTGGTGGCAAAGCACATGTGGCTTTTGCTGCGCCTTATCCAGGCAAAATAATCCCGCAAGATTTAGCACGTTTTAATGGGTGTTTAATTTGTCAGAAAGATGCTTTTTTGTGTGCCGCACAAGGGGTTTCAATAGATATTCACATTCAAAGGAAGATTGGTGCTGGCTTTTTTGGTGGCGAAGGTTTTATCATGCAAAAAATTGAAGGCGATGGGATGCTCTTTTTACATGCAGGAGGCACTATCGTAAAAAAGGATTTACAAGCGGGTGAGATTTTAAAACTGGATACAGGATGTCTCGTTGCTATGACCTCTGATATTTATTATGATGTCCAATTTGTAGGCGACATTAAATCAGGTATTTTTGGAGGTGAAGGGTTATTTTTAGCAACCCTGAAAGGGCCAGGTTCTGTGTGGTTGCAGTCTTTGCCGTTTAGCCGGATGGCAGATCGTATTTATTCAGCGGCTAAAGGAGGGGGGGAAGGTGAGACAAAAGGGATGAACAATCCGCTGGAAGAATTAGCGGGAATTGCCAATTTACTAGGGAAGGAATGATGAAAATGTACAAACGCATAGGAATGCTTGGGATCATACTGTGTATGATACTGATCACATTGGGATGTAAAAGTGATACAAGTCAACCAGAGACCACTATAAGTCAACTAGACGTTGACATGAGTAAACCAGAGGCTGACACAAGTCAGCTTAAATCGACTGCTCTTTCTTCTGAAACAGTTGAGGCAGATACAGCTGAGGAATTAACATTTTCAAATGTGATGTGGTCGTTTGATGAAGAGAAAATGACGCTAGCTTCTGACATGGGATTTGAAGTGCCTTTTACTTCGATTGAGGAGAATAATTATGAACCGAGTCTAGAAGATGCAATTCAATATGATCCCCAATTAGCAAATGAAGCACTTTACAAGTCTATAACACGTAGAGATACAGAAGGGACAGAGATTATATATGATATTGATAAATTGACTTGGAATGATTTTTTTGGAGACTTGAATTACACTCAGTATGAGTCTGTTAAGACGGTTGATTTAAAAGGAGAGAGCATCTATGAAGCAGAAATCGTAGATGATTATGAAAAATACTTTAGATATTATGATGAAAATGAAGGCGTGTACTATGAGGCATCTGAATTAATGATGGGTGATTTTACTAATCCAGATGCAGTGCTAACAAAGAAAGTCATGGGAAATTCATGTTTTTATAAAGGCATTAGTGGTTTGAATGCACCTACATATAATCCATTTGCACTTGAGCAAAATGAACAAGTATTAAATTGTCAAATCACAACTTTGGATGAGATACCAGCTGTCTATATGGCACTGGAAAAGGATGGCGATTTGTATGAAGAATGGGTGTCTGTCAAGTATGGCGTGGTTGTAAAACAACTTGTATTTGATGAAGATGGTCTCTTAAAGAGACGTAGCATTGCCACGAGTATTAAATCAAAATCAATTGATGAAGCTATATACCATAAACCGAATGACATTGATTTCCGTGATATCACTTTGTTTGTTTTTTCTATGACTGGTGGTGACACAAAGACACTTGCTGGCGCTGTTGAAAATACAATTTTAAAAGAGCCACATTCGATGACGCTTCAATCAAGTACTGGTAGAGAATGGACACTTCAATCAGGTGGTCTCAAAGAAATGTCGCTGGATCGTCCCCTATATTTAACTAAGAATGAAAGCATGAATGGTGAAGAAAAAACAGTGATTCGTTTTAGAAATGAAGAAAATTTTTACACGGTATGTCCTGAACTTAAAATGGCAGAGCTCTATGAGCATTCATGCTATGAAATGAGATTTTTTGATTTTGAAAAGGTGGGACTATATAACGTAACTGAATCGGAAAATACGAAAAGTTATACTTTTTATGATAATCAGGTGAATTCAGTCAGTGGCATGATCCGCTTTTATGAATACGTGATTGATAAATCTCAAAATAAAATCAGAAGTGTAAAGGTTTACAGTAAGGAAGCTTTGACCGATGATGTAATCGTAGGGGAAGCCCTAGATTATAAAATCACAAGGATTGGCGAAGTAGATGAAAAGCTCTATGAAATACCGTCAGACTACAAGATAATTGACCACGGTGACAACAGTAACAATGATGGTGAACATATGCCGTTTTGGTATCAATAAGAGGGGAGTAAGATTGTGAAAAGTAAAGGTTTAAAAGGGTTAATAATTATGTTGATAGCAGTATTGATAATAGGTTGTTCAAAGCAAACAGAAGGTAAAAGTACAATTGAAAAGACGGCTGTTAAAGAGGTTGCTTCTGAAGCTACAAATGTTGTTTCTGAGATGAGCGAAATTGCTCAAGGTATGGAGGAAGCCGGACAGTTACCAGAAGGTGATCTCAAAAAATGTGGTGAAGCCTATATACAAGGTGACATGAAATACAGTGTTATTGGTGCTAGAATGGATGAAATTGAAGGGAAAAAATACCTCATTTTAAAGATGGAAGCTTACAATGACAGTTCTGAAAATTATAATTTCAGTGCATTGATGGATTTAGGCATGGTGGATTCAAAGGGGAAGGAAGGCTATTTGGATGTTATGTATCCACATTATGAGGTTGATCTTTTAGATGGCAATATTATAAGTGGTAATAAAATCGTTGGAGAGGTAGCTTTTGATATCACAGAAATTCAATCTGATGCGTATATTTTACAAATTGGAAAAATGATGACGCTTAAAGATGCAATTAAAGTTACAAGCGATGATATGGATAAGACTTATGATGCTGTTTTTGAAAATTCCGGTATTGAGAGTGAGTATACAGTGGGAGATACCATCGAATTTGAAGGTGTGAGTATAACTTTTGATGGGGTTAGAATCGAGCCTGTAAATACTTATGATTCCAATTATGATGAAGAGGGTATGGGGCTTTTAGTACTCGATATGACCTTGGTAAACCATTCGGATGAAACAGTCGAATTTACAAGTGTAGGTATGTTCAGCACTATCAGACAAGTCTGTGCAGCTGATGGTACTGAGCTTGAATATGAAGACTATAGTTATGAAAACCGTTTTCCTGTAGAACCAGAGGAAACTAGAAGTGAGACATTTGGTCTTTATTATAGAGAGAGCGATAAGGATTTTTATATGACGATAAATCCCGATATTGGTGAGAGAGAAAAAGTAACTATTGTTACTTTCAGTTTAGAGTAGAAAGGTAGAGTGAGATGAAAAAAAATATATGGATAATTTCAATGATTGTAATTTTAACGGTTGTCATGTTTGGATGCGCCAATGATTCTAAAAGTGAAAATGAAAAAAATACAGGTCCAGTAGAAACTGAACAAAGTGAAGAACAAGAACAAGCTGTAAACCAAGCTGATTCTGAAGAGGAAACTGTCATGCCTATTTCAGATTCGCAAGAGACGGAAATACAAGAGACAAAAGCACTTAACAGTTCTTTAGAGGGTGCTGAATTACTGAATTCTTTATCTATGAGTAAGCCTAAGAGTATGAAAATGGTTATGGAAATTAACACATTTGGAACAAAGACAATTTCAACAGTGTATTACGATGGTGATAATTCAAGAGCAGAAACTGTAGTCGATGGTATTGGCACCAATGTCGTTATCAATAATGCAGCGGAAAAAGTAGTATACAATTATGTGGAAGGCTCTGGTCAGGGCGTTAAAATTATAGACGCAGATTCTGAATTAGTAGAAGAAGCCGGCTTGATGATGGATATGAGCACTAAGCTTGCGGCAATTACAGATGCCTCATCAGAAGATATCACAGCAAGGGTTGAGACACTTGATGGCGAAGAGGTTGTCTACATAGAAGCAACCGAAGCTGATGAGGACATGGGAGACATGCTCGTTAAAATGTGGTATTCAACAAAGTATAGTGCCCCTCTTAAATATGAAGTCATAACAGGGGAGCAACCTCTGATGACACTTAAGATGGTTGAGATTGAAAGTGGTATTAAAGTGGACCCGAGTATGTTTGAACCTGCAAGTGATATTGAATTTCAAGAAGTGAGCATGGATATGATGATGGATATGATGGAGTAAAAGGGTAATTTATAAAGCTTAAACTTTTCTTGTGTTGTGCAATGCGAATTGTTATAATTCTACTGTGACTAATTTAGACAAGCTTTTTAGACGAGATGATCATAAAATAATTCAAGCGGAAAAACTTTCCTACGGGTTTTCCTGCAAAAAATTTATATAAAGAGATTTGTTTACATTGAGAATGGCGAGAATTATGGAGGAAAAAATGGCTGAATTATTAGCACCCGCAGGAAATATAGAAGCTTTAAAAGCTGCAATTTCTAATGGTTGTGACGCAATATACTTGGGCATGCAAAAATTTGGTGCCCGAGCATACTCATCTAATTTTGATTTCGAATCATTAAATGAGGCTGTCCGGTATGCACACCTAAGAGATATCAAAATTTATGTTACAATGAATACTATCGTTTTTGAAGATGAAGTTGAAGAAATGAAAGCGCAAATGCATCGATTAAATGAAATTGGTGTTGATGGCATTATCGTTCAGGACTTAGCTGCTTTTGATTATGTGGTCAAAAACTTTCTAGATATGGAAGCACATTGTTCAACTCAAATGGGAATAGACGATTTAGAGGGTACTTTATTGTTTAAAGAACTTGGTGCCAAAAGAGTTGTATTATCGCGTGAGGTCGGCATTGAAAAAGTAAAAGAGATTAAAAAAATTGTTAAGATACCACTTGAAATTTTTGTTCATGGGGCTTTATGTGTCTCTTATTCTGGTAACTGTCTAATGTCTGGATTAATCGGCTTTCGAAGTGGAAATCGGGGTAGATGTGTCGGTTCATGCCGTAAAGAATATGAACTCATTGATATGAGCACAAATACCTCTTTGGGGAAAAATTATATTCTGTCTACTAAGGATCTTAACACAATTGACCATATTGATGAGTTAAGAGAAATGGATTCCTTAAAAATAGAAGGCCGAATGAAAGAGACGGCATATGTTGCTAATGTTGTATCTAACTATCGGATGGCTTTGGACCATAAAATAACCGAGGCAGATAAAGAGAATCTGAACAAAACATTCAACAGGACATTTACTAAGGGCTATTTGTTTAACGAAGATGCGAAAGATATTACTAATATTTTAAGACCCAATAATTTTGGCTATGAAATCGGTAGAATTAGCAAAATTTTCAAAGATATGTATGAAATAAAGCTTTCAAGGCCTTTAAATCAAAACGATATTATCAGAATTAATCACAACAATGAAGATGTCGTTTTAACGGTTGTAAAACTGTATGATAAAGAGGGCAATTTAATCAACAGAGCAGATGATGTCTGCTATATTAAACTTAAAGAGAAGATGTCAAAAGGTGATATCGTCTATATAACAAAGGATCATGCTTATTATAAGGCGTTAGAATCCTCATTGGAAAAAGAATTCAGACGTTTTGGCCTAGAGATTAGCGTGTACGCATATCCGGATTCAAAGCTCATTATAAATGCTGAGGGTTTAGGGGTCAATTATACGTATGAAAGCGATGTAGTATTAAGCGAAGCCATTAATAATCCAACCACCAAAGAGCAGGTTGTAAAGCAATTCTCAAGATTAAATGATACGATATTTGAACTTACATCTGTAGAGGTTGAAGCTTGTAATGCATTCGTTCCAGCTAAACTTTTAAATGCAGCAAGAAGAGAAATCGTACAGAATCTATATGACTTAAAGCTCAATAGTCAAAAGAAAAGGACTAAGCTCCCTAAGGCAAAAGACAAAATAAGCTTTGCGCCTAAAAAGCCATATCTTACAGCATCTGTAACAACTCAGGAACAATACGATGCTTGTGTGAGCTGTGGTGTTGAAGAAATCTATTTTGAAAATATTATTAGAAGAAATCAGAACGATTATATGGCAAAAGAAGGGCCTCTTCTCATTGGTGGCTATGGAGGGATTTATCACTACAGGAAAACCAATCCTTTCGTTACAGACTATTCTCTAAATGTTGTCAATGCCACGAGTTGTTATGAACTGTATCAGTTAGGTGCGAAACGGGTTACTTTATCTTATGAACTCAATAAGAAGCAAATTGAAGATTTAATTAGTGTTTATCACGAAAAAAATGATGGTTATCCTGCGCTTGAAATGATTGTATACGGTAAGGCGCCTTTGCTGTTCACAAAATATTGTCCACTTAAAAAAATGAATCAATGTGGGGTCTGTAAAACAAAGCGCTATGAGATACAGGATGAACACGGCTCTTTTCCAATTATTTCTCATGATGACTGTACCACGACGATTCTTAATGGGAAGACGCTTAATCTTTTAGATGAGCTACAGAGTCTAAAAGACATTGAAGCATTTAGATTAAACTTTACGAATGAATCAAAATCGCAAGTTGTAAAAACCATTCATGAAGCTCAAGGTAAATTAGAGGGGCATATGGACCAATCTGTCTTTAATCAGGAAACAGATACAAGAGGCCATTTGAATAAAGAAATTTTGTAAATTTAATTTTATAGATTCGACTATATATGTTGAGCTAAAAAAATAAAATGCTCCTTTGAGAACTTAATCCAAAGGAGCATTTTTTCTATGCTTTATCAGTTTCATCTTCTTTATCTTCAGTAGATTCTTCGGCGACATCTTCTGTAGTTTCAGATGCTTGTGCTTCCTCTTGGTCATCTTTGCAACATTCGTCATCACAACAGCACTCATCGTCACTACAGCATTCGTCATCGCAGCAACACGTATCATCACATTCTTCTTCGTCGTCACAACAACAACATGAATCTTCGCAACACTCTCCAAATGGTAGCTTTTCCTTTAAAGAGAGGAAAGAATGCTTTAAATCGTTAAAACGATCTTTTAAAAAATCAGTTTCTTCCGAAAGTCTCTCTTTATACTCAACTTCAGCAAGCTTTGGTAAAACATATTTTTTTGCACAATAACCAGCAACGGCACCAACGGCAAGTCCAACCAAAAGGTTAGCTGTTTGTCTTTGTTCTGATCTGGCAAGCATATCTTCGTAATATTGTCTTTCTTCTTCCATTTTCTTAGCATATTTAAACATAATGAATACCTCCGTTTTCTTTACTATTACCCTAATTATACGTAATCACCACAAAAATGTCTTATAAATTGAGTTAAATATAATATAATAGTAATATAAAGAATTAAATAGGAGGTAGTAAGATATGGTTTGTATTTTTTTTGCGACAGGATTTGAAGAGGTAGAAGCACTTGCCACAGTGGATGTGTTGCGTCGTGCAGGTATTAGTGTAGAAATGGTAGGGGTAAATGGAAATGAAATCACTGGTGGACATGGCATCACTGTTAAAATGGATTCAGAAATAGGCATGCTAGATCAAAACAAACAGATTGAAATGCTGATCTTACCAGGTGGTGTTCCGGGGATTGATAATCTCAGAGCAAACAGTGAATTAGAGGCATTGGTACGTAAGGGATTTGAAGAAAAAAGATATATAGCAGCGATTTGTGCCGCACCTTCTGTACTCTATGACTGGGGACTTATCGATCAAAAGAAAGTAACTGCTTATCCTAATTGTTTAAAGAAACTGGATAGTTGTATCCAAATGGATGAAGCCGTTGTACAAGATGGTAATTTAATTACTGGGAAAGGTATTGGAGTTGCCCTTGAATTTGCTTTGAAGCTTGTAGCGGTTCTAAAAGGAGAAGATGTTGCTGAAACATTAAGAGAAAAGATGGTCATGCCAACGATAGAAGGCAGGTAAAAAAATGTGTACAATTCTGTTTGCGCTCAATCAGCATCCTAAATATAAGTTAATTTATCTCGGCAATAGAGACGAGTTTAAATCAAGACCTACTCAACCTTCACACTTCTGGGAAGATGCGCCGAGTTTGCTGGCTGGAAGAGACCTTAAAGCTTGTGGCACATGGCTTGGTATCACTAAGGATAAAAAATTATCTTTTCTAACAAATCATAGAAATTTTAAACTGAGCAAAGAAAATCAATCATCCAGAGGAGAACTTACAGTCAATTATCTTAAAGGGGAAATGGATGCTTTAGCGTATCTGAGCAGTTTAAGAGAAACTAAAACGCATTATAATCCCTACAATTTAGTGGTAGGTTCAATAGATGCACTCTATTTTTATTCAAACATCGAAGATCAAATTATCAAGATTGAGATGGGTGTTCATGGATTGAGCAATGCTCTGCTGGATACTTCATGGTATAAAGTGGATAAAGCCAAAAAAAGGCTTAAAGCACTCATTGACCAAGATCAAGTAGAGCTTGAAGCCTGCTTTGAAATTTTAAGTGACCGTGAAATTCCACCAGATGAATATCTGCCAGACACTGGGATAGAGATTGCTTTAGAACGTGATCTCTCATCTATTTTTATAGACCTAGAAACTTATGGGACGATTTATCAAACTGTTATTTTGGTAGACCAAGAAGATCGTGTAACATACGCAGAGCGGTATTTGGATTTAAATGCAACTTGGCAAGAGCAAGTCATAAAGTTTTAAATTGATTTTAAATAATTAAAAGTGTGTTTAGTTCTTTGCTTTACGCCAATAGATGCTTGAAGAAGCTTTGTTTTTAGTGCCCCTTGCGATGATTTCATCTTCTTTTATGCCTGTGCCTACTGAAATTATGAGTTCATAATAATCATAAATTTCACCAAGTGAACCAATACCCGGTCCTTTGATGTCTGAGTAGGATGCAGAAGCCGCACCAGCAAGCGTTTTAACGAGATCAGTTGCAATTTCCTTGCAGCGTTTTTCGCTTGTGCCAGCCTCGACGAGAATCCCGATGCCAATTGTTTCGTTTTGTGGGATGATACTGATGTTGTTGACATCTGCATTTTTAAGACCTTCATTTGATGCGATTTCAATCATGCTTTCAGTAATGGGATACTCAACTTCGTCTGAAGTTATTTCGCCAGGTTTTGAAGTGTCAAATACTTGATCTGCCCCTTCTAGAGCCTCTTTGCCTTCAAGATTGACATCAATTTCTTCATAAGGATTAGAAAGTCTGAAGAGATAAACGCCTATTGCTAGGGCGATAAAACAGAGCAATATGATCTTGTAATTGATTTTAAAGGACTTTTTTTCGGGAACTACAGGTTCAGGATGGAGTTCTTTATTTTTACGTTCTAAGCGTTCTTTGATCGTTTCAAAACGATTGAGAGTTCCAGAAATTTTATCTTCCTTAATCAGTTCTATAGCACGTGTGCAAATGGATAGGGCTTCATCGTAACGATGTCTTTTTTCTAAGAGCCTGATGCCACTTTCATATGTTTTTGAAATTTTGGGCGTGTAGTTATCAAATATTTCTTGATAAATACTAAGAGCGATTTCTTCATTTATGAGCTCCATTTTTTGAGCCTTCTGCGTTAAAGTGTAGAGCTCATTCATGCGTTCAGACATTATTAACACCTCATTCTTTATAGATATATAACCATTATCGGCATATTTAGACAAAATGTTAACAATTAATTCATAAGATATTATGTTTTTAAAGTTGACTCAATTAATCGGATATATTATAATGAAAAGGATTTCATAGTAAATAACTAGGAATTGAAGGAGAGGATAATTTTGAAACTATCAACGAGAGGACGGTATGGCCTTAAAGCAATGTTTGATTTGGCTTTGCATTATGGTAAAGGGCCGATATCCTTAACAAGTATTTCAGAGAGGCAAGCTATTTCGGTGAATTATTTAGAACAATTGATATCACCGCTTCGAAAAGCGGGGCTAGTAACCAGTATACGTGGTGCTCAAGGCGGATACATGCTTGCGAGACCAGCAAATGAAATAACGGTGGGGATTATATTAACGACTTTGGAAGGTCCTCTTGCTCCGACTGATTGCGTCGTTGAGGATGATGACAGTGAAGCTTGTGATCATTCTACGTATTGTGTGACCAAAGTCATCTATGAAAAAATATATGAGAGCATTACAAGTGTTGTTAATTCAATTACACTACAACATATGCTCGAGGATTATGAACAAAATCAGGATAGCCTCATTATTGAGACTATTTGTGAATGTAAATAGTAATAAAAACTGGCGAGAAAGTATCAAATAATCGAAATATTAAGTTTATGAGGAGGGTTCTTATGAAAAGGATCTATATGGACTATTCAGCAACAACTCCAGTAAAGCAAGAAGTTTTAGATGCGATGATGCCTTACTTTACAGAGAACTTTGGTAATGCTTCGAGCATACACAGCTTTGGACAGGATGCGAAACGTGTGCTTGAATTGTCAAGATCAACGATTGCGGCAACTATGGGAACGACACCAGAGACACTTTATTTTACAGCGGGTGGTTCTGAATCTGATAACTGGGCACTTAAAGGTGTTATGCGTGCGAACAAAGCTAAAGGCAATCATTTAATCACAACGACAATTGAACATCATGGCATTCTACATACGTGTAGGGCGCTTGAAAAAGAAGGCTTTGATGTGACTTATTTAGAGGTGGATGAACAGGGGAGAATTAGTTTAGAAGCTCTTGAAGCCGCTATCACAGATAAAACAGTTATGATTTCAATTATGTTTATCAACAACGAAATTGGCACGATGCAAGATGTCAAAAGTATCGGTGAAATTGCAAAAAAACATAAAGTAATTTTCCATACGGATGCCGTTCAAGCTTATGGTAATATAAAAATAGATGTAGAGGCTTTAAATATAGATTTGATGAGTATTTCGAGTCATAAAATATATGGTCCTAAAGGCGTAGGGGCGTTATATATTCGAAAAGGCATTAAGATTCAGAATATCATTGAAGGTGGGGCTCAAGAACGCAATCGTAGAGCGGGAACTGAAAATATAGTTGGTATTGTGGGCTTTGCGAAAGCAGCTGAACTTGCTGATGCTGGTTTAGAAGAGCATATTAAAAGATTATCGGCTTTGAGAGATAGACTTGCAAACGGGATTGTTGAGAGTATTGATTACTCTAGATATAATGGACATCCAACTGAGAGACATCCAGGTAATGTGAGTATTTGTTTTGAATTTATTGAAGGTGAAGCACTTTTACTCAGCCTTAATGCAAAAGGTATTTCTGGTTCTAGTGGATCGGCTTGTACTTCAGGGTCTTTAGATCCGTCACATGTTCTTTTAGCAATCGGATTACCACATGAAATTGCACATGGTTCTTTGAGATTATCTATTGGTGACTTTACAACAGAAGAAGATGTAGATTATGCAATTGAAGCTTTAAAGGAGATCGTTCACAAACTTAGAATGATGTCACCGTTATATGATAGAGTTTTGGGAGGAAAATAAAAATGTATACTGAAAAGGTTATGGATCATTTCATGAATCCTAGAAATGTTGGCGAAATAGAAAATGCTGATGGTGTTGGCGAAGTTGGAAACGTAAAATGTGGCGACATTATGCGTATTTATATTAAGGTTAATGGCGATATCATAGAGGATGTCAAATTTAAAACGTTCGGATGTGGTTCTGCAATTGCGGCATCTTCTGTGGCGACTGAACTCATTATGGGAAAAACGATTGAAGATGCTTTGTCTCTAACGAATAAGCAAGTAGTGGATGAGCTTGGTGGTTTGCCACCCGTGAAAATTCACTGTTCTGTTTTGGCGGAGCAGGCTCTAAAAGCTGCAATTTATGATTATGCAACAAAAAATGACTTGCATTTTGAGGCTTTAAAAGATTTTGATCCTAATGAGGATCATGATCATCATGATGTTGTAGATATAGAATTTTAAAAAAGACTTTATTTTTAAAAAAACTGTGATAAACTATTTATATTGAGAATATGAAATCGCTATGACGAAGAGGAGTAAATCACAAACTTAGAGAGGATTCTTATGCTGAAATGAATTCATCGTGATCGAAGCAGCTTCTGAGCTCAAATGTTGAAATGATAGTAGATGTTTGCGATTTGCAATCGTTATTTTGCAGTTTTACCTTTAAGAGTGATTGATATCATTAGATATCTTTAAGTAGGGTGGTACCGCGATGCTGTCGTCCCTATAGCTTTTGAAGGTTTTTTTGTTTTTTGAATAAAATAGTGGTTAGAGTGTCGAAAGTCAAAAGTTGAGCAACTCTCTACCCTATGATGCCGTTTATGAGAAAAACGCTATACAGCATAGGGTAGAGGAGTTATGCAAAACTGATTTTTGAAGCCCTAACTAATTATTGGATAGACTAAATAATAGATATTTTTAGGAGGCTAAATCAATGAAATCTATGGGATTAAATGAGATAAGAAAAGCTTTTTTGGATTTTTATGAATCTAAAGATCATTTTGTAACATCAAGTTATTCGCTTGTACCACAAGGCGATAAGAGTCTGTTGCTTGTAAATGCAGGTATGCAGCCTTTAAAAAAATACTTCATGGGAACAGAAATGCCCCCTAAGCCACGTATGGCAACTTGCCAAAAGTGTCTTAGAACAGGCGATATCGAAAATGTAGGGGTAACGGCAAGACATGCTACATTTTTTGAAATGCTTGGTAATTTTTCTTTTGGAGATTATTTTAAAGAGGGGTCCATTAAATTTGGATGGGAATTTATTACAGAAGTATTGGAACTTCCTGTAGAAAAGCTTTGGCCTTCCGTTTATCTTGAAGATGATGAAGCGTTTGCAATTTGGAGAGATGTGATTGGTATTCCAGAAGAAAAGATTACGAGACTTGGAAAGGAAGATAATTTTTGGGAAATAGGGACTGGTCCTTGTGGTCCGTGTTCCGAAATTTATTTTGATAGAGGACCAGAATATGGATGTGGTGATCCAGACTGTAAACCAGGCTGTGAATGTGAACGGTTCTTAGAATTTTGGAATCACGTATTTACGCAATATGATAAAGATGATCAAGGTAATTACAATTTGCTTGAAAACCCAAATATAGATACCGGGATGGGACTTGAAAGAATTGCTTGCATTATGCAAGATGTAGACACTATTTTCGAAGTGGATACAATTAAATATATTAGAGATACTGTTATTTCAAAGAGCAATGTGGTTTATGGTGAAAATAAAAAGCATGATACTTCAATCCGCATTATCACGGATCACGTAAAAGCGATTACGTTCATGGTAGGCGATGGCATTATGCCTAACAATGAAGGTAGAGGTTATGTGCTCAGAAGACTTCTTAGAAGGGCTGCTAGACACGCTAAAATGCTTGGTATGACTGGGAATGTCCTAACTGAACTCGTAGATGCAGTGATGGCAGCTTATGGTGAAAGTTATCCAAATCTTTTGGCTAGAAAAGACTATATTCAGAAGATTATTTCAGTTGAAGAAGAAAGGTTTCAAACGACTATTGATCAAGGATTGATGATTTTAACAGATTATATGGATGCTTTAAAAGCTGAAAATAAAACCGTATTAAGTGGTGAAAATGCATTTAGACTTTATGATACCTATGGCTTTCCACTTGAGCTTACGCTTGAAATTTTAGAAGAATATCAAATGACTGTTGATGAAGATGAATTCCAGATACAAATGACCATGCAAAAAGAACGTGCTAGAAATGCAAGAGGATCAGGTGATGAACTTGGTTGGGCTCAAGATGTACTAGGTCAATTGCCAAAAGATATGGCAAGTGAATTCGTGGGCTATGATGAAATGACATCAGAATCTAAAGTTTTAGCAATTGTAGGTGAGACGCTTTTAGATGAGGCATTTGAGGGGATGGAAGTTAGTGTTGTCCTCAATAAGACACCTTTTTACCCTGAAGGTGGTGGTCAGGTCTTCGATACAGGCAAGTTATCCACAAGTGATTTTGAAGCTGATGTAGAAGAGAGTCGAAAAAGTGTTGGCAAACTGATTGCGCTTCACATTAAAGTAAACAAAGGGAGTATAAAAGTAGGGGACACGGTACTTGCAACTGTTGATGCAGATAGAAGACTTGCAATTGCAAGAAATCACTCGACGACTCATCTTTTGCACAAAGCGCTTAGAGAAGTTTTAGGGACTCATGTGGAACAAGCTGGTTCTATGGTTTCACCTGAGCGTTTGAGATTTGATTTTTCACATTTTGAAGCTATTTCATATGAAGATCTCATGAAAATAGAAACACGTGTCAATGAGCAAATTTTAAAAAGACTTCCAATCCAAACTGAAAGTATGAGTATTGAAGCTGCGAGAGAAAAAGGGGCCATGGCACTTTTTGGTGAGAAATATGGTGAAAGCGTACGCGTGGTTACTATGGGAGACTTTAGTATAGAACTTTGTGGTGGGACACATCTTAAAAACACATCTGAAGCTGGTCTTTTTAAGATTGTTAGTGAAACAGGTGTAGCTGCTGGTGTCAGAAGAATTGAGGCAATCACTGGTGAAAATGTTTATAAAATGTTAACACAACTTGATGGAAAGATTCAAAGACTTTCTGATATGCTGAAGGCAAACCAAAATGATTTGGAACAAAAAACGGAAACTTTGCTACAAGATCTAAAACAAGTTCAAAAAGAAAATGAAAAACTTAAAAATAAATTGGTAACAAGTGATTTAGAGAGCATTATTAAAAGTGCTCAAATGATTAAAGAAATAAATGTCGTAACGGCTGAATTCAAGGGTATCGATATGAATACACTGCGAAATTTAGCAGATCAGATCAAGACAAAGCTTGAAAAAAGCGTTGTGGTACTTGCGAATACTGATGATGATAAGGTCCAATTTTTGGCTATGGTTTCTGATGAAGCGATTAAACTCGGCGCTCATGCAGGTAATCTCATCAGGGAAGTTGCTAAAGTAGCTGGCGGTGGCGGTGGCGGGAAACCGAACATGGCTCAAGCTGGTGGTAAGAATCCTGAAAAAGTTAAGGAAGCACTCGAAAAAGTTTATGTGTTATTATCCTAAATCGGGTATATTATAGGTATAGGTATTTGCTGAAGGGGGTTTTTGTATGAAAAACACAATGAAGTTTAGCGTTGAAGACTATTTAGAACAAGGTAATCAAAAAGATATTTTGCTCTATGTGTTTAAAGCACTTGAGGAAAAAGGCTATAATCCTGTAAATCAATTGGTGGGTTATTTACTTTCTGGTGATCCAACCTATATTACAACGTATAATGATGCAAGAACGATGATCAAAAAAGTAGAAAGAGATGAAATACTTGAGGAGCTTTTAACCCATTATATGGAATGCGTTAAAAAATAAGATGTAGCGTAAAGCACTAGAGAAAATGGGTATTGAAGTATCAAAACTTTGTTTTGGAAGCCTTACAATGTGTCCTCTTCAGAGGAATTTGTCACCTGAAGAGGGCACTTAACGTATTCGGTATGGATATGAAAAGGGGATTAATTTTTTAGATTCTGCCGAACTCTATGAGCGTTATCTGCATATCAACACGGCTTTGAAACATATAGAGTTTTAGGATTATATTGACGTTTTGTTAAAATAATGGTGTATACGCTGTGGTGCTTGTGTTTCGAAGTGTGATCATAAAGCACTTGAATTAAGAAATGGGAAAATAGAATTGAATCGATCCAAATATGTACTCTGTGGGTACTGTGCATCTGTTTGTCCTGAATTTTGTATTAAAGTTTACTAATTGAGAAATATTATCACTTATTTTTTGAATACTATTGTTATTTTGAAAATAATCGGTTATACTGGAGGATATGAATTAATGAGATATATGGGACTAGATGTAGGGGACAGAACGATTGGCGTAGCCATAAGTGATGCGCTTAAAATAACGGCACAAGGAAAAGAAACGATCTTTAGGGAGAGTATTAAACAAGATATTGATCGGTTAGTGGATCTGATTGTGGAGTATGAGGTTACTAGAGTGATTTCTGGATTGCCTAAAAATATGAATGGTACATTAGGGCCACAAGGTGAAAAAACACAAAATTTTATTAAGAAACTCGAGAAAAAAATTAAATATTCAGATCGTGTTAAACACGATATCGAAATTATATTTTGGGATGAACGTTTGACGACTATTGGTGCCCAAAAAATGTTGATACAAGCGGATGTCAGTAGACAAAAACGCAAAACGGTGATTGATAAAATTGCAGCGCAGCTTATCTTACAAGGCTATCTAGATAGTTTGCCAAGAGAACAGCTGTAATGAGCATATAAATATAAAGTAAAATTGAACTATACATGGATATGGCCAAGCGCATAGCCCATGTTAAGGATAAATATTAAAACTAATAGAGGTGTAAAATGAAGAAAGAAGAAAAGTTGTTTGAGGTCGTGGATACGCACGATCACGGCCATGAAGATATCGTTGAATTGTTTGACGACAATGGCAAAGCAGTAAAATTCAATATTATTGCAACTTTAGAACTTGATGAACAAGAGTATGCAATTCTTTCAAATGTGGAAGACGAAGATGAAGTGTTGATTTTTAAAGTAACAGAAGAAGATGCCGAGTTCGTCTTTGAGACTATTTCAGATGAAGAAGAGCTTGAAGCAGTTATTCAAGCGTATAATGAATTGATGGATGAAATGGATGATGAAGAGGACGAAAAGTAATATAAGTTGTCCGATTGTCTCCAATATGTTAAAATTTAAAAAAAGTATTGAGGTGTTAAAATGAATTCATGTCATGAAGCATATAAATTAAAATTGAAAGAGTCCGGATATAAACTTACGCCGCAACGTCTTGCTATTATCAATGCCATTGAAGAGAACAAAGGAAAACATCTTAGTACAGAAGAAATATATGATATCGTTAAACAAAGGAATCCAGAAATGGGACTGGCTACGGTTTATAGAACGTTACAGATGTTGGATGAATTAGAGGTTGTATCCTCTTTAAATCTCGAGGACGGTTGTGTGAGATATGAATTGTACTGCAATGATGGTTCGCATCACCACCATCATTTAATCTGTTCAAACTGTGGCTCAGTAATAGAAGTAGAAGGTGATTTACTTGATCAACTTGAAGCTAAGATAGAAAGAGAATATGATTTTAAGATTGTTGATCATAAATTGAAATTCTATGGCTTATGTAGTAAATGTAAAAACCTTGTTTGATACAGGGTTTATTTTTCGTATATAAAACTCATTGATCGGCCTTTGTCATATCACGCAAAAATTAGAGAGGTGAAATTATGGCAAATCAAAATAATACAAATAAGAACGTAAATGAAGGTGTCAATAAAAACGAAACAATTGAAAAACAACAGTCGGTTAAGCAACCTGAAAAAAAAGCATCTGCAAGGAAAGCACCTGCAAAAAAAGCACCGACAAAAAAGGAAAATCAAAATAATGAAACTGTGAATAATGGGGCAAAATCACAACAGACATCAAAACAAGCTCCAAAACAAGTGGCTAAACAAGCTTCTCAACAGAATGCTCAGCAAAAGCCACAGCAAAGTCGCAATAATTTTCAAAGAAAGAAAAAAACGACGGCATCACCTGCAGCGGCAGTGGATGGACAAGTATCAAATGAGCCAGTTTTAAAGATTATCCCGCTTGGTGGTCTTAATGAAATTGGTAAAAATATGACTGTAATCCAGTACGAAGATGATATATTTATCATCGATAGTGGCTTGGCTTTTCCGGAGGAAGAACTACTGGGGATAGATGTCGTCATTCCAGATATTACCTATCTTAAAAAGAATATTTCTAAGATTAGAGGAATTGTTATAACGCATGGTCACGAAGACCATATTGGTGCATTACCTTATGTGCTAAAAGAAATTAACGTACCTGTTTATGGGACAAGATTAACACTGGGACTCGTTGAAAATAAGTTAAAAGAACACAGGCTTAACGATGTAAAACTCATCACAATTGTACCTGGACAGATTATAAAGTTAGGTATATTTGAAGTAGAACCTATCAGAGTCTGTCACAGTATTGCAGATGCGGTTGCGTATGCGATTACCACACCATACGGTAAAATTGTACACACTGGCGATTTTAAAATTGATTTCACGCCAATAGACGGTCAAAAAATGGATCTTTCAAGATTTGCAAGACTTGGTGATGAAGGCGTTTTAGCACTTCTTGCGGACAGTACAAATGTTGTAAGAGAAGGTTATACCATGAGCGAAAGCACTGTGGGGGAAACTTTTGAAAATATCTTTAAACATGCAGATGCGAGAATTATAGTGGCTTCATTTGCATCTAATATTCATAGACTTCAGCAGATTATCAATGCGGCTTATTTAAACGGTAGACGCGTTGCGTTTTCGGGTAGAAGTATGGTGAATGTTTCTAATGTTGCTCTTGAACTAGGGTACCTAAAGCTGCCTGATGACATCATAGTGGATGTCAAAGACATTGGACGTTATCCAGAAAACGAAATTGTTGTGATTACCACAGGTTCTCAAGGAGAGCCTATGAGTGCGCTTGCAAGAATGGCGAATTCAGAGCATAGAAGTATGGAAATTGTTCCTGGCGATTTGGTTATTTTATCGTCTTCTCCAATCCCTGGAAACGAAAAAAGTGTGGGGAAAATCATCAACCAGTTAACTAAAAAAGGCGCAAAGATGATCTATGAATCACTTGCAGATGTCCATGTTTCAGGACATGCGAAACAAGAAGAGTTAAAACTTATGCATGCTCTTGTAAAACCGAAATATTTCTTACCGGTTCATGGGGAGTACGTCCATTTAGATCGACATAAACGATTAGCACTTGAGATGGGCATGAGTCCAAATAATATCTTTATTTTAAGCAATGGCGGGGTTCTTGAATTTACGTCAAAAACAGCTAAAATTGGTAAATCCGTTCCTGCGGGCCGTGTATTTATTGATGGACTAGGTGTTGGAGATGTTGGAAACATTGTTCTGAGAGATCGTAAACACTTATCTGAGGATGGATTAATTATCATTGTTGTGGCTTTATCAAGTGCCACGGGTGAATTGGTTAATGGACCTGATTTAATTTCAAGAGGATTTGTTTATGTGAGAGAATCTGAGACATTGATGGATGGCGCACGTAAAGTGGTTGATGTAGAACTCAATAAATGTTTAAATAAAAATATAAAAGACTGGGCGAGCTTAAAATCATCTGTGAGAGATGTTTTAAGTCAGTATATTTATCAAAATACAAAACGCTCACCGATGATTTTACCGATTTTCATGGAAGTTTAATAACTTAATTTTATTGAAGAGGTCCATATGAAAAAGTTTTATATAATAGCACTTCTGGCAATGGTTTTACTATTGCCAGGATGTGCTACAATTTTGGAAAAATATAATGCACCTGTCGATCCCAATAATACGGATGAAATTTTAGTCACTGTTCCTAAGGGCGCTTCGACCACTAGTATTGCGAATCTACTGCTTGAGCATGAACTGATTCAAAATGTCAATGCCTTTAAAGGTAAAGCTAAGACGCTTGAGCTTGATGGCAAGATGAAAGCAGGAGATTATATGCTTTCACAATCTATGTCTTCTGAAGCTATTATTAAGAAGATAGCAAGTGGTGAAGTCTATGAAGACAATGTTAAGTTTACGATTCCGGAAGGATTTGAAACCAGACAAATTATTGATAAGCTAGTGGAAGAAGGCATTGCAGATCGAGACGCTTTAATAGATGTTTTAGAGCATGAGCCTTTTGATTATCCATTTTTGAAAAATGTGGATAGAAGTTACCGGTTAGAAGGGTATTTATTTCCAGATACTTATATTGTCAAACGTGGCTCAAGTGAAAAAGAAATCGTTTCAAAAATGTTGAATCGATTTAATGAGATTTTTAAACAAGATTATTATGATAGAGCTAAAGAGATAAACATGTCTGTAGATCAAGTTGTCACACTTGCGTCTATCATTGAGAGAGAGACCAAGCTAGCTGAGGAACGTCCAATTGTTTCAAGTGTTTTTCATAATAGAATTGATCAGAAAATGATGTTACAATCATGTGCAACCATACAATATGTTTTAAAGGAACGCAAAGATCGTCTGACGTATGCGGATCTGGAGATTGTGTCACCTTTTAACACTTATCAGCATGCAGGGTTAACACCTGCACCGATAGCATCTCCTGGAGAACAAGCTATTATAGCGGCACTGTATCCTGCGGAGACCAACTATCTTTATTTTGTCACGACTGAAAAGAATGATGGTTCACATTATTTTAATAAAACATTAGCTGGGCATAATAGAGATAAAGAAAAGGGTAAGGGAAACTAATGACGTCTAAAATAGTAGATCAATATGTAGAAACCTATATCAGAAGTTTATTGCCCGAACACACGGGACTTTTGAGAGAATTAGAACAGTTTGCAGCGCTCCATAAAGTCCCAATCATTCATCCAGAAATCGCTCAGTATATGACGGTATTTTTGGAAATCACAAAACCAAAGCGTGTTCTGGAAATTGGAACTGCTATTGGTTACTCTGCTTCAGTATTTGCAAAGAGTATGAAAAAAGGGCATATAGATACGATAGAACTCAATGAAATCATGGCTGAAAAAGCAAAAGAAACCTTCGAAAGCTTGAATAAAAGCAATCCAGAAGTTTCGGTATCAATTCATCTTGGTGATGCCAAAGATGTGATTAAAACCCTTGAAGGGCCATATGATATGATTTTCATTGATGCTGCTAAAGGACATTATCAAACTTTTTTTGAAACGGCTTACGATTTGTTATCTGAAAATGGTATTATTGTTTCGGATAATGTTTTGTATAAAGGTATGGTTGCAACCAATGAATATTTAGTAAGGCGTAAGATTACCATTGTAAAACGCATGAGAAAATATCTAGATTTTATTACAACACATCCTAATCTTGAAACGACTGTTCTGACAATGGGGGATGGTCTTGCAATAAGTTATAAAAAGGGGAATTTAGATGAGTAGAGTCGAGTTATTAGCACCAGCAGGCGATTTAGATAAACTCAAATTTGCCATAATCTATGGTGCGGATGCAGTTTATATTGGCGGTCAAACGTTTGGGCTTAGAGCTGCAGCCAAAAATTTTTCCATTGAACAAATGAAAGAAGGTATTGAATTCGCTCATTCATATGGTCGAAGAGTCTATCTAACACTCAATATTATTCCGCATAATGAAGATATCAAAGAACTGGAAATGTATATTAATGAGATAAAAGATTTAGGTCTTGATGCTGTTATTTTGTCAGATCCGGGGACTTTTATGTACGTTAAGCAGCATGCGCCTGACCTTGAGGTGCATTTGAGTACACAAGCGAATAATACAAATTATATGAGTGCAAAATTTTGGCATGAGCAAGGCGTTAAACGTGTTATTTTGGCAAGAGAATTATCTTTTGATGAAATAGCAGAAATTCGAGAAAAAACGCCTGAAACACTTGAACTTGAGGCTTTTATACATGGTGCTATGTGTATTTCTTATTCAGGCAGATGCCTTTTAAGTAACTATCTCAATAACAGAGATGCCAATAGAGGTGCTTGCTCACAACCTTGTAGATGGGAATATCAATTGGTTGAAGTGAACCGTCCTGGGGAATATATTCCTATAGAGGAAAACGATAAGGGCACTTTCTTTTTTAATTCTAAAGATTTATGTATGATAGAAAATATCCCAGAGCTTATAAACTCGGGTCTTAATAGCCTTAAAATTGAGGGTAGAATGAAAACAGTCTACTATGCAGCCAATATAGTAAGAGCTTATAGAGAAGCGATTGATGCTTATTACAGAGATCCTGAAGGGTATCGATATAACCCTGAGTGGTTTGATGAAATAAAAAAAGCATCTCATCGTGAATTCACTAAAGGGTTTTATCAAAATAAACCTACAGAAAAGGATCAGCTTTATACCTCAAGTTCTTATATAAGAGAGTATGATTTTATAGGTGTGGTTAAAGCTTATGATCCCCAGACAAAGATGGCGACTGTAGAACAAAGAAATCACTTTAGTGTAGGAGATAAGATAGAAATTATCGGTCCTAATTATTATCAATCAAATCAAATTGTGACACAAATCATTAATGATAAAGGTGAGTCCGTTGAAAAAGCACCTCATGCTCAACAAATTGTAAAATTGCCTATGGCATCGGAGGTTGAGCCTTATTATATATTGAGAAAAGCTAAGGAGGATCTTCATGACTAAGCCAATCGTTATCGGGGTTGCAGGTGGAACCGGCTCTGGCAAGAGTACAGTTGCAAAATCTATTTTTCAATCATTACCTGATGAAAATATTTTGATTATAGAGCAAGATGCCTACTATAGGGATCAGAGTGAGCTTACTTATGATGAGCGTGTAAAAACCAACTATGATCATCCATTGGCATTCGATACGGATTTGTTAATTGAGCATATTCATGATCTGTGTAACCACAAAGTGATTCAAAAACCAATCTATAATTTTTCTAAGCATAATCGTGAAATGGAATCTATAAAAGTGTGCCCAAGAGATATCATTATTGTAGAGGGGATTATGATTCTTGAAGATAAGCGATTGAGAGATTTGATGGATATCAAGATATTTGTGGACACAGATGCGGATGTGCGCATTATCAGAAGAATTACAAGGGACATCAATGAACGTGGCAGGACGCTTGAGTCTGTAATTGAACAGTACTTAAAGACAGTAAAACCTGCCCACGAACAATTTATTGAACCTACTAAAAAATATGCAGATATTATCATACCCGAAGGGGGATATAACAAAGTCGCTATTGATATTATGACGACTAAGGTCACTGCAATTATTCAGGAAAAAAACAAACAAGTCTAGCAGTGGTTACCACCACTGCTTTTTTCGAAATAGAAAGGAGTATGCTATGTCAGACCAAAAAAAGGTACACGTTATTCCAGCGGTAAAACATATTGCCTTAATTGCTCATGATTCCAGAAAAAAAGATATGATCAATTGGTGCGATGAGAACAGGGAGACATTAGGAAAACACTTTTTATATGGAACTGGGACTACTGCTAAAATGATTAGTGAGGCGACTGAACTTCCAGTGAGTGGTGTTAATAGTGGACCGCTTGGTGGAGATCAACAAATTGGCAGTAAAATAGTTGAGGGCGAAATTGATTTTATGATTTTTTTCTGGGATCCTTTGAGTATGCATCCGCATGATCCAGACGTTAAGGCACTACTAAGAATTGCAACACTCTATAATATTCCCATTGCCACTAATATTGCCACAGCGGATTATTTGTTGACTAGTATACACATGAATCAAGCTTATGAAGGTAGATTGATTGATTTTGATCACTATTTGAATAGAAAATTGTAATCAACGAATTATAAAGTAGGCTTACCCTTTGGAGGCTTTATTATGGATTATATAGCACTTTTAGAATATGCTTTGGAGAAACAAGCATCTGATGTTCACCTTGTGCCGGGTGCCATACCGATGGTTAGAAGAAATGGAAAACTTGAGCAGATTGAAAATCAAACGGTTGTAGATTATTCGAAGATTGATAGCATTGTGGCGTCTATATGCACTGAGGAACAGCTCGAACGTCTTAAAAAAAATGGTGAAGTTAGCTTTAGCTATTCTGTTCATGAACTCGGTCGATTTAGAATTAACATTATCATGCAAAGAGGAACAGCGAGTATTACTTTTAGGATATTAAGGCTGATTATTCCTGAACTTGAAATGCTGGGGATTCCAGATGCTTTTATTGAACTCATTGGTTACCAAAAGGGCCTTTTGCTTGTTAGTGGTGCTTCTGGATCTGGAAAGTCCACAACGATTGCTGCTTTAATTGAGAGAATTAATCACACTTTAAAAGCACATATAATTACAGTTGAAGAACCGATCGAATATCTGTTTAAGCATCATGATGCTATTATTTCTCAGAGAGATGTCGGGACAGATTGTATAAGCATATATGAGGGCGTCCTTGGTGCAATGAAACATGATCCTGATATTTTAATGATTTCAGATTTATCAGATGAACGGGTTATTGATTTGGCTCTACAAATAGCAGAATCAGGAAAACTTGTAATTGCAGGAGTTCCTGCTAATAATTCGAGATCTACAATTGAGAAAATAGTGTCTTCAACGACACCGGAGAAGTCAGAAACACGAAAATACAAGTTAACTTCAACTCTATTAGGCATTATTTCACAACAGTTGGTGCCTGATGTTGAAGAACTGAATCAACTGCTGGCATATGAATTTTTACTGCCAAATGCTGCGATTAAGTCGTATATCATGAACGATCAGCTCAAGGAGATTACACATGCGCTTATTGCAGGTCGAAAGCATTCAATGACCTACATGGATAACAGTTTGTTTGAACTCTATAAGGCTGGAAAGATAAAGCGTTCAGTGGTTTATAAATATGCTCACGATATTGAGTTTGTAAAAAGACAAGAACTCACATATAAGAAGGAGTAGTGTACGCTTATGTGTAACTGTGTAAAAATTATTTTAGAAAGAAAATCATCATGACTAGAGAAGATCTCAGAGATCAAATTAGACATTTGGGGATTGATGGCTTTCTATTTACGAATCCAATAAGCATCAGATACTTATCTGGATTTACCGGGTCAAGTAGTATGATCTTAATGACTGTCAAGAGGCAATATCTTTTGGTGGATTCAAGATATATAACTCAAGCAAAGACAACTATACAAGATTATGAAATTGTGCCCATTCAAGGCGGTAGAACACTTTATAATTTACTGCTGACTAATGGCATTAAGTCGCTTGGTTTTGAACCATTACATCTGACATTTGATCAATACGACTTTATGAGTGAGCACTATTCTGGTATAAAGTTAGTACCAGTTAAACATTTGATTATGGCATATAGACGTATTAAAACTTTGAAAGAAATAGATGCCATCAGAAAGGCTGCCAAGATTGCTGAGGAGTCTTTTAATGAAATTCTACATTTTATTAAAATAGGACAAAGTGAAAAAGAAATAGCGTTAGAACTTGAACGACTTATGATATCTAGAGGCGCTGAAAACACATCGTTTAAAACTATTGTTGCCTCTGGTGAGAGATCAGCATTGCCACATGGCGTTGCATCTGATAAAATCATAGAGAGTGGAGAGTTCTTGACATTAGATTATGGTTGTATATATAATGGATATTGTTCCGATATTACGAGAACTATCGTTGTTGGAAATGCAAGCGAGAAGCAACGTAGATTATATGATCTCGTTTGGCAATCGCAAGCAAAAACCATTGATGCAATCAAGCCTGAACTAAAATGTGTAAAACTTGATGCTATTGCAAGAGATTTTTTTAAAGAGAAGGGATATGGTGCATACTTCTCACATGGACTGGGACATGGTATTGGTCTTGAAGTTCATGAGTTTCCTAGAATTGCGGAAGGTAGTTTTGATGTAATCAAATCGGGGATGACTTTAGCTCTTGAACCGGGTGTCTATATTGAATACTATGGCGGTGTCCGAATCGAGGATATGGTTTTGGTAACTGTAGATGGTTATGAGCGTTTAACGGAAGCGCCGAAACATCTTATAGAAATATAATTTAATATAATTTTGGAGGTAGGAAATGATTTCTGCAAGTGAATTTAGAAAAGGTGTAACATTTGAAATAAATGGTGAACCGTTTGTAGTGGTTGATTTTCAACATGTTAAGCCAGGTAAAGGTGCAGCTTTCGTTAGAACGAAATATAAGAGTTTAATAAACGGAACGATTAGAGAACAAGCCTTTAATCCATCAGAAAAATTCCCAAGAGCTCATATTGAGACTAAAGAAATGCAATACTTGTATAACGAAGGCGATTTATACTATTTCATGGACAATGAAACTTATGATCAAATTCCTTTATCAGTAGATCAAGTTGAAGATGCGATTCTTTATATCAAAGAAAATGACAATGCAACTCTTAAGTTTTATAAAGGGAACTGTTTCCAAGTGGAACCACCTAACTTTGTTATTCTTTTAGTAACAGAGTCAGAACCAGGTGTTAAAGGTGACACGGCAACAAATGTTACTAAAAAAGCAATTGTTGAAACAGGTGCAGAGATTAATGTCCCTTCTTTTGTTAACGAAGGTGATAAAATTAAAATTGATACAAGAACTGGAGATTATTTATCTAGAGCTTAGTGTTTAAACCAGCGCAAGCTGTTTTAATAAAATTTAAACCCACTGAAGGAGGGAAAACACATGAGCTATATGTATGAAAGAGTGTCATATCTTAAAGGATTAGCTGAAGGTATGGAAATGAGTGATTCAACTAAAGAGGGCAAATTATTGCTAAACATCATCAACATTTTGGAAGAATTCGCAGAAGAAATGGAAGAAGTCTATGAGGAATTAGACGAAATCAGCGAATCAGTCATGGAACTTGATGATTACATCGAAGCGGTTGATGAAGACCTTGCTGAACTCGAAGAAGACATATACGAACTTGAAGATTTTCAAGATGACTTTGAGGAAATCGAGTGTCCTGATTGTGGGGAAACAATTTTTGTCGATGGTCAATTAGTTGACAAAGGTGAAGAAATTGAATGTCCAGGTTGTGGACTAATCATCGAATTTTCGGATGAATGTGATTGTTGTGACGATGACGAATGTGATTGTTGTAAGGAAGAAAAAACAGAAGAAAAAGCGTAAATAGTCTCAGTTGAACAGATATTAAGGACGGTTTGTATTTGCATTAGTAAATACGCCGTCCTTAATCTTTTATAGGTATGAACTGCTTTTGCAGAGAGAAATGCGTTTTCAATCGTAGTTGTATTACCTACTCATCTTTGATATAATGGAGTACACGTAGAAAATTAAGACTTTATAATAGAAGGACACTTAAATAGGAGGCAATGATATGGCTGAAAATACTATTATTGATTCGTATAAACACGGAAAAGTTAACATTGCAGATGATGTCATAGGCGTTATTTCAACAATTGCGGCTTCAGAAATAAAAGGGATTAAAGCTTTAAATGGTACTTTCCAAGATGATGTACTTGAACTGATTGGTAAAAAGAGTTTTAACAAAGGCATACAGGTTGTCATGAATGAGAACGTTGTCCTGGTCGACCTTAGTGTAATTGTTGATTATGGTTCTAAAATCCACGAAGTGGCAAAAGAAGTTCAAGAAAATGTCAAACTTGCAATTGAATCTATGACTGGACTCGAAGTAGCAGCAGTAAACGTGAGCATAGAAGGGATTAATACTAAAATTGAGAAAGACAATATTGAGTAGTGACAAAATAATGTGAAGCTGTGCTTCACATTATTTGATGTATAGGAGGCACTTATGAACAGGAGTAGAAGCCGTGAAATCGCTATGGAAGTGATCTATCAAATGGATATACACACAACTTTTGATAAAACTTTTGCAAAGCGCATGATTGAGCAATACGAAGAAGAAGTTGATAGTAAGTATATCAATGAAGTTTTGGATCATTTTATTAGCAATAAGGCTTTTGTTGACAATGAAATAACCCCATTACTTAAGAAATGGACATTGGATAGATTGAGCAAAATTGATCTTGCAATCCTTAGAATTGCGATTACGGAACTTAAAATGATGCCAGACATCCCAGATAAAGTAACTGTAAACGAAGCAATTAATATGTCGAAGAAATATGTCGATGAAAAATCGGGTAAATTTATTAATGGTATGCTAAAACATTTTATTAATCCGGAGTAAATGATGATATTAGGACTTGATACAAGTTGTTATACGACCTCTATGGTACTTATGGCAATTGAAACACGAGAGATATGCTTTGAGAAAAATGAACTGCTTAAGGTGAAATCAGGCTCGAAAGGGTTAAGACAATCAGATGGATTTTATCAACATGTACATCAATTAGCGGATAGCTTTGAAGCGCTTACCGCTATTTTTGATGTTAAAAAATTGAAAGCGATTGCAGTAAGTAATGCCCCTAGAAATAGGGTAGGGTCATATATGCCCGTTTTTAATGCTGGGGTTTTATTTGCACGTAATTTAGCAAATGCACTAAGCATTCCGCTTTTTATGTTTTCACATCAAGAAGGCCATTTGATGGCAGCTTTGGCAACAAGTGCTATAGACTCGATACCGAATCAATTTTACGGGATGCATTTATCTGGAGGCACAACAGAATTTTTAGAGGTTAATTACGCCAATAAAATATTTGAAATTGATTTAATTGGAGAAACATTAGATTTAAATTTCGGGCAACTGATCGATCGCGTAGGTGTTGAGATGGGACTTGCTTTTCCCTGCGGAAAAGCAATGGATGAGATGGCTGGCCATAGCCAAACGACAAAGTATAAGAAAGTTAAAATTGGTTCTAATATCTCAGAAAATAATCGATTTGGATTTAACATTTCAGGTCTTGAAAATTACTTTAAGGGTTTGATCGGCAAAATACCAAATGAGGAGATTTCTAGAATGCTTTTTAATACGATTGCACATATACTTGAAAATTGCTTAGAAGCCTTTGATGAAAATAGAACTGTAATTATATCGGGTGGTGTGGCATCAAACTGTATTATTAGAACGTACTTGAATAAGCGCTTTAGCCAATTGTACTTTGCTGAGCCAGAGTATTCAAGGGATAATGCTTATGGGATTGCGATGCTTGGCAGAGAAAAACTGTTATCTGAGGAGGCCATTTAAATGCTTAAAATGAGAGCTTTTTCGGTAACAGAAATTACAAGATATTTGAAAAAAATCATTGGCGCAGACCCCATTTTAAATCAAGTGCTCATAGAAGGTGAAATTTCAAATTTTACTCATCATTCAAGTGGACATGCTTATTTTTCAATAAAAGACGAAGAGAGTAAAATGAGTTGTATCATGTTTTCTCAATATGTGCAACTATTAGACCGGATGCCTAAAAATGGAGAAAAAGTGCATTTGAAGGGATCTGTGAGTATTTATGAAAGAGATGGCAAGTACCAAATGTATGCGCAATCCTTGACTTTCGTTGGTCTTGGTGCACTACATATAAAGTATGAAGCTTTAAAAAAAGAACTTGAATTGGAAGGTCTTTTTGATCAAAAATATAAGAAGCAATTACCGGACTTGCCACAGAAAATTGGTGTTGTCACCTCTTCAACTGGTGCTGCAATACAAGATATTATATCCGTTGCGGGTAGACGTTCCAATTTATCTGAACTTCTAATTTTTCCAGTGAGGGTTCAAGGTGAGTTTTCGTCTGGTGAAATTATATCGGCTATTGAATTTTTTAACACAAAAACGCCAGTAGATTTGATTATTCTCTCACGAGGTGGTGGTTCCATTGAAGAACTTTGGTCTTTTAATGAAGTTGAGGTCGCAAGAGCTATTTTTAAATCTCAAATCCCAATTATATCTGGTGTAGGACATGAAACGGACTTTACAATTGCTGATTTTGTAGCAGATTGTAGGGCGGCAACACCCTCGGCAGCTGCAGAGATCGCAATCAAGTCAAAGACCGAAATTGAACTAGATTTAAATCAACAGATGAAATCTATGACGCAACTCATGATGCGCAAACTTGAGAGAAGCCGTTTATCACTTGAATCGACATCTCCAGAACGCTTAGCCATGAAATTAAATTATAGAGTCGAAAGTGAGCTTTATGAAATTGAACATATAAAAAATAAAATGGACCAGACGATGACTTATAAAATCAAAGCTGCATTTACAGAATTAGAACATTTAGGAAGCAAAATAAATGCGCTTAGTCCGTTATCCACTATGCAAAGAGGGTATAGTATAGTGAGAAAACAAGGGAAGCTTATAAAATCTGTTGAACAGATTGAAATAGAAGAACAGGTTGAAATTGTTTTAAAAGATGGGAAAGTTAGGACTATTATTAAAGAAATCGTAAAAAATTAAAAATAGCTTAAATCAAGGGCATAATAGTTGTAATCAGAGGTAGATTTGATACAATGAAAAAGGAGTGATTTAGATGACAACTACAAAAAAAGGTTCTTTTGAGCAAAAAATATTGAGATTAAATGAAATCTCTAATTCCTTAGAAAATGGTGATGACAATTTAGAGGAAATGCTTAAGTATTTTGAAGAGGGTATTAAGGTTTATCGAGAGTGTTTTGAGATTTTGAAAGAGACTGAAACTAAAATTAAAATGATTTTAGAGGATGGCTATACTATAAAGGAAATCAATATAAATGACTTTAAAAAGTCTTAAAGCATTCAATGTGTAGGAGATGCAATGAATTATAATCGTGATAAAATAGCTCGATTCGAGCATGATATGGAGACCTATTTTAAAGGTTCTTCGCGAGCTCAAAAGCTTATTAATGATGCAATGTTATACAGTTTAAAGGCTGGTGGGAAACGCATTAGACCGCTTTTATTAATAGAAATGTGTTTGACTTTTGGGGGCTCATATGAAGATGCGATAGATTTTGCTATGGGCATTGAGATGATTCATACTTATTCATTGATTCATGATGATCTACCGTGTATGGATGATGATGATCTACGTCGAGGTAAACCGACTAACCATGTGGTTTATGGTTATGATATGGCGGTGCTTGCAGGCGATGGCTTGCTGAATAAAGCTTACGAAGTCATGCTTGAACGGGTGATTAGAAATCATAATTCACCTCGGGATATACAAGCGATGTCTGAAATTTTAAAGGCTGCTGGAAGTAGTGGTATGATCTTAGGGCAAGTTGCTGATATTAAATATCAAAGTGATGATATGGATGTGGAAACGCTTGATTTTATCAACCATCATAAGACTGGTAAGTTGATAATTGCAGCGATGAAAAGTGGCGCTATTTTAGGGGGTGCATCTTCAACTGAAGTTGATGCTGTGGCAAAGATTGCAGACAACATGGGACTTTTGTTTCAAGTGGTTGATGACCTGTTAGATTTAATTGGTTCTGCTGAAAAATTGGGCAAAAGAACGCAAATGGACATTAAAAATGATAAACTCACATATCCGATGCTTCTAGGATTAGAAAATACTCAAAAGAGAATAAGGCAACTAGAGCAGGATATCTTAAAAGGGATAAAAGCACTTGATGCACAAAGTGAATTTTTAATAGACACGGTTAAGTTTCTAGTTAATAGAGAATATTAATGCTTAAAAAAGGAGACGTTTATCGACAAAATCTGATAAACGTTTTATAATGTAAAGTAAATAGAATAAATCAGAAACAGGTGGGAAATGGAAAATATAAGTCAATTAGCCCAAAACAAGGTGCTTTTTGCATCGCTTTTGGCGTGGATTGTTGCTCAGACATTCAAAGTGTTGATTACACTTCTTCTTGAAAGAGAGTTCAAGTTTGAACGTTTTCACGGATCTGGTGGTATGCCGAGTTCACATACATCTACGATTATGGCAGCTTCAACTTCCATTGGATTAACCATGGGATTTGATACACCACTCTATGCGCTTGCGCTCATTATGTCGTTTATTGTCATGTATGATGCTTCAGGTGTTAGAAGATCGGTTGGAAAACAAGCCAAACTTTTAAATGATATTATAAAGGATCTTTATGAGTTTAAACATTTACAAGAAGAACGCTTAAAAGAACTTGTAGGCCATAAACCTACTGAAGTTGCTGTTGGCGCAGTTTTAGGTGTGATCATTGCCAACATTATAAATTAGCTTAATTCTCATTTATGATAGAGTTAGCTTGGAGGTGCAGTATTCTAGTCAGAGCTTCTAATTCTGAAGGCGGGGCTAAAAATCCGCTAAAGGGCACATCGATGAAGTTCCTGGTTCTTGCTTGAAACGCCCAGTTTCGGGTTGGTGCTGGGAGTAAGGATATGGGGGCATTCCGCAATGGCATGCGGGAAATGACCCTCACTCTGTGGAGACTTGCTTTGTGCAAGATTAAACCTACATTTGGTCGAAAGGTTATGTGTAGTGTAGCCTGCCTTGAGTGATGACGGTGGACGGTAGTTCAGGTGCTTTTTTATTGGCCAATAGAGAGGTGCCATTGCTAATCAAAACCGTGGTTGCAAAAGAGGCTAGGGGTTAGTTTGCCTGTTGAGGAAATCTCCTAGACTGTTATTTTTATAGATCGAAAAGGGATTGAAGTGTGGACTAAGTGGTAGTCTAGTCTTATAGTTGGAAACGCTATAAATAAGAATTTAATGGGAAACCACTGTTTTGGCGACATAACAGCAATCTTATGGGAAATCCTACTAGACCTAAGCCGCAGAATTAACCTTTTGGATTACCTCTAAGCTTTATTCCAATTTTATAAATCGTAAATCATAAATGTGTTTAAATACAAAAATAGATAGGTGAAATGCTTTGAAAGCAAATAAAAAAATTAATTATCGGTGGATTGTTAGAACGTTTATAATGACGTTTACACTTGCAGTGATTTTTTCAGTGGTATCTGAAGCACTCATGCGCGATGTGAATGTCTTTTCGGCATTTTTGATGCTGATGATCATTATTTTCATCGGTATTTTTTTTGATGCTATTGGTATCGCTGTTGCTGCAGCGGATGAAAAACCCTTTCATTCCATGGCAGCAACTCAAATAAAGAGCGCTAAGTACTCTATTTTGTTGATCAAAAACGCTTCAAAAGTTTCAAATTTTTGCAATGATGTTATAGGCGATATCGCGGGGATCATCAGTGGTTCAACAATCGGTATTATTATTGGTGCCATTAACGAATATCAAATTCCAGTAGAATTTTATCCTTATATATCTGTAGGCATTAGTGGTCTGGTTGCTGCATTGACTGTGGGTGGTAAGGCTATTGGTAAAGAAATTGCGATAACAAGGGCAAAAGAAGTCGTTGATTTTACAGGAAAGGTCATTTATATTTCGAGAAGTGTATTCTCAATTGGAACCTATAGAGACATGCTCCAAGGAAGAAGGGACAAAAATGTATAAGATACTGGATGGTATCCAAACGCCAGAAGCACTTAAACAATTATCGTATGAAGAGCTCGTTGTTTTGTGTCATGAAATTAGAGCCTTTTTAGTGGAAAATATATCAAAAACAGGGGGACACTTATCTTCCAATTTAGGTGTTGTGGAACTTACTGTGGCATTACATTATGTATTTGACAGTCCAACCGATAAATTATTATGGGATGTAGGGCATCAAGCTTATGTACATAAAATCTTAACTGGACGAAAAGGAGATTTTAAATCTTTAAGACAATTTAATGGCTTAAGTGGGTTTTTAAAGCGAAAGGAATCTGAACACGATATCTTTGAAGCTGGACATAGTAGTACATCTATTTCTGCTGGTATTGGATTTGCCACTGCAAGAGATCTTAAAAATGAGCAAAATGAAGTTATTTCTGTTATTGGAGATGGTGCATTAACTGGCGGTATGGCACTTGAAGCTATGAATTATTTAGGGCATGCTAAGACCAACATGAAAGTTGTGCTCAACGACAATGAAATGTCCATATCAGAAAATGTAGGTGGACTTGCAAAAGCATTAAGCAGACTTAGAACAACAGAAACTTATTCAAAGGTCAAAACGGATACGAAAGCAACACTGTCTAAAATTCCGAATATCGGTGGTAATATGATTGATTTCATCGGCAAACTGAAAGACAGTTTAAAATATTTTGTGGTAGATGGAGGCCTTTTTTTTGAAGAAATTGGACTCACTTATATAGGACCGATCAATGGACATGACTTAAAAGAACTCATTGAGACTTTTCAAATGCTTAAACATGTCAATGGACCTGTCATGATTCATGTTTTGACCCAAAAGGGGAAGGGATATTCTTTTGCAGAAAGTGATCCCAACAAATATCATGGTGTAGGCCAATTTGATCCTGAAAAATGTATTGAAGCAAAAGTTAAAAATGATTATTCAAAAGTCTTTGGTGATAAGTTAATTCAACTGGCAACTGAAAATCAAAATGTGGTGGCGATCACTGCGGCGATGGCAGACGGCACAGGTTTAAATGAATTTTCAGCGAAATTTCCAAAGCGCATATTCGACGTTGCCATTGCTGAACAACATGCCATAACCATGGCGGCAGGGCTGGCACTTGAGGGGATCAAACCTTATGTGGCCATTTATTCAACATTTTTACAAAGAGCATATGATCAAATTGTACACGATGTTTGTATTCAAAAGGCGCCAGTGGTATTATGTTTGGATCGTGCAGGTTTGGTTGGTAATGATGGTGAGACACATCATGGCATTTTTGATATTAGCTATCTAGCACATATGCCAGGCATGATGATTCTATCTCCCAAAGATCAATTTGAATTAGAGGATATGATGCAATTTGCACTTACTTATAATGAGGGCCCCATAGCTATACGCTACCCAAGGGGGAAAGCTTATCAAATGGGCGAGAAAGTAGAACGTGTACAATCAGAAGTGACTTTTTTGCCAGAAGTCGTGTGCCAAGGTGAAAAAATAGCCATTGTTGCAACGGGTAAAATGGTCCAAACTGCTGTGGCATGTGCTGACACGTTAAAGGCACGCGTGATTAACGTCTCTCAAATTAAGCCACTAGATGTGGAAAAGCTAGAAGAGCTACTACTGGGCGTTGATTTCATATTCACACTTGAAGACCATAACATAAAAGGTGGATTTGGTGATCAAATCATCACTGGACTTATTGAGCGAAACACAGAGCAGCTTAGAAAAGTAAAGTTTTATAAATTAGGGATTCCCGATGTCTTTGTGCCTCATGGTGACACTGATTTATTGATGAAAAGTTTAGGACTTGATAAAGAGGGGATTATAAATAAAGTGAGTGAGGTAATAAATGGCTAAAGAACGTATTGATGTGCTCATATCAGAACGGAAAATGGTAGAATCAAGAGAAAAGGCAAAGCGTGTCATCATGGCAGGGGTTGTCTATGTCAATGGTCAAAAGGTAGATAAACCAGGCACTCAGATTGATATAGAAGCTGAAATTGAGGTTAGAGAAAATGTGTTGCCTTATGTGAGCCGTGGTGGGTTAAAACTTGCAAAAGCCATTCAAATGTATGGCGTTGATCTAAAGGATAAGATTTGTATGGATATTGGTGCTTCAACAGGCGGATTTACAGACTGTATGCTTCAAAATGGTGCTAATAGGGTCTTTTCTGTGGATGTTGGCTATGGTCAATTGGATTGGAAACTCAGAAATGATCCGAGAGTTACCAATTTAGAACGTACAAATGTGCGCTACTTGACTATGGAGACAATTCAAACTGAACTTGATTTTGCAAGTGTGGACGTGTCCTTTATCTCTCTTAAATTGGTGCTGCCTGTGGCGGTGTCACTTCTTAAAGTAGATGCTGAAATTGTTTTCTTGATAAAGCCTCAGTTTGAAGCGGGTAAAGAAGCGGTTCGAAAAAGTGGTGTCGTTAGGGACTCTAAGATTCATATGAGAGTTTTAGATGAGTTAATGGCGTTTTGTGCAGATCAATATCTTTTGGTGACAGCACTTACGTATTCGCCAATTAAAGGACCAAAAGGCAATATAGAGTTTTTAGCTTATGCAAGAAGAACTTCAGAAAGACAAAATCAATTTATGTTTGATACAAAGGCACTAGTTAAAGAAGCGCATAGTGCGCTGATTACAGAGTAGGAGACCGTAAAATGGATTTAAAAAAGTGGCGACAATTATATGTTGCCTTTTTTAAAGTAGGCTTATTGACCATAGGTGGGGGCTATGCAATGCTTCCAATTATTGAGCGTGAAATCGTCGTGGATAAGAAATGGCTTACTATGGATGAAATTCTTGAAAGTTATTCAGTGGCGCAGTCGTTACCTGGTGTCATCGCTTCTAATACAGCTGTGTTTGTTGGTTATAAACTTGGGGGCGTTCTTGGGGCGATTGCATGTGTCCTAGGAGTGATCACGCCATCAATTTTGATTATTCTAGGTGTAGCGGCGATCTTTAATCAAATCGAATCCTTAGCTATTGTTCAAAATGCTTTTAAAGGGATTAGAATTGTCGTTTTAGCGTTGCTTTGTCATTCGATGGTTAGAATGGTCAAGGCTTCAATCAAAGATTATATGGCGTTTTTTATTGCGCTGTCAGGGTTTATATTTGTCATGTTTTATGAAGGTTCTCCCATTATTACAATTGTCATTGCTGGGATTATAGGTGCCATTGTCTATAAAGGTAAGGTGAGCTAATATGGAATTTTTGGGATTTATATTGGAATTTATTAAAATAGGCGCATTTACTTATGGTGGTGGATTGGCCATGATCCCACTTTTAAGGTCTGTTGCGATTCAACATGCATGGCTTACAAATGCAGAATTTGCTAACTTGATTGCTATTGCGCAGTCTACACCAGGACCAATTGCGATTAACATGGCAACTTTTATTGGTTTTCAACAATATGGCATTTATGGGGCACTTTTAGCCTCAATAGCGGTCATTTTACCGGCTTCTTTAATGGCATTGATTATTGCGAGGTTTTTAAATCACTTTAACGAACATCCGGTTGTAAAAGCAACTCTATTGGGTTTAAAAGCAGCAGTGATTGGGCTACTTGCCACTGCAACCCTCCAAGTCGCACTTGTATCACTATATATAGATCAAGGTAGTGTTTTAAACGTGTTTGAAGGACTTGAGTTGAAAGCGGTTGCGTTGTTTCTATTTTTTATATGGATGATTTATAAATATAAAAAACACCCTATTTACTATATTGTCCTAGCAGGTATTTTAGGCAATATTATTTGGTAAGTTGAGGGTTATTGTATTTAAGCTTAGAGTGTGACTAGACGTCTAGCAAAAACTTGTAAGAGTTATATTTTACTAAAGGTTTTTTTTGTAATATAATAAGACTATTAGCTGTGGAAATACGATCATTAGGGAGGCACTATGAAATATTCGAGGCAATCAAAGATTTTAGAAATTATTGAGGCTAAGGATGTGGAAACACAAGATGAGTTGGCAAGTGAATTAAGAGCTTCTGGGTTTCAAGTTACTCAAGCGACAGTATCAAGAGATATTAAAGAAATGCGATTGATAAAAGTTTTGACTAAAGATGGTCGATACAAGTACGCTTCTATTAAAGAAAAAGAAGGAGCTGTAAATGATCGTTTCCTTAAAATCTATAGAAATTCAGTTATCTCAGTAGATTATGCTGGCAATATGGTTATTATAAAGACGCTTGTTGGGTCTGCAAATGCCGCTGCAGTTTCTATTGATGCTTTAAATATAAAAGAAATTGTAGGTACAATTGCTGGTGATGATACAATCTTTTTAGTAATTAGAGATGAAAGTCAAGTTCAAAAGGTAATTAAACAATTTAAAGATTTGTTATAGATGATTTTGCCGGAGGCGATATGATATTTGAATTAAAAATCAAAGATTTCATACTTATAGAAGATGTAACAGTGGATTTTTTATCAGGTCTGAATATCATAACAGGCGAGACTGGTGCTGGAAAGTCAATGATTTTAGGTGCCATAAGGCTCATTTTAGGACAAACAGCGAATAAAGATGCTGTTCGAATCGGTGCAGAGAAGGCTTCAATTAAAGCCAGTTTTTACACCAATAATCAAGTGAATGGATTGCTTGTCAAGTATGATATACCTGCCGATGATGAAATTGTGATCATCGCAAGGGAAGTACAAGCTAAGGGAAAGAGCATTTCAAGGATCAATGGGCAAGTGACGCCTCTTAATATTTTAAAAGAAGTGACGGAATGTCTAATTGATCTTCATGGTCAAAATGAAAATCAAAAATTGTTGATGAAATCGAATCAGCTTAACTTAATCGATGCTTATGGCGGTGCTAAACTTGAAAAAGTTAAAACAGCTCTTAAAGAGACCTATAAAATTATTGCAACTTTAGAGTCTGAGATAGATACTTTAAAAGAAGATGACTATGAAAAAGCAAAAAAAATTGATTTTTTGACATTCCAATTAAATGAGATTTCAAGTGCTGAATTAAAATTGGATGAAGATGTACTGCTTGAAAAAGAGTTTGAATATCTATCGAATATTGAATCCTTAAAAATGGGATTTGAAAAAGCGAGTGCATGGATGAAAGGCGATTTAGATGAAGGTATTGTCAACAAGCTTTCAGTGCTTTCAAATGATTTTAGAAAATTAGAAGCATTTGATGATCAAATTCTGGATTATTCCAGTAGGCTTAAGGATCTATTTTATGCTCTGGATGATTTGTCAAAAGATATTGAAAGTTATCAAGAAAATTTAGAATATGATCCAGAAAGGTTTCTATTTATTGAAAGAAGATTAGATGTCATTAATTCTTTAAAAACCAAATATGGACAATCAATAGCAGAAATATTGGCCTTTGAGAGAGAGATTGTTGATGAACTTGATCATTTTGAGTCAATTGAGAGTCAGATTTCAGATTTGGAAAAACAAAGGGATGCGTCACTTGTAATTTATAATGAACAAGCTAGAGTGTTGACGGAATTAAGACAGAAAAGTGCAAAGAAACTTGAAGATGCACTTCAAAAAGAACTGATTGAACTCAATATGAAAGATACACGCTTTAAAATAGAACTTGATGTGATGACGAAAGTTCACGAAAATGGATTAGATGAGGTTGATTTTATGATCTCTACAAATTTGGGACAACCCTTTAAACCGCTAAAAAAAGTTGTATCTGGCGGAGAACTTTCAAGGTTGATGCTAGGCATAAAAATTGTTCTGGGACATTTAGATGATATACCGACGCTCATATTTGACGAAATTGACACAGGGATTAGTGGGATAACAGCGAATGTTGTAGGTGAGAAACTTTCTAGATTATCCAAGATGAGTCAAATTATTTGTATTACGCATTTGCCTCAAATTGCGGTCTTTTCTGATCATCATTTGTTGATTGAAAAGGCATCAAAAGATCACAAGACAATGACTACTATAAAAGAAATTAGTCAAAATTCAATTGTTGATGAGATTGGACGATTGGTAGGTGGTGTGGAAATGACAACTGCAACGACACACCATGCAAAAGAAATGTTAGAAAAAGCAAGAGCTCTTAAAAAATAAGGTCGATATGGGGTTATTGATTCGAAAGACGGGGTTTTACAATGGTAGTTTTTTTGAGCATATTATTCGCGGTAATTAGTGCTTTAATCACTTATTATGGATTGGTGATCATAGCACCTAAATTCAGTAAACAACCACGTTTTAAGCATGCAATAACTGTGGTTTATTTGAGTGCTTTTATGTTTTATTATGATAGCACTCAATTATTACATATAATAGTGCTCTATGGCTCTATTATTTTGATTTTAATGATGCTCTATAAATTGTCTAGTTTTATCAGCTCGGTTACGGTGGTATTGCTCTTTCTGATTCAAACCATATCTTCTTTAATAACAGTCAACATTAGCTTTTTAACATACAATAGAATTTTAGACTTTAGACTTCTTTTTCTGGAACAGTATTTTCCAGTAGTAGGGCTCTATTTTGTCATTTTCTTCTTTCTTTTAAAATTTTATCAATTAATCATGAAGGTTTTTAGAAATATGGTTTCAATTAACCGACGTGTTGAGCGAAGGCTAGTGATCAGTAATTTCTTGATATTTGCGGCAATTCTAGCTTATCAGAGGATTACTTTTGTGAGTTTGATTGAGATCGCTTCAACTGGGGTAATCAATAGACCGGGCACGTCTAGTTTGAATATTTATATGCTAGGTACCTATTTTTTTATTACGGTGATCTCACTAATGCTGGTATTACTTGTTAACCGTAATTTTATAATAGATAACAACCTTGAACGCTATAAGTACAAAGCTGAGATTGATCAAATGACTGGTGTTTTAAGTCGTGAAGCAGGGCTATGTTACTTGAAATCTGAAATGACAAGGGCCTCTTTACAGGGACAAGAATTAACGATCGCGTATGTTGATGTCAATAATTTAAAAGGGGTCAATGATCGGTATGGTCATAAAGAAGGTGATAAACTCATCAAGATTATTGTAGATACAATTCAATCTAATTTACGGGAATTTGATGTCATCTCACGTCTTGGGGGAGACGAGTTTATGATTATATTCTCAAAGTGTGGTATGTTGCAAGCTAAAAAAGTATGGCAACGTATTACTGATGAATTTTTACAAGTAAATCTGCAAGGTATTTATAGGTTTAGTGCCAGTGCAAGTGCTGGATTTTCTCAGTACAGACCTTCAAAACACAGAAGCCCAAGTGAATTTCTACATGAAGCAGATGAAGCTATGTATGTTGTAAAAAAAGAAACAAAAGAGAAAGCTTAGTATTGAATTGTGTAGTTTATACAAAAGATGAAGATTTGACTTTTAAATAAGAGTGCAATCCGATACAATAAAATAAGGAGTTTTGGGGAATGAGCGGTTATATATCAGAATTTGAAGTCTATTTAACGGAACATAAAAATTTGTCTGCAAATACACTAGAAGCCTATAAAAGGGATTTGCGCTATTTTGGCATTTTTATTGATGAACATGAATTGGGAGATTATTTAAAAATAAGCCAAGTTGATGCAATTGCATATGTGAGTTATCTTAAGAAGCAAGGTAAAGCAAATTCTACAATACAGAGAAATGTGGCTTCGTTACGAACTTTTTATTCATATTTACACAATATGGGGTATATAAGTAATAATCCGACTTTAGACATAGAAGCACCCAAAGCAGAAAGAAAGATGCCGAATGTGCTCACCTTGACAGAAGTTGAAAAACTCATTGCTAAACCAGATTTAAGAACATCCATTGGCAAAAGGGATAAAGCGATGATCGAGTTGCTCTATGCAACCGGAATACGTGTTTCTGAACTCGTATCACTTAATTTGTCAGATATTAATACAAACATGGGGTATATAAGATGCAAGAACAATGGTAGAGCTAGGGTTGTGCCACTGGGTTCCCTTGCAGCAAAAGCCGTTGAAGTTTATATTAAAGATGGACGAAGTAAGCTTGTTACTGAGGATGAGGAAGCATTGTTTGTCAACTATTATGGCAAACGCATTACGAGACAAGGATTTTGGAAAGTTGTCAAGAGATATACAGAAGCGTTAGATATCAGAAAGAGTATAACGCCACATACCTTAAGACATTCATTTGCATTACATCTCATTCAGAATGGCGCTGATTTAAAAGCCGTTCAAGAGATGTTAGGGCATTCAGATGTTTCCACAACTCAAATTTATCTCGAAATGTCGAATTCTAAGATCAGAAACGTTTATGAAAAAACACACCCAAGAGCCTAACTGGCTCTTGTTTTTTATCAAAAATAACAATTCGAGGAGGTAAAAGATGATTAATAGAGTGATATTATTTGTATTAGATAGCGTAGGTATTGGCGCGCTTCCAGATTCGGAAAAGTTTGGAGATATCAATGTAAATACTTTAGGTCATATTGCAAGCAGTACAGATGACTTTAAGATTCCCAATTTAAAAAAACTAGGTATTGGCAATATAGAGGGTGTAGATGCGATTGAATCAGATGCTTCGCCAATAGGCGCCTATGGTCGATCTCTTGAAGCGTCAAATGGAAAAGATACAACCACAGGACACTGGGAAATTGCAGGGCTTTTGATAGATCAGCCGTTTAAAACATATCCAAATGGATTCCCTGATTATGTGATTCGTGAGTTTGAGGAGAAGACGGGCCGAAAAGTAATGTGCAACAAACCTGCATCGGGAACCGTTATTTTGGAAGAACTTGGTGAGGAACATATGAAGACAGGTAATCCAATCGTCTACACATCGGCTGACAGTGTTTTTCAAATTGCAGCACATGAAGAAATTATTCCGCTGGATGAACTTTATAAAATGTGCCAAATTGCACGTGATATGCTCATGGGAGAAGATCAAGTGGCAAGAGTTATTGCAAGACCTTTTGTTGGAACGCCAGGTCATTTTGAAAGAACTTCGAATCGTAGAGATTATTCTTTAAAACCTTTTAATAAAACAGTATTAGATATGGCAAAAGACAATGGTCTTGAAGTAAAAGCGGTTGGTAAAATCGTGGATATATTTGATGGTGAAGGGATCACAGAAGATATTCATACTAAAAGCAACATGGATGGTGTAGATCAAACTTTAAAATATTTAAAACAAGATTTTAAAGGGATCATATTTACAAATCTTGTTGATTTTGATGCTAAATTTGGGCATAGAAGAGATGTTAAAGGGTATAAAGAAGCTATTGAAGAACTAGATGCTAGAATTCCTGAATTATTGGAAGCAATGCATGAAGACGATGTGATCATTTTCTTAGCAGATCATGGGAACGATCCTTCTTATAAAGGGACCGATCATACGAGAGAGTATATTCCAGTGCTTGTTACTGGAGCACCTATAAAAGAGGGCGTTAACATTGGAACTCTTAATACCTTTTCAGATATTGCAGCAACTGTTTCAGATATGCTTGAAATTCCACAGACACCTCATGGTGAAAGCTTTAAAGCTAAAATTTTAAAATAATGCTTTAACGCAGTCGACTAAAAAATAGGAAAAGATAAATAAATTTAAAGGAGCTCTTAATGAACAATTTATTGATTAAAATTAAGGAAGCACAAACTTATATTGAGTCTAAATTAAGCGATCAACCTGTGATCGGGTTGGTTTTGGGATCAGGTCTTGGTATTTTAGCAGATGAAATAGAATCTCCAATCTGCATTAAATATAATGAGATTCCACATTTTCCGGTATCAACTGTTGAAGGTCATGCTGGACAGTTCGTCGTTGGCAAGCTTTGTGGCAAAACAGTGATTGCAATGCAAGGGAGATTTCACTATTATGAAGGCTATAGTATGAAGGAAATCACTTTCCCAGTGCGTGTTATGAAAGCCATCGGTGTAGAACATCTAATTTTGACTAATGCCGCTGGTGGTGTGAATAGGAATTTTAAAGCAGGCGATTTAATGCTGATTACAGATCATATTAATCTAACGGGTGCAAGTCCACTTATGGGCAAAAATGAAGATGAGTTGGGTCCTAGATTTCCAGATGCATCTAATATCTATGATAAAGCATTCAATCAATGTGTGCTGGATGAAGCCCAAAAACTTGGCATTTCACTAAAAGAAGGCGTTTATTTTTACAACACTGGTCCAGCTTATGAAACACCTGCAGAAGTGAAATTAGCAGCTATTTTAGGTGGGGATGCTGTGGGGATGTCGACTGCTCCAGAAGCTTTAGTTGCAGCTCATGCCTCGCTTAAAGTCACAGGAATATCATGTATTACAAATATGGCAGCTGGGATACAAGCAACAGCATTGAATCACGAAGAAGTTGTTGAAACTGCGAACTTAGTGAAAAAAACGTTTATAGAACTCGTCAAGAAAATTGTTGAGATCGCTTAACTGGAGGACATAAATGAGAATTGTAGATTTAATCAATAAAAAGAAATACGGTGAAAAACTTACAAAAGAAGAAATTGATTTTATCGTCTTAGGTTATACTAAGGGAGATGTACCTGATTATCAGATGTCAGCTATGCTCATGGCGATTTATTTTCAAGGCATGGATAAAGAGGAAACTTCCAATTTGACGGATGCTTTTGTTAGATCTGGTGATACGGTAGATCTATCTGCGATTAAAGGCATTAAAGTAGATAAACATTCCACTGGTGGTGTAGGGGATAAAATCAGTTTAATCGTGACACCACTTGTTGCTTCGTGCGGTATTCCTGTGGCTAAAATGTCAGGTAGAGGACTTGGTCATACAGGCGGTACTGTCGATAAACTTGAATCGATTGAAGGGTTTAAAATAGAACTAACAGGTGAAGAGTTTATTAAAAATGTTAATGAACACAAGATGGCAATCGTTGGTCAATCAGGTGATTTGACACCAGCAGACAAGAAAATCTATGCGCTTAGAGACGTTACAGGCACGATTGACAGTATTCCACTTATTGCAAGTTCCATTATGAGCAAGAAGATCGCTTCAGGTGCAGATGCAATTGTACTTGACGTCAAGGTGGGTTCTGGTGCTTTTATGAAATCGCTTGAAAATGCTCGGATTTTGGCACGTACCATGGTGGATATAGGCAGTCATCTAGGGCGAAAAACAGTAGCTGTCATTACAAATATGGATCAACCTTTAGGACATGAAGTGGGCAATGCGAATGAAATTCGTGAAGCTATAGAAGTGTTAAAAGGTAATGGTGCAGAAGATGAAACTGAAGTGGCCATGACGATTGCTTCCTATATGGCTGTTTTAGGTGGTGCATATAAAACCGTGGAAGAAGCGCATGCTTTTTTTGAAAAGTTAATCAAGTCTGGTGAAGCAATTGAAAAGCTTAAAACTTTTGTCAAGATTCAAGGTGGAAATCCTGATATGATTGAAAACCCAGAAAAATTACCTGTCGCTTCAAAACATATTGAAGTAAAATCGGATCTTGAAGGCTATGTCAATGGTTTTGATGCAGAAAAAGTAGGGATTTCTGCTATGATGCTAGGTGCAGGTAGAAAGAAAAAAGAAGATCCAATTGATTATGCTGCAGGCATCACTTTAAAGAAGAAAATAGGTGATCATGTGAATCTTGGCGATGTATTATGTGTGCTCCATACAAATGAAGAAAAGACCATTGAAGCGGAAAAAATGGTAAGAGCAGCATTTGTATTTAGTGCTCATGAGCCAGAACCGATAAAATATATTTATGAGATTGTAGAGTAATTATTAACGTATTTAGAGCGTAACGATAGGTCGTTTAGGCATCATCTAGGTTTAGTTTAAAAAAGTTTGGTTGAAAAGAAACACATAAGTGCTTTTCTTTGGCCAAGCTTTTTTTTATCGCATGGAACAGATTAGGAAAGTGAGCGTGTGTATAAATGCGTCATATTTTGAAAAATTCATGATTTTAATTTATAATAGAGACAAAGAGGTAATGACTATGACTGCAAATGAACTGCTAAAATTATTGCTTAAATACCAAAGACAATCGGGCATTCAAATCTATTTGGTGGGTGGATTTATCAGGGACATCTTGCTTAATAAAAGATCAATGGATTTAGACTTTACTTTTCAAGGTGAAGTTGGACCACTCTATGAATTCATAAAGGCCTCACATGATGTTGTTCTGTGCTCGGAGTTTCAAACAATGCGATTTGAAAGTGTAGACCACATTCACTTTGATATCGCCACAATGCGACGTGAAATTTATAATACTGGAATAGAAGCTTATGAGTATGTGCCGTCCGATCTAAAATGGGATATCTTGCGGAGAGATTTTACGGTGAATACAGCCTATGTTAAGTTCAACGAGACTTTATGTAAATTGTTAAATGAGACTTTTGAAAAAAATCGAATAGAGCCAGGTATTATTCAATATATAAAACAGAATATTTACGCCAGTCATCCACTCTTTTTTAAAGATTTGAATATGGGCATCATCAGACTGTTGCACTTAAGTAGCTTTGATGAGGACCCTTCTAGAATTTTAAGAGCAGTGAAAATAAAGAATCAAATGAAGGCTCAACTCGAAGAAATGACTTTAAAGAGACTCCTTTCTGGCATCAAAGCAGGCAAACTATCTACGTTACCTCTTTCGAGGCTCCAAATAGAATTTTCAAAGTTGTTTAAAGGGTCTGGCTGGCGAGAAAACTTAGAAACTTTGCTGGTTTATAAGTGGCAAATGATCCAGTCAGATGTGGCGATTACGATATCATGTGATCCAGATGAGTTCAAAAGGATTACACTGATGTCAAGGTTGGAAAATCACATTGATTGGTTATATGGTGTCGATGATCAAATCAAACGCTGTCATGAGGAGTATGATAGGACCTTAGAAGCTTTTTTACTGAATTCGGAAATTAATGATTATAATTTATACAAACTATTGTATAATAAGAGGGTTGAAACACTTGCTCTTATAGCTAGGCGCTATAAAGACAAAGTCATGCTTTATGAGAAGACGTTAAAAGCATATAAATTAAACTTAACAGGTCACGATTTGATTCGAATCGGAGTGCCACAAAATTATAAAATGCGTATTCTGATGGATGCCCTTTTAGAGTATAAAATAAATCATCGAATTAAGCTTAGTCTTGAGGATGAAATAAAATATATTGAGAGTATAAAAAATGAGTATTGATGTACAAACGGAAGCTTTCGAAGGACCTCTTGATCTATTGTTACATTTGATTTCTAAAGATGAAATTGATATTTATGATATTCCAATCGTAAAGATTACAACTCAATATTTGGAGATTATTAAAGAAATGGACTTAGACCAATCTACAGAATTCTTAGTTATGGCCGCCACATTGATTGAAATTAAATCTCGAATGCTCTTGCCTGAAAAAAATGATCCCATGGAATATTACGAGTATTCAGATCTAGATCCTAGAAGAGAGCTCGTGAAAAGACTTGTTGAATATAAGCGTTTTAAAGAAGCTGCTGAAAAATTAAGAGCATCTGAGGGCACTTTGGATGAAGTTGTTTTTAAAGATCAAGATGAATTGGGACAGTATGTAAAAAAATTATCTATAGAAGAATTAAATGAAAATCTTGAAAGTGATCTTTTGATTGAAGCTGTTCGGAGACTCATGAGTAAAATAAATCGTTTTGATGAACACAGAAAGGGCTTTTTTAAAGGGATAAAAAGGGATGCCTTTACTGTGGAAGAAAAACTTGCTGGTATTAGAAAACGGCTTAAAAGTAGTGATTACTTTATTTTTTCAGAGCTTTTTGTGAATGAATTGATAAAAGAAGAAGTGGTTGTAACGTTCTTAGCAGTATTAGAGTTGTTAAAACTTAAAGAAATTATGATAGAGCAAGAAGGGCTATTTCAAGAAATCAAAATTACAAAACGCATTTATGTGGAACAAGCGATTGTCCATGATGATCCAGTTATGTGAGGCAATCCATATACGTTAGAAAGGAAATAACTTTAGATGAGTAATCTGATTATTGATGATTACAGAAAGTATCAATCGGCAATAGAATCTATGCTTTTTGTATGGGGAGAACCCCTCAGTATTTCAAAAATTGCAAAACAACTTGATCTAAAAATTGCAATTACAAGAAAGTTGCTCGAAGATTTAATGCTAAAATACAAATCAGAAGAGAGAGGCATTCAAATTCTCGAGACAAATAATCACTACCAATTCTGTACGCTCAAAGAGAATTATGCTTATATAGAAAGTCTTTGCCAGACATCAAAGAGTAAGGGCTTATCTAATTCAGCTTTAGAGGTGCTTGCAATTATTGCTTATAAACAACCTATAACAAAGCTTGATATCGAACAGATTAGGGGTGTTAGTTCGGATGGTCCATTACAGCACTTAATAGAGCGGAAGCTGGTTGAAGTGGTTGGAAAGCTTGAAAAAGTAGGAAGACCACAAATTTATGCTACAACAGATATTTTTTTGAAGAGTTTTGGATTCAAAACACTTAAAGAACTTCCCCCTATAAATGAATTTGATGCTTTTAATGTTTTCAAGAGCAAGTCGGTTGAGTTAGAGGAGGCCAATAATGATTCAGATCAGAATGATGAAACAAAGTGATATAAAACCAGTTGATCAGATGCTCAAAGAAACTCAAATGAACTTTGAGCAGTTGAAACTTAAAGTAGATCATTGCTATATCGTAGAAGATGGCAACAATGTTTGTGGCATTGCAGGCTATGAACTGGCAGATGAACATAAAGCAGAGATGTGTTATATGTTCGTGAGACATGAGGATCGAGGCTTTAAACTTGGAGATGGTCTTTTTAGAGCGATACTCAACCACCTAGATCATCAAAAGGTGACACAGGTTTATATCAAATCTGAGGAGAATACTGATGGTTTTTTTGTGGCTGAGGGTCTCGAAATTGCCATGAAAACTGGCGAAAAGTTGGTGTTTAAGGCTGAACTACCGGACTTTTTTAATAAACCTTGTAAGAGTTCAAGAGGTAACGCATGAAGTACCTTGGTAATGTGGTTAATGCGTATAAAATCATAGCAAAAGAATATTTAAAACCTGGAATGACAGTCATTGACGCAACTTGTGGCAATGGCAACGATTCTCTTTTCTTGAAACAGCAAATAACGGATTTAGGTCGATTATATGCGATAGATATACAAAAAGAGGCCATTGAACAAACTCGAAACTTATTGAGTTCAAATGGCTATGAAGAAAGTGATCATTTGATTATAAAGCAGTGTTCTCATGAGAGCTTTGATTTTTTAGTGCTTGACGAGCAGATAGATTTGGTTATTTATAATTTGGGCTATTTGCCCAAAGGCGATAAAAAGATGACAACACATTTTATGACGACTCTTAAAAGTATAAATTCAGCAATGGCTTGTATAAAACAAGGTGGTTTGATTTTCATTTTATGTTATAGAGGGCATGCTGAGGGAGAAGAAGAGTTTCACCATATTGAATCTTTTTTAACGCAACTGTCACAACGTAAATTTGATGTGCTCAAAATGGCATTTATCAATCAACAAAACAATCCGCCTGTGATGTGGATTGTTGAAAAAAAGTAAGTTAGAAAACAGGTCTCAGGAATGAGGCTTTTTTCTTGCATACAATATGGTTGTATACCAAAATACGAATAGTCAATTATACAATCTGCAATACGAATTGCAAAAATATAAAAAACACCACGAAAAATGAAATTGTCCTTGCAAAACTATATGAGTGTGATATGATTAATGCAGAGAGTAAAAGGAGGTTTTCCAATGGCTGGCAATAAAGAGAATATTGAAGTTAAAATTAATGAAGCTTGGTGTAAAGGCTGCGGTATTTGTATCGCCTTTTGTCCTAAAAAAGTATTAGGATTTAATGAAAATGGTAAAGTGAGTATGTTAGATCGTGAAAATTGTATCAAATGTGGGATGTGCGAAATGAGATGTCCAGATTTTGCAATTTTTTTAGGAGGTAAGGAATAATGGCTAAAAAAGTGAAGTTTCTTCAAGGGAATGAAGCCTGTGTAGAAGGCGCATTAATGGCTGGTATGAAATTTTATTCAGGATATCCAATCACTCCATCAACGGAAATTGCAGAATTATCAGCATTAAGATTACCACAAATTGGTGGCAAATTTATTCAAATGGAAGATGAAATCGCTGGTATTGCAGCAGCAATCGGTGCATCTTTAACAGGTAGCAAAGCTATGACTGCAACATCTGGTCCTGGATTTTCTTTAAAACAAGAAAACATAGGATACGCAGCTTTAGCAGAAATTCCATTAGTAGTTGTAAACGTACAAAGAGGTGGTCCATCCACTGGTCTTCCAACTTCACCAGCTCAAGGTGATGTTATGCAGGCAAAATGGGGGACACATGGCGATCATCCTGTGATCTGCTTAACACCTGATTCAGTTAAAGAAACATTTGACTTAACAGTAAGAGCATTTAATTTAGCAGAGAAGTACAGAACACCTGTTATTTTATTAACTGATGAAATTACAGGACATATGAGAGAAAAAATTGAAATTCCAGAGCAATCTGAAGTTGAAGTTTATAATAGAGTAAAACCAGAAGCTGGATCAGACTATAAAGCTTATAGACTTGATGAAGGTGATATTGTGCCAAAAATGGCATCATTTGGTGATGGCTTTAGATATCATGTTACAGGACTTATGCATGATGAAACTGGCTTCCCAAGCAATAGTACAGCAAATGCAGACATTTTAATTAATAGATTGATGTCTAAAATCGAGAACAATCTTGATGACATCATCGATTATGAAGAAATGTTTATGGAAGATGCTGAACATGTGATTTTCGCATATGGCGGAACTGCAAGAACTGCTAAAGCAGTTGTTAAACAACTTCGTGAAGAAGGCGTTAAAGTTGGTTTATTTAGACCAATCACGATTTGGCCTTTCCCAGAAGCACGTATAAAAGAAATTGGTGCAAAAGTGAAAGACATTTTAGTAACAGAACTCAACTTTGGACAATTAAAACTCGAAGTGGAAAGATCAGTTGAAGGTAAATGTCCAGTGAGATTCTATGGAAAAGCAAATGGTGAGATTATTACACCAGAAGAATTAATCCTATCTTTTAGGGAGGTATTATAATGAATAGTCCATTAGCAGAGAATTATTTTAGAGTTGATAAGCTACCACACATTTGGTGTCCAGGTTGTGGTCATGGGATCATCATGGCAGCAATGGGAAGAGCTATTGAAAATTTAGGACTTGATAAAGATAAAGTTTGTATTGTTTCCGGAATTGGATGTTCATCTAGAGCACCAGGGTATATGGATTTTAATACACTTCATACGACACATGGTAGAGCTCTTGCTTTTGCAACAGGTGTAAAACTTGCCAATCCAGAGCTTGAAGTAATTGTTGTGGCAGGAGATGGTGATTTATCTGCAATTGGTGGTAATCATTTAATCCATGCTTCTAGAAGAAATATCAACATTACAACAATTTGTTTTAATAATAATATTTATGGTATGACAGGTGGTCAGTATTCACCAACAACACCTACAAATGATAAAGGGACTACTGCGCCTTATGGCAATATTGATAGACCTTTTGACATCACAGAATTGGCGGGTGGTGCAGGTGCGACTTATACTGCTAAGACAACTGTGTATCATGTGAATCAAATGCAAAAAAATATTGAAGCTGCAATAAAACATAAAGGTTTCTCACTTGTTGAAGCAATTTCAATTTGTCCAACCTATTATGGTAGAAAAAATAAAAAAGGTTCTGTTGTGGATATGATGAACTTCCTTAAAGATAGTTTTGTAGATCGTAAGGTAGCAGAAAAATTACCACCTGAAAAAGTAGAAGGCAAATTCTTAATGGGTGAATTCGTCAATAAAATCGAACCTGAATACACAGAACTTTACGATGGTATTATCGAAAGACTCAAAAAATAGTGTATAATTAAAGGAGATATGTGAGATGAATAGTCAATTAGAGTTAAGATTATCGGGTTCTGGTGGACAAGGACTCATAACAGCGGGTATAATATTAGCAGAGGCAGCATTAAGAGACAATAAAAATGCCATTCAAACTCAGAGCTATGGTCCAGAAGCTAGGGGCGGAGCAAGTAAAGCAGAAGTTATTATCAGCGATAGCGTTATAGATTTTCCAAAAGTTACATTACCAAATATGTCATTGGCTTTAACACAAGTTGCAAGTGACAAATATATTAAAGATATTTCTGAAGATGGAACTATCATTGTTGACGACTCAATTGAGTTGCCTACAGGTCTTAAAGCAAAAAAAATTATTAGTGTTCCAATCCTTGAAACAGCTAAGACAGCTGTTGGTAAAGAAATTGTTGCTAATATCGTTGCTTTGGGTTTAATTGTTGGTTTAACAGGTATTGTAAGTGCTGAAAGTCTTGAAGCAGCAATTCTATCTAGAATTCCAAAAGGAACAGAAGACTTGAATAAACTCGCTTTACAGAAAGGTTATGAACTGGCAAATCAAATGTAAAAGGTGATTTGATGAGTAATTCAGACTTATTAGGACGCATTAGGCAAAGATATTTAACACTTAGTAAAAGTCACAAAAAGATTGCAGATTATATACTTGAAAACTATGATAAAGTAGCTTTCATGACTGCGTCTACCCTAGGTAAAAACGTCAATATTAGTGAGTCAACAGTGGTCCGTTTTGCCAATGCTATAGGGTACGAGGGTTACCCTCAATTACAGAAAGAGCTTCAGGAGACGATTAAAACAAAGCTTACAACAGTACAGCGATTTGAACTCTCCAAAGAACATCAAGAAGCAGAGTATTTAACTAAAATTATGATCAACGATATGGATCATATTAGACAAACAATTGATCAATTTGATTATGATCTTATTGATAGGGTCATTGATGAAATTATCAGTGCGAGGAAAGTTTATATACTGGGGCTTAGGAGTTCATCTGTGTTGGCTAATTATTTAGGATTTTATCTAAATTTTATATTGCCAGAAATTCATATTATTCAAGAATCTGCGCAAGATGTGTATGATCAACTTTTGAACTTATCAGAGGACGATGTCATGATTGTGCTTTCTTTCCCGCGCTATTCTAAGAGAACTTACGATTGTGTTAACTATGCAATCAAAAAGAGAGCAATTATTATTGGAATAACTGATGGGATGAATTCGCCACTTTATGAAAAAGTTAAATACTGTTTAATTGCTAAGTACAATATGAATACATTTATTGATTCATTTGTAGCACCTATGAGTTTAATTAATGCTTTGATCATTGGTGTCAGCATACGCAAAGAAGGCGTTGAAAAAAATCTTGAAAAGCTTGAACGCATTTGGGATGATTATGGCGTCTATAATATCAAGTGATTTCATTGATTGATATTTAATTAGATATAAGATATAATTTTAAAGTAAATACCACCTAAGTAGGTGGTATTTGTTTTTATAAGTACAGCGTTTGATGTCATTGAAAATTTTTTATGAGGATGGCCTTAAATAATAGATAACAAAGAGGTATGTACATGCAAATTATTCAAATCGCCATTGATGGTCCTGCTGGGTCAGGTAAAAGTACAGTGGCAAAGATTGTTGCTGAGAGACTAAATATCACTTATTTGGACACAGGTGCAATGTATAGAGCAGTCACTTTTGAAGCCATAAATAAGGGCATTGATTTAAACGACTCTGAAGCATTGAAGCATTTAGTAGATCAAATTGATTTAAAAATCACTTTTGACAGTATTTGTGTAAACGGAGTTGATTGCACTGATGCTATTAGAACACCCGAAGTCACTCAAAATGTCTCTTACGTCGCTAAGGATGCTTATGTAAGAACTAAAATGGTAGCTTTACAACAAAAAATAGCGGGTAATCAGTCAGTGGTTATGGACGGTAGGGATATCGCAACACATGTTTTGCCAAATGCACCTTACAAATATTTTCTCGTGGCAACACCTATAGAACGCGCGAAGAGACGCATTATAGATTTAAAGGCAAAGGGGTTTAATATAACGCTAGAAGAGATGGTTGCAGATATTGAAGCGAGAGATCGAATTGATCAAGAACGCGAAACGGCACCGCTTGTACAAGCGGAGGATGCCAAGTTAATTGATACGACCTCTTTAAAGATAGACGATGTTGTTCAGTGTATCCTAGCGGATGTAGAAAAGATCAAATAGGGCATAGCTAAGAGTTTAGGAGTAGAACATGAATACTTTTTATGCAATATGTAGCAAAGGCGCACTTTTGTATTATAAAATTTTTTTTAAGCTTGAATTGATAGGTAGGGAGCATATAGACAACAAGCAACACTATGTTATTTGTGGTAATCATTCTAGTCTACACGATCCTTTTTTATTAGGAGCTGTTTTGCCACTTCAAGCAAGATTTATGTCCAAAAAAGAAAATTTTAAGTATAAAATTGTAGGTTGGGTGCTCGATAAAGTTGGTGTCTTTCCTGTGGATCGTGATGGCAATGATATTAAAGCCATTAAAATTGCATTAACGGTTTTAAAGCAAAAAAATAATTTGGCATTATTCCCAGAAGGAACTCGAAATAAAGGCTTAGAGCCTTTACCCGTTAAATCTGGTGTTGCAATGTTTGCAATTAGGACTAAAACACCCATTTTACCAATTACAATTGACTCGACATTTAAAGTGTTTTCAAAGGTAAGAGTTATTTTTCACGAACCAGTCACTTTAGAAGATTACTATGATCAAAAGGTTGCATCTGAAACCTTAGAAAAGCTATCTCAGGAGATTATGAACGATATTTATAAATCTATTGGAAATGATCAACTAGAAAGCTTGTAAATTCGCACAGAAAATGATATAATGAATTTTAATGTGTAGAATATTTATTGACTTGTGATATTTGGAGGCGAAATGATCATTCAAATCGCAAAACATTCTGGTTTCTGTTATGGTGTTAAACGCGCTGTTCAGGTATTAGATGACCTTGTTGAAAGCAATAAGGGCGAAAAAAGGGTGTTTACACTTGGACCAATTATTCATAATAATCAAGTAACAGAATATTATGAAGAAAAAGGTGTAAAAATCATTGAAAAACTTACGGATTTCGTGGATAATAGAATAGATGGTGATCGTTTAGTTATTCGCTCACATGGCGCACCAAAATCTGTATATGATTTAGCGAGAGCACAGGGCTTTGAAATTTTCGATGCAACGTGTCCTTATGTTAAAAAAATTCAAAATACAGTTTCATCTTATCATTTAAAAGGTTATAATATAATTATTGTCGGAGATAAGAACCATCCAGAAGTACTTGGTATTAATGGCTGGTGTAATGAAAGTGCTACAATTATTAATACGATACATGATGTAGAAAATATAAACCCTTCTGATGAACCATTTTGTATTGTAGCACAGACCACATTTACATTGAGCACATGGAATCAAATGTCAGACATATTTAATAAGAAATTATCTAATGTTATTATTCATAATACAATTTGTTTGGCAACAGAAGAAAGACAAAATGCTTGTATTGAACTCTCAAAAAATGTGGATTTTATGTTTGTGATTGGTGGAAAGCACAGTTCGAATACGAGAAAGTTAGTAGAAATATGTAGCAAGAATGCTACAACGATTCACATTGAAACTAAGAATGATTTAGTAGATGTATCTATGTTTAAAGGCGATACAAAAATTGGTATTGCAGCAGGTGCTTCAACACCAGACTGGATTGTTGAATCGGTCATTCTTAAAATAGAAAATGAAGGCGAGGTATTTTTTGATGGAAAATCATAATTCAATGGCTGAGATGATGGAGCAAATCGAAGAATCATTGAGAATTCCAAGAAGAGGGTCAGTTGTTAAAGGAAGCATAATTCAAGTTAATACTGATGTAGTAATCGTAAACATCGGTTATAAATCTGACGGCGTAATTCCTAGAAATGAAGTGTCTGCAGATCCAAACTTTGATATTGAAAGTAATTTTAAAGTAGGACAAGAGTTAGACGTATTCATCGTAAACCATGATAATGGTGAAGGTAACATTTTATTATCACTTAGAAAAGTAAACGTAGACAAAGATTGGGGCGAACTTGAAGCATTACATGAAAAAGACGCTGAAATCACTGTAAAGATCACAGACGCTGTTAACGGCGGATTGATTGCATTCTTTAAAGAAATTAGAGGATTCGTTCCGGCTTCTCAATTATCTGACAGATTTGTTAAGAACTTAAGACCATATATTGGTCAAGAACTCAAAGTAAAAGTTATCGAAATCAACAAACAAAAAAGAAGAGCTGTTTTTTCTCATAAAGAGTTTGCTATTTTAGAAAAACAAGCAATGAGAGAAGAGTTTTGGAAGACAATTGAAATTGGAAGCATCGTAAAAGGTGAAGTAAAAAGAATTACAAACTTTGGTGCTTTTGTTGATATCGGTGGTATGGATGGACTTGTCCATGTAACTGAGATGAGCTGGGGTAGAATTAAACCAGTAAATGATTTTGTAAATGTTGGCGATACAATTGATGTTAAAATTATTGATGCTAACAAAGAAGAAAATAAAATTTCATTAAGTATCAAACAACTTAGCCAAGAGCCATGGGCAACATTTGCTGATAGATATGAAGTAGATGGCATCTATGAAGGTAGAGTTGTGAATCTTACTGATTTTGGTGCTTTTGTTGAACTTGAACCAGGTATCGAAGGATTAGTTCACGTTTCTCATATTGCTAAAGAGCATGTTGAGAAACCAAGCGATGTTCTTAAAATTAATCAAACGGTTGAAGTGAGAATATTAGAGTATATTGCTGATGAAAAGAAAGTTAAACTTTCGATGAAGGCAGTAAATGATCTAATTCAGGAAGAAGCTGAACAGGAATAAGAACACAAAGCCGATGAATTTAATTTCATCGGCTTTTTTTTATAGTTACTGTCATGGGCTGAGATGATTGTTTGTGATTTAAAAGCCTATATGTGGATATAAATACAAAAGAGAATGATTACTAAAAGGAGATTTATATGGAAGGCTATGAAAAGTTTAAAGAACGTGTTTTTAATAAAACCAAACTCGATTTGACACTTTATAAAGAAAGACAGATGAAAAGACGCATTGAGTCTTTAATTACTAGACATGGTCTTGGAGATTTTGACTCATATTTTAAGTTGATCGACACAGATAAAGAGTCTTTTGATGAATTTATCACCTATTTAACGATAAATGTATCTGAGTTTTATAGAAATCCAAGTCAATGGGAAACCTTGCGTGAAGATGTTTTCCCAGCAATTTTAAAAAGAAATAAAAGACCTAAAATTTGGTCAGCCGCATGCTCAACTGGTGAAGAACCTTATTCGCTTGTCATGTGTCTCAGTGAGTTTATGCCACTAAAAGATATTAAGATATTTGCAGTCGACTTTGATGATGAAGCACTTGCGAAAGCTCAAATGGGTATTTATTCAGAGAAGAGTATTAAAAACGTGCCTAAGCAATACGTAGATAGGTATTTTGAAATTGTGGGCAAATCGTATAGAATTAAGGATGAAATTAAAAAATGTGTTGAATTTAAGAAGATGAACCTATTAAGAGATCCTTATCCAAAGGGTTTTGATATGATTATCTGTAGAAACGTTATGATTTATTTCACAGAAGAAGCCAAAGATGAAATGTATAAAAAGTTCTATGATTCTCTTGTGAGTGATGGTTATTTCTTCGTGGGGAGTACAGAACAGATTATTCAACCACAACGCTATAACTTTGAATCCAATAAGACTTTTTTCTATTATAAAAGATAGTTTAAGCTTTAAAGGTATAAAAATAAGAAGTATGCAATTATCTCCCCTATAACGTCGTTTACTGGAAGTACACGATGCAGTATAGGGGAGATTGTTTATGTGAAATTGATTTTGACGTTCTAAATAAAGATAAATTTTCAATGACGCTGTTTGAGTTGAACACCCCTCATCACAGCTTTCGGTTCAAATCTTGTTGTTCTAATAAAAAAAGAGTCCCATGCGGACTCTTTAATTTATAATTGGACTGTTAAACCATATTAAAGGCAGAAGGGACAACAACCTTACTTGCTTCAAATTGAGTTAATGCTTTATTAATTTCCTTTTGAAATGCATCTGAAAAAGTGAAGTTATGTTTGGTATAGAGTTCAATTTTGCCTTCATCTGAGAGTTCAACTAATAGTGGATCCATAGGAATTTCGGAAATAAAATGTGCTCCCATGTCTTTCGCAGCATCTCTGACTTTGCTCTCTCCAAATATCTTATGCTTTTCATCACAAGAAGGGCAAATGAAGTAACTCATGTTCTCTATGATACCTATAATAGGCGTATGAAGCATTTTAACCATTTTCATTGATTTATTAACCACCATTTTAACCAGATCTTGAGGCGTTGAGACGATTATAATACCGTCTATTGCTAAAGACTGCATAACGGTTAAAGGAACATCTCCAGTGCCTGGTGGCAGATCAATTAATAAATAATCAAGATCTCCCCAAATAACATCTGTATAGAATTGTTTTACAGCATTTGAGATAATTGGACCTCTCCAAACGACAGGTTCATCTTCGTTGTCTAGAATAAGATTGACACTCATAATTTTTATACCTGTAGATGAAATAACGGGTTCTACACCAACTGGGGTACCCACAGCTTTCTTTTGATTAATACCAAAAACTTTTGGGATAGATGGTCCTGTTATATCTGCATCTAAGATCCCCACATTGTAGCCCTGTTCTCTTAGGGTAATTGCAGTAAGTGCTGTAACGGATGATTTACCAACACCGCCTTTACCACTCATAATACCTATAATATTCTTAATATTACTAAATTGATTTGGACTTTCTTTTTCCATAATTAAGCCTCCTTAAAATGGCGTATGCCAATAATATTATACCGTATTGTGTAAGATAGTCAATGTTATAAGTGTTTTTAATCTTTATATAGAGGTGTTATTTTCCAATTGAATATATGATTTAATCAAGGTCACTACTGCATCAACACTTAATGTCGATACGTCTAAGCAAAGATTGTAATTTTTGGAAAGACCCCATACTTTACCCGTGTAATAACGATAATGTTTAAATCTCTTTTTATTAATTTCAAGCATATGTTTTGTTGCTGTGGCTTTGTCTAGCTTTTCTTTTTTCATAATTTGAGTAACTTTATAGTCATCTTTTGCAGAGATAAATACCTTATAACAATGTGTTGCATCCCTCAAAATATGATCTGCGCATCTTCCAACGATCACACAATTTCCCTTTTCTGCAGCTTCTTTAATAATTTTTGACTCTACCTCATAGAGTTTATCGAGTTCAGTTTCTTTCTCATTCACAGCTTTATATTGAGAAAATAAGTCATATAGTAAACTATTTGCCATAGTCTGTTCTTTAACTTCTATATACTTTTCTGACAAATGACTTTCTGCCACCGCCATTGTAATGATGTTTTTATCATAATATTCAAATCCTAAACTTTCAGCTAATTTTGAAGCAATTTCTCTGCCACCACTTCCATATTCTCTCCCAATGGTAATTACAATATTATCTTTAATTCTAGAATTACTAAAACCATCAACTGTACGTTTCTTATCTTCAAAAAAGGGTTCTATAAAATGTACTTTTCTCATTAAAAATCTTGCAGTTGCACCCACCAAAATTGAGGCGATAAATGTGCCCTCACGCACACCCGCAAGCTTTTGAAACATAATTAGCCCAAGAATAGTCGCTATGATAGTCATAGATACATCAAACGCCATTTTTGTCTTTCCAAACTCTTTATTAAAGGTGATTGATACTGCATTTACAAAGGATTCCCCTGGCAACATCACTACATTAGCGACAACTTCTAAATAAATGCCACTTCCCAGTATAAAGCACCCTAAAATCAAATAAATAAAACTTATCCAATAGCTGCTGTTATCCATGAATCCAAGCATGTTCATGGACAGATCTATAAAAAATGAAAATAGGATGGATACAGGAATTTGTAACCAATAAATTTTCGGAAATTTTTTGCGTAATAAAATCATCTGAAGGATGATTAAAATGATGCTCATGTAGAGGGTAAAGTCTCCTAAAGTTGGTTTAAATCCTAAACTCAAAGTATATGGAATACTTGAAATTGGAGATGTTCCAAGTGCAGCTTTTGTTATAAAAGCCACACCAAATGAACTTATAAGTAGTCCTAATCCAAATACCAAGCATCGCTTAGTTAATTCTTTTTTACTCATTTTAGCTCCTTTTGAATTGTCATGTTGCAGCTTATCTTATGAAAAACTTCCATAAACTGTTTTCTATCATTTTCGCTGATGCCCTTAAATATTGCTGCCTCTACTTCAAGAAATACTTCAGATACTTTATCGCTCTTTTCTTTACCTAGATCTGTTAGATAAACATAGCTTGACCTTCTATTGCCATTGAGCATTCGTCGCTCAACAAGTCCCTTCTCTTCCATACGTGCTAAAATACCTGTTAGTGTTGCAGGATCAATTTGACAACCATGTGCAACTTCCTTTTGCATACGTCCATTATGTTGTCTTAGATAATCTAATACCTTTGGTTGCCCAGGGGTTAATCCTATTGCTGTCAATGCCTCTAGTGCACGTTTTTGAAACAATGCATGATTGATCATAATCAAGTAGTGAAAACTTCGATCCATATAACCTCCTAATATTGTGCTCAACTCTATTTTGCATAGGTTTGCATGCTAATAATTAGCTTGCAAATTTATGCATCGTTTTATTATAGAGATATTTAAATAGTATGTCAATATAAATTTACATTTCTCTGTTTGATAATTCAATGGATCATCGTATTTTTAGGGGGAAGTTGAGTTAGAATAAGAGTCCTACGATATGAAGGGATTTCCAGAAGGCGGATTGCAAGCAGGCAAAGACAGATTTCATTAAAAATGTTTAGATGCTTAAAGAATCGTTCTGTGGATCGATTCTTTTTTAATGCATTTTCCTTTATAATAGAATTAACTTTGGTATCGAATTTGCGTAAAATAGTATTATGGAGATTAAAACAAGCAGTCAGAAATGAGGGGTTATTTTGAATAATTTTTTTAATTGTGTTTTAGAAAATCAAAAAGTATTCGAAGAAATTAAAAATGCTATCATTTTAGTAGATCATGAAGGCATCGTTAAGAACATCAATGAGAGGGCACTTCAACTCTTAAATATCCCGCTTGAGCAGGCTCTAGATAAGCCTATACTAGAGGTCTATAGCGAGTCTAAATTAATAGACACATTTAAAAGGCTTACGATGGACCGCGATGTCAGTATTGAAGTCAATGGCAAACATTGTATCACTTCTAGGATTCCAGTCTTTGAAGAAGGAAAACCAGTTGGTGCAATTGCTATATTTGATGATGTGACCAAGTATGAAGCTTTAAATGAAAAACTTGAAGCAGACCGAAGCGAAATGGTTATTTTGAAGTCTATATTAGAACTGGCTTATGATGGCATTCTAGTTGTAGACCTAAATGGACATATCACAATGATATCCAATGCATATAAGCGTTTTCTAGGCCTTGAAGATGACGAGGTGATTGGCAAACACGTGACTCAAGTTATTCCCAATACAAGGATGCATATCGTCGCTCAAACAGGGGTTCCTGAAATTAATGATTTCCAAGAGATTCGTGGTGACTACATGGTAGCCACTAGAATTCCATATTATGTGGATGGCAAGCAGGCTGGTGCAATTGGAAAAGTTATTTTTAGAAATGTATCGGAACTTCATAATATCAATAAAAAATATACAAAAATAGAACAGGAGCTTAGAAATTTAAGATCAGAAATCAGCAGTATCCATAAAGCAAAATATACTTTTGATCAAATTATAACTTCTAATGATCAAATGAATAAATTAAAACATCAGGCTAAAAAAATAGCGCATACGAAGTCAAATGTACTCATACAAGGGGAGAGTGGAACCGGTAAGGAACTGTTTGCTCATGCTATTCATCAAGCAAGTAATCGCCATGACATGCCTTTTATTTCTGTGAATTGTGCTGCTATTCCAGAACAGTTATTGGAATCAGAGCTCTTTGGTTATGAAAAAGGCGCTTTTACAGGTGCCGATAAAAATGGGCGTATTGGTAAATTTGAATTGGCTGATCTGGGAACGATATTTTTAGATGAAATAGGAGACATGCCATTGCAAATGCAGGCTAAAATACTGAGAGTCTTACAGGAAGGTGAAGTGGAACGTGTGGGCTCTAATAGACCCAAACAGATTGATGTGAGAATAATTGCTGCAACTAATAGAAATCTAAAAGAGATGGTTCAAGAAAAACAGTTTAGAGAAGATCTATACTATCGGTTAAATGTCATCAATCTGACCATACCACCGCTTAGAGACCGTAAAGAAGATGTGATGCTACTGAGTAAGCATTTTATCGATCAACTCAACCAGCAAGATCATGGGAAAGTAAGAGGGGTTTCAGAAAAGGCACAGTTCTTACTTTCGAACTATCAATGGCAAGGTAACATTAGAGAACTTAGAAATATTATTGAGAGAGCCTACAATATCATGGAAGGTGATGATTTTATTCAACCCTATCATTTGCCTGCCTTTTTAAAGACAAGTGAATTAGATTATACTGGGGAACCTCTTAAGTATATGATGGAAATCTATGAAAAAAAATTATTACTTGAGAGATTAATCTATTTTAAAGGCAATAAGACGAAAACCGCAGGGGATCTAGGTATTTCAAGGATGGCACTCCATACAAAGTTAGAAAAATATGATTTGAAATAAAAAAATAATCATTGAATATTAGAAAAGTGTAAATAAATATTTACAGATTTAAGTGCTTCATCTATTGTGTCACTAAAACTTGACATATAGAGTGAGGTCACTTAAAAAGTGTAAAGTATGATTTACGCTTTTCTTAATTTTTAATTCAAAATAACAATAAAAGATCTATTTATTGCTCTAAATATGAACAATTTTAAACGATTATGCATTTTTATGTGCTCAAAATTTTGGCATGTGTTTTGCGTTTATGTAAGGTGGAGGTGAATTTTCTATGGGAGACTTAACACATATGATGCGCGGCTTAAAAAAACCGTTGGTGTTTAATTTAATCTATCAAGGCCTTTTGTTGTTTACGATCGGACAACAAATTTATTATCCACAAAGCTATAAGTATATGCATTTAGTGGTTTTGTTAGTGAGAATTCTGATTTCAGAGACTTATCAAAATGAATATCGTGTCTTCAAATGGGATCAATTTTTTATACCGATGGTCTTCATGAGTTCAATTATTTCCATCATTGAAAAAGTCTCAGGTGCACATTTAGGATTTCTGTATTTGATGATTTTATTGGGACTTATAATGATGCTTGTGGTACTGATTTCAAATGTTATTAAAGATTCTAAGGATCATCTCAAAGAAAAAATGCATCCTAAACATGTGGATGCATATGAAAAAAGTAAACACTTCACACTAGGGGTATTTTATAGCCTCTATGCAATTGCTGTTGTGGCATTTGCATACACTTTTTACGAGCTCATTAAATTAGTTGTTGGCATTTAAATTTTCTATTAAATTTTTAGGGGGACAAAGATGTTAGGTGTATTAGCGATATTATTGACCTTATTTTCTCTTATGTACTTTGCATATAGGGGCGTAACAGTACTTGTATTAGCACCAATCTTAGCAATGATTGCGGCACTTCTGTCGGGTGAGATACCAGCTCTACATGCTTTATCAAATATTTTTATGCCTGCAGCAGCAGGTTATATTCAAGCTTATTTTCCAGTATTTTTATCAGGCGCAATTTTTGGAAAGTTAATGGGTGTAACTGGAGCAGCAACTTCAATTGCACATTTTATTTCTGAAAAATTTGGTAAGAAACATGCGATTGCAGCAGTGGTTGTAGCCACTTCACTTTTAACTTATGGTGGTGTATCTCTATTTGTAGTTGTATTTGCAATGTATCCAATAGGCGCAATGCTTTTAAGAGAAGCTGATATTCCCAAAAGATTATTACCAGCGGCAATTGCACTTGGTGCATTTACGTTTACAATGACAGCACTACCTGGTTCACCACAGTACCTTAACACGATGCCAACCGTTTATTTTGGAACTGATATTTATGCTGGGCCAGTCTTAGGTATAATTGGAAGTGCTATTATGTTTTTCGGTGGGCTTTGGTGGCTCAACAGAAGAGCAGCAAAAGCTAAAGCTGCTGGAGAAGGTTATGGCGAGCATGAAAACGAAGGTTTACAAGAACTCAGCAGTAATCTACCGGGAATAGGTGTATCTGCGACACCAATTATCATGGTTTTCATACTCAACTTTGTATTTACAAAGATCTATTTTGCAAATCCAGCTATTATTGCTTCATATGAAGCAGCAGGTTCAAAAATTAATGGGACTTGGCCAGTTGTTTTAGGCCTTTCTATTTCAATCATCTTTATATTGATTGCACTTAGAAAATTCCTAGTAAATACCAATAAAATTATTTTTGATGGTGCGATTGGATCGTTGTTGCCAATATTTAATACAGGTTCTGAAGTTGGTTACGGTGGTGTAATCAAATCATTAACAGCTTTTACAACTGTAAAACTTGGTATCGTTGCACTTGCAATTCCATCTATATTTAAAGTGGCGATTTCAACGACATTGCTGGCTGGAATTGTTGGTTCATCATCAGGTGGTACTGCGATAGCACTTGAAGTACTATCAAAAGATTTTTTAGCAATGGGTATAAATCCACAAGCACTTCACAGAATTATGCTTATGGCATCTGGTGGACTTGATACAATGCCACACTGTGGTGCTGTCATTACATTGTTATCCGTTTGTAAACTCAACCATAAAGAAAGTTACTTTGATATTGCAGCAATGACTGCTGTGATCCCGTTGATCGCTGTCTTTGTTGTATCAATATTCTATCTTGTAACTGGAATCGTATAAGGAGGTGCACATGAATAAAGTGATGTCACTTGAAGACGCAATTGCGCTCATCCAAGATGGTTCAACATTAGTTACTGGAGGATTCGTAGGTAATATGCACCCAGAAGCACTGAGTAGAGGTGTGGAAGACGCATTTATTAAGAATGGACACCCTAAGGATTTAACTTTGGTTTATGCAGCAGGACAAGGCGATGGTAAAGATCGAGGTTTAAATCACTTTGGACATGTAGGACTTGTGAAAAAAGTAGTCGGTGGGCACTGGGGACTAGCGCCAAAACTTGGCAAACTAGCACTAGATGAACACATCGATGCATACAATTTTCCACAGGGTGTTATCTCTCACCTGTTTAGAGTAATCGCTGGTGGTAAGCCAGGTGTTATTTCTAAAGTAGGGCTTAAAACTTTTGTTGATCCACGACTAGAGGGTGGCAAAATCAATGGTAGAACGAAAGAAGAACTTGTTGAACTTATGACTATAAATAACGAGGATTGGCTTTTTTATAAGGCCTTTCCAATCGATGTTGCTTTTATCAGAGGAACTTATGCAGACAGTTTTGGAAACTGCACCTTTGAAAAAGAATGCTTAAGCTTAGAAATGCTCTCTATGGCACAGGCCGTTAAAAACTCTGGTGGCAAGGTCATTCTTCAAGTAGAGAAGATTATAAAGGATGGTTCGATTAATTCTAAAATGGTCAAAATTCCAGGCATTTATGTAGATGCAATTGTTGAGGCAGAGCAACAGGAACACATGCAAACTTTTGCAGAACAATATAATCCATCTTACAGTCAAGACATTAAAGTGCCTGTTCAGAGTATTCCATCAATGGTTCTGAATGAGCGTAAAGTGATTGCAAGAAGAGCGGCTATGGAACTTAAAGAAAACGCTATTATGAATCTTGGTATTGGGATACCTGAAGGCGTTTCCATGGTGGCTAATGAGGAAAATATTCAAGGTTTAATTTTGACAACAGAGGCGGGTACTATTGGTGGTATTCCTGCCGGTGGCCTAAGTTTTGGTGCGGCAATTAATCCAGATATGATTATTGATCAACCTTATCAATTTGATTTTTATGATGGTGGTGGGTTAGATGTGACTTTCTTAGGACTTGCGCAATGTGATCCTAAAGGCAACGTCAACGTCTCAAAATTTGGACCTAAAGTAGCTGGTTGTGGCGGTTTCATCAATATATCTCAAAATGCAAAAAAAGTGGTTTACTGTGGTACCTTTACAGCAGGCGGCTTAAAGTTAGAAGTTAAAGCAGGCAAGTTAACAATTTTAAATGAAGGCAAATCCAAGAAGTTTTTAAATGAAGTCGAGCAGGTTACTTTCTCTGGTGAGTATGCTTATGAAATTGGTCAACCCGTTATTTATGTCACTGAAAGAGCTGTTTTCGAACTCTCAGAAAAAGGATTGACTTTAACTGAAATTGCACCAGGTATTGATCTACAAAAGGATGTTATTGATCAAATGCATTTTAAACCAGCAATTTCAGAAAATTTGAAAGAAATGGACAGTCGAATTTTTAATGAAGGACCGATGGGTCTAAATCTATAACTTTGGAGGCGTAATGAGATTACAAGGTAAAGTAGCTGTTGTGACTGGTGGTGCACAAGGCATCGGAAGAGCTATCAGCGAAACATTTGAAAAAGAAGGGGCAAAAGTAATTGCAGTGGATATGCAAGAAGCTACTTTTGAGTCTGAACATATAAAAGGTTATGCGCTTAATGTAACAGATAGAAACGCAATTGTTGAGTTTTTTAACTGGGCGGTTGCTGAGTACGGTAAAATAGATATTCTTGTGAATAATGCAGGTATCACAAGAGATGGCTTAATCAATAAAATGACAGAAGAAATGTGGGATCTTGTTATTGATGTTAACCTGAAAGGCGTCTTTAACATGGCACAAGTAATAGGGCCTCATATGATGGCAAAGGGACAAGGCAGTATCATCAACATTGCTTCTGTTGTGGGAGAGTATGGCAATGTTGGTCAAACCAATTATGCTGCAACTAAGGCTGGTGTTATCGGTATGGCGAAAACATGGGCCAAAGAATTTTCAAGAAAAGGTGCAGCAGTAAGAGTTAACTCAGTGGCACCTGGCTATGTGAATACTGAAATGATGAAAACGGTACCTGACAAGGTTCTAGATCCAATCAGAGCAAAGACAATGCTTGGCAGATTAGGCGAACCTCAAGAAATTGCGAATGCTTGCTTATTCCTTGCGAGTGATGAATCATCGTTTGTAACAGGACATAATCTTTCTGTTAACGGTGGTCTTAGATTATAGGAGGCCTGAAATGAGAGACGTTGTAATCGTATCTGCTGTAAGAACACCAGTTGGTGCTTATGGCGGCGCACTCAAAACATTGAGTGCCGTAGATCTTGGAACTATAGCAGCAAAAGAAGCTATTAAACGTGCTGGCATTGAACCGAATCAAATTGATGAGGTATTAGTCGGCAACATTTTAAGTGCTGGCTGTGGACAAAATGTGGCGAGACAGGTATCTGTTCATGCAGGTGTGCCTGTGGAAGTGCCAGCCATGTCGATTAACATCTTATGTGGCTCTGGTCTTAGAAGTGTGAGTCTTGCGGCACAAATCATTGCATCTGGTGGCGCTGATGTCATCATGTGTGGCGGTACTGAAAGCATGTCAAATGCGCCTTATTTATCCCCTTCAAATCGTTGGGGGCAAAAGATGGGTCACTACGAAATGGTAGATCATATGATCAAGGATGCACTTACAGATGCATTCAACGATTATCATATGGGTATTACTGCTGAAAATATTGCAGAGCAATGGTCATTGACAAGAGAGATGCAAGACCACTTTGCCGCTGCAAGTCAAAATAAAGCAGAAAAAGCGCAAAAATCGGGTCGATTTAAAGATGAAATTGTCACAGTTGAAATTCCTTCTAGGAGAGGAGAACCAACGATTGTGACAGATGACGAGTATATCCGATATGGAACGACTTTTGAAGCCCTTCAAAAGTTAAAACCAGCATTTAAAAAAGAGGGCACTGTTACAGCAGGAAATGCATCAGGGATTAATGATGGTGCAGCGATGCTTATCGTCATGAGTAAGGCGAAAGCGAACGCACTTGGACTGTCATATCTTGCTGAAATAAAAGGTTATGGGACCAAGGGCGTCGATCCGTCTATTATGGGATATGGACCAGTACCTGCGACATTGACAGCATTAAAAGAAGCTGACTGGAAAATTGAGGATATAGAACTTGTAGAGGCAAACGAAGCTTTTGCAGCACAATCTTTAGCCGTTGTAAAGGATTTGAAAATCAATCCTGAAATTGTAAATGTTAATGGTGGTGCTATTGCTTTAGGGCATCCAGTGGGTGCAAGTGGTGCTAGAATACTGGTAACTTTATTACACGAAATGCAAAAAAGAGAGGCCAAAAAAGGGCTTGCAACACTTTGTATTGGTGGTGGTATGGGGACTTCACTACTCATTGAACGCCCATAGCATTTGTATAAAACAAGAAATGTAGATTCATATTGTATTTTCAATAGGCTCTGAGCAGGTCTATTTTGAAAATAAATTTAAGGCCTTTAAGTGAAAAATAGAATCCTTAAAACCCCGATAAGAGCGTATCTTTACCAGAGATACGCTCTTTTTCTAACATTATATGGCTTTTTATTTAATGGTTTTTTAATGGTTATTCTGTGCTCAAAAAGTTATGATTGACTTAAGCTTATGAATGGGCTTTAAAATAATAATAAGGAGCAATCGTGTGTATGAAAATTAAATTTATAAGTTGTGAAAAAGAAACTTCACATTTAAAGTACGTCGTTATTGTATCCAGATATAGGGATCAGTGGTTGTATGTTAAACATAGAGAAAGAAGCACATGGGAAATCCCAGGAGGGCATATAGAGCCGGGGGAGTCTCCTGATGAAGCTGCAAGAAGGGAACTTATAGAAGAGAGTACGGCAGATGAATTTACACTTGTCCCTATAAGTGATTATAGTGTCACTAGAGGTGGGGATGAAAGTCACGGTCGGTTATACTATGCTCAAATCAAACACCTTCAATTAAATTTTGACCATGAAATAGAGTGTTTTAAGGGATTTGATGACTTGCCAGATGATATGACATATCCCGAGATACAACCTCATCTATTAGCCTATGTAAGCAAGCAGTTAAATAATCCGATAAGCAAACCTCTAAAGGATCATCAATAGAGAAAGGGCGATAAGGTATTCAAATGAGAAATAAAAAAAGCTCATGGGAAGAGCTCGGACGAAAAAGAAATGGCGTCTACGAAAAAGGGACATTTACTAAAAGTGAAAATGTCATGTTCAAGTACAAGAACTCAAGTATCTTGCTTGAGAGCTATACCACTATGGTTGGCAACACGCCTATTGTAAGCACGCAGATAAGAGCTCTCTTTAAAAATCCAGATCGGTTGAGTTTTAAGCTTTACCATGAAGGTTTTTTCAGCAGTATCGGTAAGATGTTCGGCATGCAAGATATTTTAATTGGAGATGATGAATTTGATCAGCGTTTTGTGATTAAAGGGAACGATGAGGACAAGATTAGACATCTATTAGCCGATTATAAGTTAAAACAACTTTTACTTATGGGAAAACCAATTGCAATTGAAGTCAAATTGAAAGACAAATGCTTAAAGCGTCAAGACGAAAGTATCCTCCTTTATCAAGCGACGGGTCTTATTAAAGATCTGGATACACTGGAGAGTCTTCTGGATGTATTTGAGAGATTTGTAGATCGAATGATTGAAATAGATTTATCTGATGAATCCCCGATGGTTTCTACGTTAAAATCTAAATAGTAAGAGAGTTAATAGATATAATATATGCTATAGACTCAAAATAGAATTATAGAAGAGAGCTTTTAGAGTACAACTACAATTATCATATATCTAAATGGGAGGAAAAATGGAGTCTTTAAAACTGAGAAAGCTTAAAAAAGGATCAAGAATAGCAGTTATATCACCTTCATCGGCATTGCCTAATTTATTTCCAGAAATTTATGAATTAGGGCTTCAAAATGTGATGGATGCATTAGGAGTCGAAACAGTGGAAATGCCATCAGCACGGATGGATCGCAAAATGTTATATGAACATCCTGAAATCAGAGCAAAAGATATCAACGATGCCTTTAAAGACGAGCGGATTGATGGCATTATTTGTTCAATAGGAGGGTACGAATCGGTGAGAATACTACCCTTTTTGGACCTAGAAGTGATTAAAGCTAATCCCAAAATGATCATGGGCTTTTCAGATGCCACCACATTTTTAAGCTATTTGAGCAGTCAAGGGTTACCTACAATACATGGCCCCTCTATTATGGCAGGATTTGCACAATTCAAATCGTTTGAAAAGGCATTTCAGACCCATGTAAAGACTTTTTTAATGGCGCTGACATGTCCTTATGTGTATCCAAAGTATACTCAGCTCACACAGGGGTATAAAGATTGGACGTGTATCGAGACATTAGGAGAGTGTTTGCCATTTACATCAAATGAGGGCATGATGACTTTGCAAGGGCATCAAAGCGTTACAGGAAAACTATGGGGAGGCAATATTGAAGTCCTTGAATTTCTAAAAGGGACAACCTATTGGCCTAAACCGGATTTTTGGGCAGATAAAATACTATTGTTTGAAACCTCTGAGGATAAACCGACGCCTATGAACGTTGGATTTATGTTTAGAAATTACGCAACACAGGGTATATTAAGTCATATTAGAGGTATTTTATTTGCTAAACCCAAGGATTATTCATCTGAAGAAATAGAGACGCTCAATGAGATTATTATGAATATTCTTACAGTTGAAAACAGCTTGAGCGAGTTGGTTGTCATAAGTGGTGGCGATTTTGGTCATACAGATCCTAAGTGGCTCTTGCCATTAGGGTGTGAAGTAGAGCTTGATCCTCTTAAGGGCACAGTGACGTTACTGGAAAGTCCCTTTGAGATAGGCTAATTGAGAAATAGGAGACTGACAGTTGTTAAAGAGAAATGAACAATATCTGCGTGAAATTAGTAAAAATATAAGTGATGTAACAAGTCGAAATGAGTATCCCTACAATTTGCCAGCAGTTCAGAGTTTGGAGTCTATTGAATTTCATCCGAATGTCACTTTTTTAATTGGTGAAAATGGCAGTGGGAAATCCACTATATTAGAAGCTATTGCAGTGGCATTTGGCTACAATCCTGAAGGGGGTACTAAGAATTTTAATTTTGCCACTGAAAATTCTCATTCAACTCTATTCAATGAAATTAAACTTGTAAAAGGGATTCAGCGTCCTAAAGACGGTTTTTTTCTAAGAGCAGAAAGTTTTTACAATGTGGCATCCTATATTGACGAATTAGATCGAGAATTTGGGGGTGGCCCTAAATTGATTCAATCATATGGGGGCAAATCTTTGCATCAATTGTCTCATGGGGAATCTTTTTTAACGTTGTTCATGACCAGGTTGAGTGGAAAAGGACTCTATATTTTGGATGAACCTGAGGCTGCACTTTCTCCTAATAGGCAAATGGCTTTACTTTCAAGGATGCATGACTTAGTGATTGAAGATTCACAATTTATTATTGCGACGCATTCGCCAATTTTGATGGCGTATCCAAATGCGAGGATATATAGCATTGATCAAAACTATGCGTGCATCCAGTATGAAGAAACGGAACATTATAATACAACAAAACAATTTGTGAACAACACAGAACGTATGCTTAAGATTTTGATGACTTAAAGAACCTTAATGCGTTATACCTTAAAATCGTTTAGAGTAGAGTTAATTAAGTTGGAGGGGAAAATGCAACTGGATCGATTAATTAAACAAAATCCACCACATAGCCTTGTGCTTGAAAGTTATCGGATAAAATTAAGAGCATTAAAAAAGGAAGATATGAATGCGCTTTATGAGATTCGACATTCTTTAGAGATTTCTAAGTATATTGATCGTAAAATTGATGAGACACATGAGGAAACAGAGGATTTTATCAATAAGATTATAGCTGGATATGAAGATTATCAATGGTATTTTTGGGGGATTGAGTTAAAAGAAACCGAAACACTTATAGGAACCATATGCCTTTGGAATATTAATTACGATGAGAATAAAGCCGAAATTGGGTATGAACTCCGTGAATCTTTTCAAAATAAAGGTTATGTACACGAAGGTGTCAAACTTGTTTTGAACTTTGCTTTTAAACGTTTAATAGTCTCCACAATTGAGGGGATTATCCATGCGCAAAATAAAGCCTCTATCAAGGTGGTTGAGCGCTATAATTTTAGTTTGATGAGTGTTATTTCTGACAAGAAACAAGTCGTTTATAGCTTAAATCGTCTTTTGTTTTTATCAGAGTATCCAAGAAGAACACATGAAATGGACATAAAAATTGGTGCACTTGAGAGAGGCCCTCTGAATAAAATCACAGATGTTTCGGGTATTCAAGTAGGACATGCTACATTACAAAGTGGTGCCGTACAAACGGGTGTAACCGTTATTTTACCAGCAGAAGATGATCTGTTTGAACATAAAATGATTGCAGCTGCTCATGTGATTAATGGTTTCGGAAAGACAACAGGGTTGGTACAGATTGAAGAATTAGGAACACTTGAAACACCCATTGCATTGACGAATACACTGGCTGTTGGACGTGTTCAAGATGCTATAATTGACTATATGATTGCTTCCAGTGAAGCTGAAATACAATCGATAAATCCTGTGGTCGGTGAGTGTAATGATAGCTATTTAAATGCCATTACGCACAAATCAATTCAAACCTATCAAGTCCTTGAAGCTATAAAAAATGCTGAAATTGATTTTTCAGAGGGAGCAGTAGGTGCTGGTCGTGGGATGTCTTGTCATCAACTAAAAGGTGGGATTGGGTCTGCGTCAAGATGTTTTAATATCGGAGATGAAAGGTATACACTGGGAGTTCTGGTGTTATCTAATCATGGGCTATTAGCGGATTTAGTAATAAATCGTGATAACGTTGGAAGCCGTATTGATGCTTTAAGACAGAATAAATTAGAGGAAATAGCTGTGGATAAGGGATCTTGTATGATTATTGTTGCTACTGATTTACCTGTGTCTGACAGACAACTGAAACGGATTTGTAAGCGTGCTGTTAATGGCCTTGCAAGAGTAGGGTCTTATATTGGGCATGGTAGTGGTGAAATTGTCATTGGATTCTCTACTTCTAACAGAGTGGATATCACAAAATCTACAAAGTTAATGAATTATACATTTGTCATGGAAGATCAAATAGACTTAGCATTCAGAGCGGTGGTTGAGGCCACAGAAGAAGCTGTCCTAAATTCTATGTTGACTGCAGAAGCTGTTGAAGGCATCAATGGCAATAAACGAGAGAGCTTGCAATCCTATATAGATTTGATCAATAAATAGGCCTTTTAAAATTGGATTTTGCTTAAAAAGAGTGAATATGATAGAATTAAGCAAATCTTTATTATAAATATATAAAGACAACAATATATCTTGAGGTGAATGTATGCAAATTCAAGTTGCAAAAAAGAATTCTGGCGAATTCTTAGAATTACATAGTGAAATGTTAACACGGCACGGTTTGATAACAGGTGCCACAGGTACTGGAAAAACAGTAACTTTGAAACTTTTGGCAGAGAAAATGGCAGAACTCGGATCTACCGTTTTTTTGATAGATGTCAAAGGGGACTTAAACAGTTTTGGTGAAGTGGGAAAACGCACTTCAGGGTTAGAACATTTTTTAGAAAAACACGATCTCGAAATGCCTAATTTCAAATCCTTTAATACAATGTATTGGGATATTTATAATGAATGTGGCCTTCCGATTAGGACAACTGTCATGGATTTTGGACCAATGCTCATGGCAAAATTGCTCAATCTTAATGAAAACCAAACCAATCTTCTGCACACGATCTATCAAATCGCAGATGATGAAGCTCTTTTGCTTTTGGATTTTAAGGATCTTACTCAACTCGTAAAATATCTTTACGATCATAATAAAGCATTTGAAGAGGACTATGGGACGTTGAATAAACAATCTATGGGTGCAATTCAACGTGCTCTGATCGCCAGTGATATAGATGTTTTTTTTGGAGAAAGTGTCTTAGATTTTAAAGATTTATTTTTAGAAAAGGGGACTATCAATGTACTAGAAGCAAACAAACTCGTGTTAAATGATAAACTTTATTCAACGCTTTTACTTTGGTTATTGTCTGAACTTTACGAGCAATTGCCTGAAGTTGGTGAAGTTGAAGTGCCTAAAATGGTCTTATTCTTTGATGAAGCTCATTTGATTTTTAAGAGGATTCCAGAAGTTTTGCTCAGCAAGATAGAGCAAGTAATTAAATTAATTCGGTCAAAAGGGGTTGGTATTTATTTTATATCTCAGAGTCCCTCTGATATTCCTGACAGCATTATAGCGCAACTTGGAAATCGAATTCAACATGGTATTCGATCTTATACGGCCAAAGATATAAAACATCAAATGATTCCTAAAGAAATGCTTGAGAGAATGAAAAAATACGGTGTTGGTGAAGTGAGCTTATCTGTGTTAAATGAGGATGGGATACCTTCTCCTTTCGAAGAAGCGGTTATGCTCACGCCATCCAGTTTTATAGGTAAAATTGAAACCTGTGATTACTATCCCAATGAACAACTCAATCTTAAATACAATACCCCTGTTGATCGCAACTCTGCTTACGAAATGTTGCTAAGAAGGCAGGAAAAGCAAGGCGTGGGGCGTGAATCAACGTCAGAGCACAAGACTAAGAGAGGGCGTAAACCAGATTCAATGCTAACTAAATTAACCAAGAGTTTGTTCTCATCTTTTGGCAGGTCCTTAGGAACGAGTCTAGCCAGAGGTCTCTTAGGCACTTTAAAAAAGTATTAAAAAAAGTGGTTGACATAATGAAAAACGGGTATAAACTACAAAGGACTATAATTCTTTTTGAAAGTGTGGTGATGTTATGAGAATAGAATCTAGTTCATTTAATCCGATGGTTCAGGGAGCGCAAAAAAGACCTGCGAATGTTGGCATAGAACAGAAAATGACGTCTCAAGTCAATGGCTTAAATCAAGGAGCAGAAAATGCTCAAACGGCAATTGATGCCCTTAAAACTGCTGATGGCGCGCTTCAATCGGCTTCAGATCCATTACAAGAAATGAAGCAACTCGCCATCCAAGCTAAGAATGGCATAATGACTGAGGATGATAAAAAAGCAATCCAAACACAAATCGAAGGTCTTAAGAGTTCTATAAATGATACTCTTAAAAATACAGAATTTAATACGATCAAGTTATTTAATCAAGATAGTGAGCTCAAGGTTCAAACTGGGAATCAAGGAACACCTATGCAGCTTCAGAATACAAGTCTAGAAGGGTTAGGTATCTCCGACTTTGATGTTACAAAAGATTTTGATATTGGTAAAATCGATCAAGCGCTTGAAAAGATAAGTACAGCGCGTTCCAAGATGGGGAGCAAAAGTACTGGACTTGAATCAACGGTTCGATCTAATAACATAGCTCAAGAAAATACAGTTGCTTCAAGATCAAATCTCCAGGAGGATTTGGCAACTCAAATCGCTGAAGTTAAGAAGCAAGATTATCTAAGACAATATCAGATAGCAAATCAGAGAATGCAGATGGATTCTCAAAAGAGCAAACTTAATATTTTAGCTTAAAATTTAAAAGTCTTCACTGAAATGGGATTCATTTCGATGAAGACTTTTTTATGTTAAAGATAATATTCATGACCCGATTGAGTATAGCTAAAAGCAGATAGAAAAGCTTCAACAACTTGAGTTTTAAGCGTGGACATATCAATATGCCTTTGACATTGCTGACGGATACTCGTCACAGTCCGATTTTTGAGTCCGCAAGGGACAATAACATCAAAATCTTCAAGATGTGTGTTGACGTTGAGTGCGAAGCCATGCATGGTAACGCCTTTTTTTACAGAGAGTCCAAGTGCCAGAATCTTAGAATTACCAACGAATACACCGGAGTTTAAGGGATCTCTTTGAGCAGTGATCTGATAGTGGGTCTGGAGTAATTGGATAAAGAGTTCTTCTAAGTTATAGACAAATTTTTTGACACTGCCACCATGAATGGTTTTTACATTAAAAATCGTGTAGCCCACCAATTGACCAGGTCCGTGGTAAGTAACATCTCCACCACGCCGTGTCTTTATAACCTGAAATCCAAGTGAATTCAGTTCGGATTTTGTGATGAGAACATTGTTTTCATCTGCATTTAGGCCAAGTGTGATTACTTTGGGATGTTCTAATAAGAGCAAATGGTCATTGGAGCCATTTTGAACCTTAGAGAGTAAATTTTCTTGTAATGTATAAGCTTTTTCATAATCGATTAATCCTAAATCGTGTATGGTTAATTTCATAGTAACCTCATTTATTTACTAATGGTCTATTTAATTTTACATGGGATTCATGTGTTTGAAAACTCTAAATATGAAATCATTGGATGAGAGCATCTATTAAGAGATCAATTTATATTCGAATTTAGGACAGTCACTAAATTCATAATTAAAGATCAGTTTATTTTCAAGCAATGTGGTTTGCGTTAATGCTTTTAAGTCTATAGGTAGCGTTAATGAACATGCGTTGTGACCAATAATATGTTCTTCATAAACTTGAATGGTTGTAAAAAGGCTGACTCTGTTAAAACGCGGTTCAGCGGGTGCCGTTAAATTCACTTCAATATGTCGATAGAGATCTGGATTCGTACAAGTCTCTTTATTGAGTTCAATCAAGCTGATAATTTCTTTGAAAAAAGGAACATGATTAGTGTTTCCTGCAAAAAGGCGATCTGTTTCAGCTTTTTTATCAACCAGATTAAGTGTAACTGAAATATTCTGAGGAATTAAAATACCATTAGGAAGCATCTGAGGCACTAAGTTTCGGGTGATGGCTACCTGTGGTTCATTTTGAAGACCGTTGAGCATGGTTTCCGTAATGACCATATGTATGGCTTGATCTGTCGTATTTTTATACTTGGTAGCATCACAGTGTACAATGTCTCTGATGTAATCTTCAACGTGTAAAGCTGCAATGACACGATGTAAACAGGTGATACTTTCTGGATTGATTTCTAGGCAGGTAATTTGAATTTCAGATGGTTTAAAAAGAGTTGTAAGTGGCATTATCAATGTCCCGAAAGGTCCGGTTCCAGCATATAATATATGTATGATTTCATTTGGAAACCGCTTTTGTAAATCTTGAATGCCATTATATATACCTCTTAAGAACTGTCTCGTGCGCATAAATTCGGTCACACATCTTCCAGCCCAATAAGGCCCAATCGCCTTACCACTGCTCAGGTAGATAGCATCATTGTGCTTAAGAGCATTGACATCGAGTTGACTTATCTCTTCAAAAAAATCAAAAAGAGAATCCGCAGCGTTTTTTAAATCAGAATAGATAAAGTGCTCGTCAATTAATATTGCGGTATTTTGAGTTAAGGTTTGGGTTAAATCATTTGAGAAATTCATAGTTTAAATAGACCTCCTTTAGATCATAAAGTTGATTTAATAATGATACTTTAAAGCGATTATTTATATTTTAACCCTTTTTTAATCTCTTTAAAATACTTTTTAAAGGGTATTAGGGTAAAATAGAGCTATAAAATTAAAATAAATATGAATTGGGAGTGGTTATATGTGGACGCGGATAGAACTCAAAACGAAAGCTAAGAGGTTTTTAAAACAAAATTACTTGACTGCATTTTTTGTGAGTTTAATTATTATGATCGTAACTGGATCAGGCGCTGGATCTAGTAGCGGTTCAAGTGGGAATCGTTCAAATTTTTCAAGTACACCAGGATTGTTTGTTCAAAATGGACATATTAATTTCGATGGTTTAATGTCGTGGTTACCTGCTGTTTCATTTATACTCTTTGTTATTATCATCGTGGTTATTGCACTTAGAGTTTTTGTAGGGTATATTCTTGAAGTTGGAGGTCGTAATTATTTCTTAAGAGGGACTGAACGTGATGTTACTTTTAAAGAAATTGGATTCGGGTTTAATTCAGATTACTACTTTAACATTATTTTGACCATGCTTATAAAAGGCGTTTATAATTTTTTATGGTTTTTATTATTCTTTATACCAGGAATCATAAAATTATATGCTTATTCAATGGTACCTTATATTTTAGCGGATAATCCAAATATTGAAAGTAGTAGAGCGATTGAACTGAGTATGGATATGACCAGAGGTCACAAATGGAATATGTTTGTATTAGACTTATCTTTTTTAGGATGGTACCTTTTAGGGACTTTGCTCTTCGGTATTGGGACTTGGTTTGTTAATCCATATGTGGATGCAACCAAAGCTCAATTGTATGTGACTTTAAGATTAAATGCAATCAAATATAATATGTGTACACCAGAAGAACTCTGTTATACACCAGTTGCACCAGAAGAAAGTAAATCGGATGACTGGTATGATGAATACTAGAATAAATACTAGAATATAGATAAATAGAATAAGAACTATACGTCTTCTGAATAGTTGGCATATGGTTCTTTTTGTCGTCTGTGAAAGACGATTATGTCAATAATTTATCTAAAACGAGTTTATTAGGATATTTTTAAGTGGTTTTATTGAATTAACCTTGTAAATCTATGAAGATATCATATAAAATAGTAGAGATTACATGTGGCAAAGGAGGCTTTAATGCTAGAAATATATATGGCGAGACATGGACAAACAGAATGGAATGTTCTAGGGAAAATGCAGGGATGGCTGAACTCTCCATTAACTGAAAACGGTATACAAAGTGCTCACCATTTAGGCAAAGAAATTAAAATGCTCAATTTTGATGCTTATTATTCTTCTCCATCAAATCGCGCACTTAAGACTCTTGAAATTGCAACGGGTAATGCCGTCAGTATAACCTGTGACAATCGCTTGAGAGAGATCGGACTTGGGCCTTGGCAAGGCATGTTTTCAGAGGAGATTGAAAATAAATATCCAGAGGCGTATAGACAATATTACTATGAACCTGAAAAATTCACCATTAAAGATGGTGAAGATTATCATGTACTCTATGAACGGGTGAATGCTTTTGTAAAGGATTTACTGGATAGGCATTTTGAAGTAAATTGTGTTAAACGCGTTATGATTGTCACTCATGGGATTACACTGATGATGCTGAGATTAATCTTCAATGGTGACAAGATTGAAAAGATAAGAGATTATCACGTGGCAGGAAATGCAAAATTGCATATTTATAAATTTGATGGTTTGAAATTCAAATGTATACACGAGCCGCAGGTTGAAAATCTGAAACGATGAAATTATTTTAAATAATATATCGTGGAAAACTTAATAAAGAAAAACATTATATGAAAAAAGCTTAACAATAAGCGTGTACATCTTGTAAAAGAGTTGTTATAATGAACATAATTTTAGAGATTATTGGAGGTCAAATTTATGAAATCTTTGTCTATTAAAAATGGTGGTATTTCAGCTTCTATGACTTTGGCTATTACAGCGAAAGCAAAACAATTAAAAGATAGTGGTATCGACATTGTAAGTTTTAGTGCAGGAGAACCTGATTTTAATACACCTGAATACATTCGAACAGCTGCTATTAAGCAAATTGAAAAAGGTGGCAATGGTTATACGGCTGCATCTGGTCTTATGGAACTGAAGCAAGCCATCTGTAACAAATTAAAAAGAGATAATGAACTAGATTATAAGCCAGAACAAATTGTGGTCTCATCAGGGGCAAAACATTCACTCTTTAATACATTACAAGCTCTTTTAAATCCTGAGGATGAAGTTATAATTCCTTCACCATATTGGGTAAGTTACTATGAACTTGTGAAGATGGCAGATGGCGTTCCTGTTTTAGTCGAAGCACAAGCTTCAAATTTATTTAAAGTGACAAGGGATCAGCTTGAACAAGCAGTAACTGCGAAAACGAAGGCTATTATCATAAATAGTCCTAACAATCCGGCTGGGGCTGTCTATTCAAAAGAAGAGCTTTATGAGATTGGCGAATTTGCTCAGAAACATGATCTCTATATTATATCTGATGAAATCTATGAAAAATTAATCTATGGCAAAAAACATTACTCGATTGCAGCACTTTCAGAGGATTTCAAAGAGAGAACCATTGTGGTAAATGGGTTGAGCAAAGCATATGCTATGACAGGCTGGCGAATTGGCTACACTGCATGTACTCTTGAGATTGCTAAAATTATGGGTAATATTCAATCCCATGCGACTTCTAATCCGAATACAATTGCACAGTACGCAAGTATTGAAGCACTGAATGGCAATCAAGCACCAATAGAAGAAATGCGTAAAGCATTTGATGAGAGACGTCAATATATGGTTAAAACCATCAATGAAATTCAAAATGTTAGTTGCGTTGAACCAGAAGGTGCCTTTTATGTGATGGTTAATATAGCGCACTTCTTGGGAAAAACCATAAGTGGGGTTGATATTAAAAACTCAATTGATTTGGCATCATTACTATTAGATGAAGCCAACATTGCAGTTATTCCAGGGATTGCATTTGGTGCGGACGATTATCTTAGACTTTCTTATGCGACGAGTATGTCCAATATAGAAGAGGGCTTAAAAAGACTTAAGAAATTTTGTGAAAAAGAATAATTAAATATTTTGATTTAAAGGCGTATATCTAGATGAGCTCATTCATTTGGATATACGTTTTATTTATGTTTTGAATATAATATGATAAAATGAACGTACTATGATTATGGGGTGTGGTAAGATTTTGATCAATCAAAACTCAAGAAGTTTAGAAAAGATTATTTTGGTAGCTGTTTTTACCACCTTTATGGGGCAGATCTATTTTGAACCATTTGGAACTGAATTTAGACTTACTTTTGCAGTTGTAGTTCTCAATATCCTCATGTTGACATTCAAGGAAATCAATCCACTCTCAGTTATTAATCTGGTTGGAATATTGATGTTTCTTGTGAGAAGTTCTGTTTTTGTATTTAATCAGAACGGTACATATTTAGAAGCTTTTCAGATTTATTATCCAGTGATCTTTTTTTATGTTTTTTACAGTATCTTTTTTGTACTATTAAATGTTAGAAGTTTTCTTAAAAATCCTTTGGCACTTTTTTTGAGCATTTGGATTTGTGATAGCATTCCCAATATTATCGAAGTCATTATAAGACAAGAATGGCAAAATGCTAATTTTGAACAAGTCATTTATACGATTATTATCATTGGCTTGTTTAGAACGATCTTCACAACCATTATGATTTATATTTCGGGTTATTATTTACAGCATATGAAAGAGCGTCAAAATCATCAAAAATTTGTGGAGAAGATTGTGCTCATGTCGAGTTTAAAAACAGAGTTGTTTTTTCTCAGAAAATCAAAGAATGATATTGAAGACGCCATGAGACGAAGCTTTGAAATTTATGAGCGCATAGAGAATCATAAAGAGAAAACAGCGATATTAACCGTGGCAAAGGATATCCATGAGATTAAAAAAGATTATACAAGAGTGATTGCAGGTATAGAGAAAACTATCGAAGAGACTTCAAATTTTCAAATGTCTTTTTTTGAAATACTGAATATTGTGGCTGAGACGAATCGAAAATTAGCGGAATCTAAAGGCAAGAAAATTGTATTTCAGGTCAATAAGTTTTATAACTTTAAAACCAGTGCATACTTCACCTTGATTTCAGTACTGAATAACCTCGTGGTAAATGCAATTGAAGCAATTGATTATTCCGGATTAATCAGTATTTATGAAAACTTGCAAGATGATTGTGTATTTATAAGTGTGTACGATGATGGTGCCGGTATAGAAGAAGTGGATTTGAACCTCATCTTTGAACCAGGATTTTCGACTAAATATAATGAAATCAATGGAATTATGTCATCTGGGATTGGCTTAACACATGTCAAATACCTTATTGAAGAAATATTAGAGGGCAAACTAATCGTAGAATCTCAGAAGGGTATTAGCACTAATTTTAACATAATGATTCCAAGAGATCGTTTGGTAAATGATCGTGAAGATACAGAACTCCACTAGTATAATGAATAGAAGAGGTGTTTATGAATTATAATTTCTATCTAATAGATGATGATATAAGTGTTATCAGCATACTCTCGAAGATTATTGTCAATCAAAAATTGGGTGATGTAATCGGCAAAGATACTACGGGTGCGCATGCGGTTAATGAAATTATAAAATTAAAGCCAGATATTGTAATTGTGGATCTATTATTGCCTAAAATTGATGGTATCACACTGGTCACTCAATTGAAACCTCAATTTAAAGATCTGCCTTTTATTATGATCAGTGAAGTACATGCCAAGGATATGGTTTCTAAAGCTTATAACAGCGGTATAGAGTTTTATATTAATAAGCCTATCAATGTTATTGAAGTGATTAATGTGGTCAAACGTATTGATGAGAAGTTAAGAATGAAAAAAGTGATTGATTCATTTCAATCCGCTTTTAAAAACATGCAGTCTCTCAATGGCGAGCAAGTGATTGAAATAAAAAAGATAGATCAGGATCCACTTTCTAGTGCAAAAGAGATTCTATCCCACTTGGGCGTAATTAGCGATTCTGGTACTAAAGACATTCTCCATATTGTTGAGTTTATTCTCGGATTCGATGATGGCATAAGAAAAAAAGTATTGGATTATCGACTTTCTGAACTCTATACTTATGTAAGCGATAAGTATGAGAGAGAAAAAGGCGAGATTGTAAACGAAAAGACGATTGAACAACGCATAAGGCGAACGATAGGACAAGCATTAGAAACAATTGCAGAAATAGGTCTAGATGATTATGAAAATATCTATTTTGATCGTTATGCGAATACTTTGTTTGATTTTAGAGAAGTGAGAAAAGAAATGGAATATCTCAAAAAACGTTCAAAAGATCCTGGTAAGATTAATATTAAAAAGTTTATTGCAGGATTGATCATAGAAATGAACAAATAGACATGCTTTATTACAAAAAAGACATTAATTTTAGTAGGATTCTGTAATAATTTGTAGGATTGTGTAGTCTCTCGGATATAAATAGGGTGTATTATTGAGATGCTCTATTTATTTTGAATTATTAAAAAGGGGGAACAACATGAAAGGTACAAATTTAACGAAAAGAATTCTGATTGCTATGCTATTGGGAGCCATCGTCGGGTTAATTTTAAATCCGTTTGGCGATAACGTGATTGTAAAAGATTACGTCGTAGGTTTTGGGTTTGTTTTATTGGGTTCGGTTTTTATAGCACTTATTAAAATGATGGTTGTACCACTTGTTTTTGTATCACTTACACTTGGTGCAGCACAAATAGGCGACATTAAGAAACTGGGTAGAATTGGTGGTAAGACGATAGGCTTTTATCTATTGACGACAGCGATTGCCATTACAATTGCAATTATTGTTGGGTCACTTGTCAAGCCAGGTTCTTTTATGCAGATGACAGCTCAAGAGGTGTCATTTGAGGCAAAAGAGAGCCCAGCATTTGTCAATGTGTTGATTAATATGGTACCTACCAATCCTATCGATGCAATGGCAAAAGGCAATATGCTCCAAATTATCATATTTGCGCTTTTATCTGGAACGGCCATTACAGTTATAGGCGAAAAAGCTAAAATGGTTAAGGCACTATTGGAACAAGTCAATGAGGTTATTCTTCAAATGGTTATGTTGATTATGAAATTTGCACCTTATGGCGTGTTTGCTCTAGTGGGCAAGACTTTAGCAACTTTTGGATTTGATGCGATTGGTTCTTTGCTTGTCTACATGCTTTGTGTTTTAGGCGCACTTGTGATTCACGGCCTCTTGACATATCAAGGGCTCCTATATGCAATTACTAAACTCAGTCCAGTTCAGTTTTTCAAAAATTTTGCACCCGCTATGGCAGTTGCATTTTCTACCTCTTCAAGTAGTGCAACACTTCCAGTTACAATAGAAACGGTTGAAAAGAGATTAGGCGTTAAGAAAGAGCTTGCTTCTTTTACATTACCACTTGGTGCAACGATTAATATGGATGGTACTGCAATCATGCAAGGTGTTGCAACTGTTTTTATTGCACAGCTATACGGTATTCCGTTAGGAATAGGTGATTTTGCAACTGTAATTTTAACGGCTACGATTGCATCTATAGGGACTGCAGGCGTTCCTGGCGTTGGTCTGGTTATGTTATCTATGGTGCTTGTACAAGTTGGATTACCAGTTGAAGCGATTGGATTAATCTTAGGGATTGATAGAATTTTAGATATGTGTAGAACGGTCATTAATATCACAGGGGATGCTGTTTGTACGCTTATCGTTGCTAAGACAGAAAATGAATTTGACGAAACTATTTTTTATGCACCAAATGAACTTGATGCTGATGTAGAGGTGGCTTAGTCACTAGAGCATTGAATAATAGAATCAAAAGAAATAAACATAAATATAAAACACGATGAGACCACACATTTTGATTTGTAATTGACTCTTTTATGAGTTGAGACATGTCAGGGTGTGTGGTTTTATTATTTTATAAACTATTTGTAATGGTACGCATTATTGTCACTTTGGAAAAAGGTTAAAAAATAATATTTTATTAAACTTAAAGAGATTTTTTTTTAATAATGGGTATGTAAGGTTTATATTTATACAGGGTGATAATACATAAAACAACTAGAGCAATAGACGAACTGAGAAAAAAGGGGTAAAAGGAGGTGGATGTTGTAGAAAAGTAGATTGATATCAGATAATAATATGATCGTGGTTGTGCACTAAAATATTTGATAAGGAGGTATTGATGAAACATAAAAAACGGGGAAACAAATTAATTGCGTTATTGACGACAATGATTTTGTTAGCAACTATGATTCCAGTTGTATCATTTGCAAGTATTGATGATATCGCAGGACATTGGGCTGAAAATGTTATTAAAGAGTGGGTAGCTAATGGGTTAGTAAGTGGTTATCCTGACAATACTTTTAAACCAGATGATGCAATTAGCAGGGCTGAGTTTATGGCATTAGTCAATAGAGCCTTTTATTTTACTCAAGGCAGAGCAGTTGATTTTAAAGATGTTAAAATGTCAGATTGGTACTACAATACGGTATCAAATGCCGTATCAGCTGGGTATATTACAGGGTACCCAAATAAGATTATGGCACCTGATCAATCGATTACAAGGCAAGAAGCTGCAGTTATTATTGCTAAGGTTAGGGGCTTAACTTTGAATCTGCAATCTGATAGTACCTTTTCAGATGTGTCAAAAATTGCAGTTTGGAGTAAAGCTTACGTAGATGCTGTTGTTGCAGCAGGCTATATGAAAGGCTATCCAGATGGGACATTTAGACCTAATGATATCATTAAAAGAGGCGAAGCAGTTGTGGCGCTGAACAATACGCTCGTAGAAGCATATGTTGTTTACGATCAATCAGGTACTTATGGGCCAGAAACAGGCATGGAAACAGTAGATAACAATGTTATTATCAAATCGGATGATGTCATCCTTCAAAATTTGCGTATAACAGGTGATTTAATTGTTTCTGAAGAAGTTGGAAATGGAGATGTCACTTTAAATAATTTGACTGTAGAAGGTGAAACGTACATTAGAGGTGGTGGCACGAATAGTATTCACGTCAATGGTGGTAAATACAAAAGTATTACGGTTCAAAAAACTTCCAGTGGTAGAGTTCGCGTAGTTGCCACAAATATCGATGGCCTCAAAGTTATCATTTCTGAAAATGCAATAGGCCAAGGTGTGGTTCTCGAGGGTAGCTTTGAGAGTGTTCAAGTAGATGCACCCGATGTTGCGATTTCAACTCAAGGCGAAACTGCTATTAGTGAGATGACAATTTCAACTACGGCGGCAAATTCAAATATTAATTTAGGTCAAAATACAGTTGTCAAAAAAATGAAAGTTAATTCAGAAATCAAAATAACAGGAAAAGGCACTATAAATACAGCAGAAGTTAGTGTAGAGAATGTTACTTTTGAAACGGCACCGAATGAAGTGGTAGAAGTAACTCCAGGGACGCCTTCTACGCCTGTAACACCTTCATCACCGAGTGGTGGCAGTGGCGGTGGCAATGACAATGACAATGGTGGTGACACCGTAAGTGTAACTGACGTTGTACTCTCTACATCATCGATGGCTTTAACGGTTGGCGGCAGTACAGGTACTTTAACGGCCACAGTGATGCCAACCAATGCAACTAATAAATCTGTGACTTGGTCATCAAGTGATACTGGTGTTGCCACTGTTTTAAATGGTGTGGTGACAGCTGTGGCTACAGGAACGACCAATGTCGTTGCAACTTCAGTATCAAATACGTCTTTCTCTGCAATTTGTGTGGTGACAGTTACTGAACCATCAAGTACGCCTGCAGTAAGTAGTGTTACTACAACTAAAGATACTTTTACAGTAACTTTTGATCAAAATATCTCATCCATTACGATGCCGAATACAATTGTATTTGGATCTGGAACGTATTCTTTTGATGTGTATTATAATTCGGATGCAAGTCGTTTTGGTCATTATGGGTTAATCAGTCAAACTTCTAATTCGATTACAATGGCGATACTTGGAGATTTCGGTGATTTGAACAATTTTACTTGCAATTTTAAGCTTTATACAGGGACTGACCCTTTTACGCCTACCGTTATAGCTCAAAGCAATGCGTTCACATTCGCAAATTGGGCTGATAATGACACAGAAGCTAGTGCATTTATGTACGATCAAAGTAAAATTTGGGTTACTGTAGAAGATAAAGGATTATCAGTGCTCCTTGAAAGTTTAAGCCCAGGAGATATCCAATTATTCGATGGTGCAGGCAATCTGATCAGTACTAATTTCTACGTGGGTTCTGACTATGATCCATATTTACCAGCTTCTGAGTTCTTATTGACCCCTAAAACAGGCACATTTGATGGTATGTATAAAGTGAGATTTGCCAAAACGGGTTATAATCCAGATACGGATATGTTTACAGTTTCTGCACCAGCAACTACTGTAGCGACGACACCAAGTGCAATTACACTTGCCGTTGGGAGTTCAAATCCAGTGGGTAGTGTGACTAATGTGGCAATTCCAGCAGATGGAGATACTGATAACACCGGATCGGTTCAAAACTGGTCGTATATGAATGCTGATAGAATTAAATTTACAGTTACAGACAGTGGTTCAGCAACATCATCAATTACAATTAATAGTAGCGCTTATACAAGTGGAGCGGATTATGTGATTAGTACATCAGTTTCAGCTCTAACAGTTGTTGTTACAACAACAGAAACGGGTAAAACATCTGCTATTAGGACTTTCAGTATTTCTGTAGCCGAAAATCCTATAAAAGCAACCTCTCCAAGTGCAATTACACTTACAGTTGGTAGCACAAACCCAGTGGGTGGTGTTACTAATGTATCCATTCCAGCAGGTGGAGGCACTGATTCGACTGGTGCTGTATCAGGGTGGATAGCAACGACCGCTTCTGCGATTAAAATTATAGTTACAGATTCTGGATCTGCAAACTCATTGATTCAAATTAATGGGAGCAATTACTCAAGTGGTGCAGATTATAATATTCCTTCTACATCACCTCTTACAGTTGTAGTGGCTACTTTGGAACCAGGAAAAGCAACTGTTATTAGGACTTTTGTAATTACTGTATCACCATGATTTAAAAGTTAGTGAGAAATAGTTTTATTAAAGATTTATTTTAGGGATAGAGCCTCCGATTGTACTTTTCAGTCGGAGGTTTTTAAGTGTAAAGCATACGCTCTGATTCAGATTTATGATGAAATATTTTCTACTAGGCATCTTAAGATGACTCAAATGTTGTAACTGAGAAGAAAATTAGGGGGCAAAAAATTTTAGGAGGGAGAGAATCGTTTTAAATGTATGATATACTGATAGAATCAAAGAAAAGGAACTCAATAAAGGTGCTGTGAAAGCAGTTTAGAGTAGAGATGAGTGAGGTGCATAATGAAACTCAAAGTATTGGTAGATAACAATACCTACATTGATGAGTATTACTGTGGAGAGCCTGCAGTTTCATACTATATTGAAGATGGCGATACTAAAGTGCTGTTAGATGTGGGTTATTCAGATTTGTTTATAAAAAATGCAGAGGCATTTGGAATTGGTATTGATCAAGTTGATAAGATTGTCATCTCTCATGGACACGATGACCATACGCGAGGACTGAAGTCGTTTTTTGAGAGAGATTATGGGCATGATGTGTCTATTGTTGCACATCCAGATGCCTTCAAAGAGAAAAAAATTGACAATCTAAAAATATGCTCGCCTATACTTGAACAGGAACTCAGTCTTAAATGTAATCTAATTTTGTCGCAAAAACCGCTCAAGGTGAGTCAAAATATCACTTTTTTAGGAGAGATTCCAAAGACGAATTCATTTGAAAACAGAAAAATCATCGGCAAACAGGTCAGCGGAGGAAAATCAACGGATGACTATGTGCTTGACGATACGGCGTTGGTTTATAAAAGTACTAAGGGCATCTACATTATCACAGGATGTTCTCATAGCGGTATTTGCAACATCATAGAATACGCGAAAGAAGTAGCTGAGGATAATAGAGTGCTCGGCGTGATTGGCGGATTCCACTTGTTTGAGGTTGATGAGCAGGTGAAAAAGACCATTCATTATTTAGTAGAAAATAATATAGAACTTCTATATCCATGCCATTGCACATCATTTGCTGTAAAAGCAGAAATTCATAAGTCGATTCCTGTGCGAGAAGTGGGTGTAGGGTTGGAACTTAATTGGTAAAGTTTATATATGGTGCATTAGTCATGCCCTAGTCTTAATGATTCCGATCAGTGTCTTCGCGTTGCTGCGGATGACCTGTATCATTGAGACGGGGGCTGTTAAATGGGGAGGATACATTTTGAAATATTACCATTTAGATGATTTTGAACAGTTGTTTATTTATTTTTTGGATACTTTTGTTTTTATAAAAAAAAATGGATATATTGAAATCCCAAGGTATGATCTCAAGAGCAAAGAACATCCTATCGTTTCATCTACTTGTAAGAGTAATTGATTTTCAAGTTCAGCAATTCTGTCTACATCTGATTGTTGGATCTCTATTTCCTCAAATATTGTATGCTGGAATCAATCCCAAAACAAATGGAATATATATACTCGAAGATATCACCAACCAAGAATACAAAACTGCTGTCGAAAATTATATTCTTGAAAATACTGAGGGTGTGTAAAATATCAAATGAGGTGGAAAATAGACTTAAATTTACTAGAAGCTTATAGCACATATGGTGCGCTAGGAGCTTCTTTTATTATGCTTATGACAATTGTATGGAAGTGGATAAACAGCATAAATCCAGCTTTAACACAGCTTTCAGATGCCGTCAGTGAACTTAAAGCAGAAAACCAAAACTATAAAGGTGCGCTAGACAATATCACGAAAGAACTAGAAGCAGTTACAAGAAGCGTAGATGAAGTTGCCAAAAGTATTCAGATCATTGCGGATATGGTTAAAACATTCAGCAGTGCACTTGATAACCAGGCCAAAACAATAGATCGACATGACAATAATTCAAGACTGATCTAGACAAATGGATGGATGACATTGATCAAAGCATTCCAGTATGGGCCTTACTTGCTATGATCAACAATAGTCGTGAAGAGCTGCTAAAAAACTAGAAGAAATAACAGGCAGGAAATATGGATTATAAAGAAATAATCGTCATTTTAGAAGCGATTAAGGGCAACGTGTGGCTCATGACATTTGCGCTCTTATGGGGGGGGATGGTATTTAAAAGAATACACGCCACTTAACAACAAGTTAATTCCAACATTCTTTTTATTGGCTGGTGCACTGATGGGATTCTTTATCATTGCGAAGTCAATCACAGGTGTAGGATTAGGTTTGATCATGGCATTCCTGATAATTGCCTTTTATGACTACATTAAAAATACGATTGAATATGTAATTGTAAAAAAAGAAAAGATAAAAAATAGCGTATAAGAAAATAGTAGCATATAAAAGTAAGCATGACCGCTAAAATAGGGTCACGTTTTTTATAAAACAAGCATAAATCATTTCAAAAATGTAATAAATATGTTATGATTATAATATAATTATTTTTTAGAATTAAAAAAATAAAATCAGAAGAAACGAAACCATAAAAAGTAAAAAAAGTAAAATAAGCATAAAATTAATATTGATTTCCTTTTTAAAACATGTTATCATTAGTCAATTAAAAAATTCTAGGAGGTCATAATGACTAAAAAAATTATTTCACTTACACTTGCGGTTATTTTAATTGCAGGTACCGCAATAGTGATGGCAGACACTACTGTAGAGGATATTGTAGCAACAATTAACAAAACATTAAAAATCACATTAGATGGTAAAGACTATGATGCTCAAGTTATTACATACAATGATGAGCTGTATATACCCATTTCAGCGTTGAAAGATTTGACAGATCAAAATTTTGTTTATGACGAAGAACAGAATAAATTAGCTGTTGGCACAGATGGAACAAAACATCTTATTGATTCAAACTTTTTAGATAATTGTTTAGGTAATATGTATTTTTCTTCACAAGGAACTGGGACAAGCATTACTTCAAGCACTAAAGACAAGTATAAAGAGTATAGTGTGAGTTTAGATTTTTATCAAGATGTAGTTATGGTTGGAGGTACATTTGTAAATAAAAGCTCGACTGATTTGCCCGTAAATATTAAACAAAGCGAAGGTGGTAATATTGCTTATTATCTAGTACCTGCTAATGATATTCTTGTATGGGAACTTGATATAAGTGATCTTGAAGATCAAGAGATTCGTATTTCTCAAGATTCAGGTGATAGAGATTATGCTTCTTTAACAGGTGATTTTTCTATTGAGAATTTATATTATACTGAAAAAGCAAAATCACCAATACCTAAAGATCTGAATTCTTTGAAAGCGGGTGCTGTATTGTGTACAATGAAAGACTTCGATGCAAAACATTTAGATGTATACAATATGACATTCGAATCAAATATTAAGTGGAATGATATGTTATTTGAGTCTGCATTATTGACAAAAGCAGATAACTTAGGTCTCGATGATTACACTGATTATTCAACTATTGTCAAGACAAAAAATCTATCAGAAATTGGAGGGGTTCTAAAGTTTGATAAATTAGAATCTCACCAAAAGTATGTAACTGTCTATATAAAGGCAAATGATGGATCGGTGCTTAAAAGAATTGAGTTAGTACGTGGGGTTCCTGTTGCATTTAGTGTTGATGTAAGTAAAGTAGATGAAGTTGAAATAGTATTAGCCTCAGATGATAGAGATAATTCTATTATATCGGGGTATTCTATTTACAACCTTTACAAGGTAGGAAAATAACATGCGGTCTTCGGGGATTGAAGGAACTTCAATATTTTAAAAATAAATACATTTGTTTTGATTGTATTGAATATATGAAAAGCGAGTAATATAAAAGCATATAGTGAATAGGCATTGCCAACATTTTGCCTACATTGAAAAGAATATTGATAAATCTCATAAAATATAATTAGATACAAAAAAATAAAACCAACACTATAAAGTGTTGGTTTTTAAACGTTTTGGAATAGAATAGAATACTTGAAAATATCATAAATTATAAGGTAAAGTTAAGAGTTTCTTAATACTCAAATCTTATATGATTTGTAAACAAAAATCCACAAAGTTTAATTGAGAATTGAAATCTGTTATAATGGTAGGGAACGATTTTTAGGAGGATTGAAATGTCAAAAAGGGAAGAATTCAATATTATAAATGTAGATGAAATGCTACAAAGAAATCAAGAAACTATCCAACGGATTAAAGATAGAAACCAAGAAATATATGAAACTACTGGGAAACGACTTTGCGCACTTACTGTCACATACGGCTGTCAGATGAATGAACATGATTCAGAGAAACTAGATGCCATGATTCAAGATATGGGGTATATTGTTGTCAAGAAGATCGATCAAGCAGATTTGGTTATTTTCAATACGTGTTGCGTTCGTGAAAATGCAGAATTTAAAGTGTATGGCAACATAGGTCGCATTAAACATTTAAAAGAAACTAAGAAAGATTTGGTACTTGCAGTCTGTGGCTGTATGATGCAACAACCACACGTCGTTGAAGCCATTAAAAAACAATATAAATATGTGGACCTCGTGTTCGGAACGCATAATCTTCATAACTTTCCTTCGCTTCTTGAAGAAACGCTTTCATCTCATAAGCAAGTGATTGAAGTATGGGAGCATGAAGGCGATGTCGTGGAAGGCTTAGCCATAAACCGTAAAAAAGACATTAAAGCCTATGTCAACGTGATGTATGGATGTGATAATTTTTGTGCTTACTGTATCGTACCTTATACCAGAGGTAGAGAACGTTCCAGGGCACCACAGGATATTTTAGATGAAATACAGGGCCTTGTTGATGGTGGCGTGAAAGAGGTCATTTTACTCGGTCAAAATGTAAACTCGTATGGAAAAACGCTTGAAAATCCAATGGATTTTGCAGATCTTATGAGAAAAGTAAATGATATAGAAGGGATAGAGCGCATTCGTTTTATGACCTCGCATCCCAAAGATATCTCGGATAAATTGCTTGAAACCATGGCTGAATGTGAACACATATGTGAATATTTACATTTGCCAATTCAAGCAGGTAGTAATCGCATTTTAAAAGCGATGAACCGAAAGTATACAAGGGAACAGTACCTTGAAATCGTAGATAAAGCTCGAAAACTAATGCCAGATGTCTCTATTTCGACGGATTTAATCATTGGTTTTCCTGGTGAAACTATAGAAGACTTCGAAGAGACAATGTCCTTAATGAAGGAAGTCAAATTTGATTCGGCATTTACCTATATTTATTCAAAGCGCACTGGGACACCAGCGGCTTTAATAGAACCTCAAATTGATGAAGCAGAAAAACACCGCCGAATGACAGAACTTTTAGAAATGTTTAACCCAATGGTCAATGAAAAGATTAAAAGTTACCAAGATGAGATGCTTGAAGTGTTAGTGGAAGGGGCTTCCAAATCAACAGATCAAATTTTAATGGGTAGGACACGTCAGCATGTTACAGTTAACTTTGAGGGTGATCTTTCACTTACTGGCAAGCTTGTAAAAGTCAAGGCAACTCAGCCAAGACGATTTTCAATATTTGGTGAACTCGTTGAAGTGATAAGATAACTCAGAATGGAAGTAGGGGGCGCAACACATGAGCACAATCAATAAAGAGAAATTGACGCCAATGATGCGTCAGTATTTTGAAATAAAAGAACAATATGAAGACTACATTTTATTTTATCGCCTAGGTGATTTTTATGAAATGTTCTTCGATGATGCAGTTGTTGCATCTAAGGCACTTGAAATTACCTTAACAGGCAGGAATTGTGGACTTGAAGAACGTGCACCATTATGCGGGGTTCCGTATCACGCAATGGATGTCTATCTTAAAAAGCTCGTTGAAAAAGGCTATAAAGTTGCAATTTGCGAACAAGTGGAAGATCCAGCACTTGCAAAAGGCATTGTGAAAAGAGAAGTTGTTAGGGTTATAACCCCTGGAACGGTTATTGATCCTGATATGTTAGATGCTTCTGAAAATAACTATATTGCAGCAATTTCAGTAAGTGACCAGAAATATGGACTGGCTTATTGCGATATTACCACAGGGACTTTTAAGACGACAGAAATCTTAGAAGTAGAACGGCTTATTGATGAGATCATAAAGATTGGACCTAGTGAGATTATTATCAATTTGCAGACGGGCATTGATAAGACACTTGAGAAGGCACTGACTGATCAAGACATGATTTTATCACCTTACTACGCACATGCATTTGGAGATGAAAATGCGCATAAAGTCATTTCGAGAATTTTTAAAGTATTTTCAGTGGAGAGTATAGGTCTAAATGATTTTCCAGTTGCACTATCTGCTACAGGTGCACTACTTTCATATATCGAAGAGACCGCTAAGACCCCTTTAAATCATCTTCATAAAATTGAAATATATCATGATACTAACTTTATGATTTTAGATAAATACACGCGCCGAAATTTAGAGCTGGTTGAAACGATGAGAAGCAAGGAGAAAAAAGGCTCTTTGCTTTGGGTTTTGGATAAGACGGCTACTGCCATGGGCGCAAGAAAATTAAAGGCGTGGATAGAAGAACCCTTAATTCAAATTGATGAAATTAAAAAGAGACATCAAACAGTTGCTGTTTTAGTTGAAGATTTATTACTCAGAAGTGATTTGAGAGAATATATGAAGCAAATTTATGACCTTGAACGCTTAACCAGTAAACTCGTCTATGGTAATATTAACCCGAGAGATCTTGTAGCTCTAAAAAACTCACTCTTTGTGATACCTGAGATAAAGATTAGACTTGAAGCCATGGAAGAAAGTCTTCTTAAGACGATCTACGATGACATCGACAGTCTAGATGATGTTTATCAGTTGATTGAGGATGCCATTGTAGAGGAGCCGCCATACACGTTAAAAGATGGTGGGGTCATTAAGACAACTTATGATACAGAACTTGAAAATCTTAGAGATGCTGTACTCAATGGCAAGCAGTGGATTTTAGATATTGAAAATAGAGAAAAAGAAAAGACGGGTATTAAGACTCTAAAGATTGGATTTAATAAAGTCTTTGGTTACTATATTGAAATTTCTAAGGGCAATTCGAAACTTGCACCAGAACATTATATTAGAAAACAAACACTTGCAAATGCAGAAAGATATATTACACCAGAGCTTAAAGAGATCGAAGAAACCGTTTTACATGCTGAAGAAAAGATCGGTAGGCTTGAGAGTGAACTTTTTAGTGCACTTAAACAAGAAATTATGCTCCAGATTGAACGCATACAGAAAACTGCATATGCAGTGGCGTCGCTGGATGCACTTGTATCTTTTGCAGAAGTCAGTTATCGATATGGCTATGTGATGCCTAAGATTTCGAAAAAGCAAGTGATCAATATCAAAAATGGACGTCATCCTGTGATAGAACGCATCTTTAATGATGAAATGTTTATCCCAAATGATACATTGTTAGATCAAGATGCACACCAGTTTTATATTATTACGGGTCCAAACATGGCGGGTAAATCCACTTATTTGAGACAAGTGGCATTGATTACCTTAATGGCTCAAATCGGTTGTTTTGTACCGGCAGATAAGGCAGAGATTGGTATTGTAGATCGCATCTTCACAAGAGTTGGTGCATCAGATGATCTTTCACAAGGTCAGAGTACATTTATGGTGGAGATGAATGAACTTGCGAATATACTCAACAATGCGTCACCAAGAGCATTGATCATACTAGATGAAATCGGAAGAGGTACCAGTACTTACGACGGTCTCAGTATTGCATGGAGTGTGGTAGAGTATATTTCTAAGCTTAAAACAAAGGCGTTATTTGCCACACATTATCATGAACTCACAGAACTTGAGGGCAAGCTTCATGGTGTATGTAACTTCAGAATATCCGTTAAAGAGGCAAAGGATGATATCTTATTCCTTCGTAAAATTGAACGCGGTGGTGCCAATCAGAGCTATGGGATACAAGTGGCTAAGCTTGCTGGTGTACCAAAACCGGTAATTGAGCGCGCAAAAGAAATTTTGGCTAAACTAGAAGTCAACGATATCAACAACAATATTCATAATTTAAATGCCGTAGATCAGCCAAGTGATTTGAATAATAATCTAAACCACAATAAAGAAGTTGAAGGTGATGCGGATTCAAAAAATGGACATACACAGGTGAGAGAACAACTGAGCTCTATGAATAGTACTTATACAATAGATGAATCGCTGTTTAGATACCTTGAAAATATAGAAGTTGAACAATTAACGCCTATAGAATCTATGAATACGCTTTATCAAATCGTGAATCAGTTTAAAAACAGGAAGTGATTAAATGAACAAAGCATTTGCAATGAACACAAATCGAATATTGAGATTAGATGAAGTAACATCTAGTAAAATTGCAGCTGGAGAAGTGGTTGAGAAACCTGCAATGGTGGTCAAAGAGTTGGTTGAAAATGCTGTTGATGCTGGAGCCACTGAAATTATAGTGGATATTAAAAAGGGCGGCAAAAAACTCATAAGAGTTGTGGACAACGGCAGTGGTATACATCGTGATGATGTAGATCTAATGTTTGAACGTCACGCCACGAGTAAAATTCGTAAAATAGACGATCTCTATAAGACTTTATCGCTGGGGTTTAGAGGTGAAGCACTTGCAAGTATATGTGCGGTTGCAAATGTAGAAGTGATCACTATGCAAGAAAGTGATGCCTATGGGATTAAAATCGAAGCTTCTGGAGGCTCAGTCGTAAGTAAAACTGAAATGGGTGCTAAACGAGGAACGAGTGTTATGGTCAGAGACTTGTTTTATAACACCCCTGCACGTCTAAAGTTTTTAAAGAGTGATTCCGTTGAGACCAAACATATTTCTGAAATTATGGGAAATTTGGCTTTATCTCATCCTGAAATTGCCTTTAAATATTCTACAGACGATCAGATGGTCTTTAAAACACCAGGGGATAAAAAGCTCGAAAATACAATTTTTTCAATTTATGATCGTACATTGATCAAACATTTATTTGAGATCAAAGATGAATTTGACTCCTTAAAATTAAAGGGCTATATATCTACATTTGATTATACCAAGGGTACTAGGCAACAACAAATTGTTTTTGTAAACGGGCGCTATGTTAAAAGTAATGTGATTAAGGATGCTATCAATTTGGCCTACAAACCGTACTTGATGCACAATCGATATCCTGTTTGCTTCTTGTTTCTTGAAATCGATCCAGATAAGATTGATGTGAATATACACCCTGCCAAAACTGAGATCAAATTTCATGACGATGGCATCTTAAAGCAGTTCATATACACAGCACTTAAAAAGGCTTTTAATTTGCAAAATCAAGTGCCAGAAGTAAGTTTAAAGCCAAATGTTAATAAAGCAGTGAATAACGCTGATAAATTAAGGACTCAAGAATCTTTGACACTCCCAGCTAAAATGATTTCGCAAGTAGAAACGAATAAGCCTAATCAAACTGTAGATCAAAATAGAATAATGGTTCCCAATAAAGCCGTTGCTCAAGGTGAATCCACTGTTCACAGTGCAGTAATTGACCAAAATGTTGCCACTGTTGAAAGTGGGCAAGCTACTGGAAAAACATCAATGATACAAAGGGAGTCCAAAGCTCAGGTTCATGATAAAAATCTGTATAAGGAAGCCGTGCATTCAGAGTATTCATCTTCTGAAAAGGGACAAGATAGTGACCCGATGAATGCTTTTGTTTCAAAAGAGGCAAGTCATGAACAGGGCTATCAAGCACCTCCTAAAGTAGATTTTTCAAAGGTTTCTCTAGAACCGCTTATTGAGTTTGCAGATGAAATTAGCTTTTTTGATAAGCCTATAGAGTCAGAATCCATTTATGATGATCTCAATTATATTGGGACCTTTATTAATGCCTATTTACTCTATGAAAAAAACAATCAACTCTATCTCATCGATCAACATGCGGCTCATGAAAAAATACTATATGAACGGTTTGTGGCAGCTTATAAAAATGGCAAAATGATTTCTCAAGGGTTATTACTACCTGAAATCATAGAATTAGATCATTTGAGCATGCATGAATTTAATGAGCATCAGGCCTATTTCAATCGATTGGGGTATGAAGTTTCCATATTTGGTGATAAGAGTATCATTGTCAGGGAAATCCCCAATATGTTTAACATTGAGACTGCTAAAGCGATTTTAATCGAAATTATGGAGGGCTTGTCTCATAAGATGGATGACTTAGTGCTTGAAAAACTCATGAGTAGAGCCTGTAAAGCAGCTGTAAAAGCATACGATAAACTCTCAGATATTGAAATCGAATCTTTGCTAGAACAGTTAAAGGGTCTTAACGAACCTTATACTTGTCCACATGGCAGACCGATCATTATCAGTTTTAGTAAATCAGAAATTGAAAAGAAATTTAAACGAATTGTTTAAATTACGGAAGTAATGTAAATAATTTAAAAAGAAATACACACAAGGTTGAAGTTTTCACATTAAAAATATATGATATAGGTATTGAGTTAAATGGATTTAATTCATACAGGTAGGAGAAAACATGAAAAAAATATTGGTGATAGTTGGACCAACTGCTGTTGGTAAAACGGATATCTCAATTGAAGTGGCAAAAGCACTTGATACTGAAATTATTTCATGTGATTCAGTACAGATTTATAAGCAACTTAACATAGGCTCAGCTAAACCTACGCCTCAAGAAATGCAAGGTGTTAAGCATCATTTAATTGATTTTATTGAGCCTGATCAAAACTACTCAGTCAGCGAATATAGGCGAGATGCAAAGGCTGTTATTTCTAAGTTGCATTCAGAGGGTAAAATCCCTGTTATTACAGGTGGCACTGGTCTTTATGTGAATGCATTGCTCTATGAGATGCATTTTGGTGAAAATGCATCTGATGAAGCCTACAGACAATCACTTGAAAATAAAGTGAAGATTGATGGCAATGATGCAGTACATGATTTATTGAAACAAGTTGACCCAAAAGCTGCAGAGAAAATCCATCCTAATAACGTAAGGCGGGTTATCAGAGCACTTGAGATTAACAAAGTGACTGGAAAGACAGTTGGCGATTTTACTTTAGATCCTGTTAAAACGAGTGATTACGAAGTGGTACTGATTGGATTGACACGAAATCGTTTAAAGCTTTATGCACGTATCAATAAACGTGTTGACATCATGCTCAGTGCGGGTCTTATAGAAGAAGTAGAAAACCTAAAAAAATCTGGATTGGATGATAGTTTTCAGTCCATGCAGGGTATAGGTTATAAGGAAGTTCTCGCGTATTTAAATGGTCTTTACGACTTAGATACCATGATTTCTCTATTGAAACAAAATTCCCGAAGATATGCTAAAAGGCAAATGACGTGGTTTAAACGTTATGAGGAGACTCAATGGGTAGATCTAGAGATGTTCTCATCAAATGAGGCGGTTGTAAAGACAATTTTATCAACCATATAAAATTATAGAATAGAAGGAGGGGGAATCATGAAAAGTGCAATTAACTTGCAAGATGTTTTTTTAAATCAATGTCGAAAAGATCAGACTCATATCACTATATTTTTAATCAGTGGTTATCAAATAAGAGGTTTGGTTAAAGGCTTTGACAGTTATACGATTGTTTTAGACAGCGAAGGCAAGCAACAAATGATTTATAAACATGCTATATCGACGATAATTCCAGCAAAAGCAGTCAATTTTCAAGCGTAATCATTAAGAGGAATAAGGTATAATCATTGTCCGCCTAGAGCAGGCTAAAAATTCCTGTCCCTAAGCTGGGCGAAAACTAATGATCTCAAATAAGGACGGTTGTGAATGGATAAGCAAAAATTAAGGCTTAACTATTTATGACCGTCTTTAATTTATGAAAACTCACATTTTTTAAGCAAAAAGAGAAGTCTATATTAAATTTTATGAACAAATGACAAAATTAAAACTCTTTTATTGTTATTAAAGGGGTTACACTATATAATGTTTATGATAAGAATAAGAAAGGTTGGTTTAATTATGGTAGAAAATATGACGATTAATGCAATAAGAGTTTTGTCAGCGGAGGCGATTCAAGCGGCAAATTCTGGTCATCCAGGGCTTCCACTTGGTGCAGCACCTATGGCATACACTTTATGGGCGAAATCATTAAAACACAGCCCAAGCAATCCTAACTGGCAAAATAGAGATCGATTTGTGCTTTCAGCAGGTCATGGCTCTATGCTTATGTATTCTTTATTACACTTGTTCAATTATGGACTTCCTATGGAAGAAATTAAAAACTTTAGACAATTTAACAGTTTGACACCAGGTCATCCTGAATTCGGTCATACAGCAGGCGTTGAAATTTCTACAGGTCCTTTAGGCCAAGGTATTGCAAATGCAGTTGGCTTCGCAATGGCAGAGGCACATCTTGCGGCTAAATTCAATAAACCTGGATATGAAGTGGTGGATCATTACACCTATGCAATTTCTGGTGATGGTTGCTTAATGGAAGGGATTTCATCAGAAGCGGCATCTCTTGCAGGCACATTAAAACTTGGTAAACTTGTTTTGATGTATGATTCTAATAAAATTTCGATTGAAGGTAGTACTGAAATTGCATTCACTGAAGATGTTGCAAAACGTTTTGATGCAATGCACTGGCATGTTCAAATCGTCGAAGATGGTAATGATACAGCGGCTATTGAAAAAGCGATCGAAGCCGCTAAAGCAGAGACTGAAAAACCATCGATTATAATTGTGAAGACGATTATCGGCTATGGTTGTCCTTCTAAGCAAGGTTCTCATAAGGTTCATGGCTCACCACTTGGTGATGAAGGTATCGCTGAAATGAAGTCTTTCTTGAACTGGCCGTGTGAAAATACTTTTGAGGTACCAGCAGAAGTGACTGAACATATGGCAGAACTTACAAAAGAACTGTCAAAATCAGAAACAGCTTGGAACACGCTTTTTGAAAACTATAAAAAAGAGTTTCCTGAACTCGCAAGTGAATACGAGTTATGGATGAGTGGTAAGGCACCGAATGAATACCTTGAATCAGATGAGTTTTGGGCATATAACGAAACAGTAGCTTCAAGAAGTTCTTCTGGTAAGGTCCTTAATAATTTAGCGGATAGAATTCCAAATTTATTTGGTGGATCTGCAGATTTATCACCTTCTAACAATTCAGATATGAAAAAAAGAGAAAGTTTCTTTGCAACAAATTATGCAGGCTCAAATTTACATTTCGGTGTTAGAGAACATGCAATGACAGCGATTTGTAATGGTATTCAAGCTCATGGAGGCTTAAAATCGTATGCGGCGACTTTCTTTGTATTTTCAGATTATATGAAACCAGCTATTAGACTTGCAGCATTGATGGGATTGCCTGTAACTTATATTTTGACACATGATAGTATCGGTGTTGGGGAAGATGGTCCTACACATCAGCCGATTGAACAACTTGCTATGCTTAGATCAATTCCTAACTTGAATGTGATCAGACCGGCAGATGCAAGAGAAGTAAGTGCGGCTTGGTACACTGCAATGAAGAGTACGAAAACGCCAACAGCTCTTATACTTTCTAGACAAAATTTACCTGCGCTCGAGGGTTCTTCTAAAGAAGCGCTTAAAGGTGCTTATGTTATTTCTAAAGAAGAAAAAGAAGCTCAAGTCGTTTTAATCGCAACTGGTTCTGAAGTATCGCTTTGTGTTGAAGCTCAAGCTAAGTTAAAGGCAGAAGGTATCGATTCAAGAGTTGTTTCTATGCCTTGTCAAGAATTATTTGATGCTGAACCAAAATCGTATCAAGATGAAGTCCTTTTAAAAGGCGTTCCAAAACTTGCTGTTGAAGCGGCAGCTACGTTCGGATGGCATAAATATGCTTGTGACGTTATTGGTATGGAAGGCTTTGGCTTATCAGCACCAGGAAATACTCTATTTAAAGCATTCGGATTCACAGCTGAAAATATCGCAAACCGTGCAAAAACATTAATTTCTAAATAAACCTTTACAGATCCTTTCAGATCTATTATAATCTTAGTATCTCAAGACTGGCGGAGTCAGTGGATAACCACGAGGGATTGAGAATATTAAAATTATTAGCCGACCGCCTGGGCGCTTACAGCCTAGGTATGTCGGCTTTTTTATGTACAGCATTAGTGTTCGTCCAGCTTGGAGCAGGAATTTTCAACCTGCGAGAAGCGGTTAGACGAAGACGTTCCTAATAAAACATGGTTTTATTAGGAAATGGCTGATAAAAATATGTAAAAGCGATGCCTTGGTAAGTTTATAATAAAAGGAGCGCTAATTGATGACAAGTATTAAAATGGATCAAACTAAACTGAGAGATGAACACAAAGGTTTTGTAGAAGGCAATTGGGTAAGTGAGGTGGATGTTAGAGATTTTATTCTTAAGAATATCACTGCTTACACAGGAGATGAGCGTTTTTTAGAAGGTTGTACTGAGCGTACAGAAAATTTATTTAAAAAAGTTGAAGACCTTCTTGAATTGGAAGCACATAGAGATGGCGTTTTAGACATTGATGTAGACCATGTATCTTCTCTCCTCAGTTATGAACCGGGTTATATTCAAAGGGAAAATGAGATCATCGTAGGTCTTCAAACAGATGAACCCCTAAAAAGAGGCGTTAATCCTTTTGGTGGCATACGCATGGCAACTCAAGCTTGTGAAGCCTATGGAAAGAGTCTCTCGCAAGAAGTGCTATCACAATTTGACTATAAGACTACACATAACGAAGGCGTGTTTAGAGTTTATACAGATGAAATGAAAACGCTTAGAAGAAGTGGTGTAATCACGGGACTTCCAGATGCTTACGGACGCGGTCGCATTATTGGAGACTATAGGAGAATTGCACTTTATGGCATTGACTATTTAATTGCTCAGAAGACTGAGGACAAAAAAAGTTATGCTCAAAAGCCAATGACAGAAGAAAACATTAGGCAAGTGGAAGAGCTGTACAAACAAATCGATTTTTTAAAGAAAATGATTGAAATGGCAGATGCATATGGTGATGATATTAGAAGACCTGCAAAGAATACCAGAGAAGCAGTCCAGTGGATCTACTATGGCTATCTTGCCTCAATAAAAGAGCAAAATGGTGCTGCGATGTCATTGGGAAGAGTGAGTTCTTTCATAGATATTTATGCTGAAAGAGATTTGAAAAAAGGCATTTATTCAGAGATTCAAATTCAAGAAATCATGGACGATTTCATTATAAAATTGAGATTGGCAAGACAACTCAGAACACCAGATTACAATCAACTTTTCGCAGGAGACCCACTTTGGATCACAGAAGCAATTGGTGGTGTCAGTGTTGAAGGCAAACCCCTTGTGACTAAAAACTCTTTTAGATTTTTACACACACTTACGAATTTAGGACCAGCTCCAGAACCTAATATGACAGTTTTATGGTCAGAAAATCTCCCAGAGGCCTTTAAAAAGTACTGTGCAAAGATCAGCATCTTAACCGATGCTATTCAATATGAGAACGACGACATCATGAAACCAATCTATGGGGATGATTATGGCATCGCATGTTGTGTATCTGCTATGAAACTTGGGAAAGAGATGCAATTTTTTGGTGCCAGATGTAATTTAGCGAAAACATTGCTTATGGCACTTAATGGTGGGCATGATGAAAAGAATTTTGAACTCATAGGACCTAAAGATACCGTTATGAATGATGAGATTTTAGATTTCGATAAAGTCTGGGCAAGATATGATCGGTACTTGGATTGGATTTGCGAAAAATATGTGAATACGCTTAATATTATTCATTTTATGCATGATAAATATGCTTATGAAAAAACGCAAATGGCACTTCATGATACAGAAGTGCATCGCTTTATGGCCTTTGGTGTGGCAGGGCTTTCAGTGGCAGCAGATTCTCTTTCTGCTATAAAATACGCTAAAGTAAAACCTATTTTAAATGAGCAGGGTTTTATTGAAGACTTTATCACGGAAGGCTCGTTTCCTTGTTATGGCAACGATGATGACCGTGTGGATTCAATAGCTGTTAAGCTTACAGAAAGCTTCATCGCCAAGTTGAGAAAACATCCTACTTACAGAAATGCAACGCATACTCTATCGGTTTTAACCATAACATCGAATGTGGTATATGGGAAAAAAACTGGGAGTACTCCTGATGGTAGAAAGAAAGGTGAACCTTTTGCACCTGGCGCAAATCCAATGCACAATAGAGATCGAAATGGAGCACTTGCTTCACTAAATTCAGTGGCTAAAATACCATATGATGCTTGTAGAGATGGTATATCATGTACTTTTTCCATAACACCGTCTTCTTTAGGTAGTGATGTAGAAGTTCAAAAAACGAATTTAGTGAATGTTTTAGACGGCTATTTTTATCAGAAAGCACATCATCTCAACGTCAATGTGCTTGATCGCAATAAACTGATAGAAGCAATGGAAAATCCAAACAAGTATCCAAATCTTACAATTAGAGTTTCAGGATATGCGGTCCACTTCCACAGATTGAGTCGAGAACAGCAGTTGGAAGTCATCAATCGTACTTTCCACAGTGCAATGTAAGGAGAATAGACATGACACATGCGCTTAATGTATTTCATATAGAGAGCATGGGCACTTTAGACGGTCCCGGGATTAGGACCGTCATTTTTTTAAAAGGATGCCCATTGAGATGCCATTATTGTCATAATCCCGAATCTTGGCAAGATCAAACAGAAAACTGGATGGAACATGAAGCTTTAATGGCCTTTATACTGAAAATGAAACCTTATTTTAAAAACGGCGGTGGGGTCACTTTTTCAGGTGGTGAACCTCTCATGCAGGCGAAGAGCTTGGCAATTTTATGCAAAAAGTTAAAAGCAGAAAATATACACATTGCACTTGATACGTCTGGTTGTGTACTTAACTCAGAAGTAAAAACACTGCTTGAATTTGTGGATCTTGTTCTTTTAGATGTCAAACATACGGATTCAGGGGCCTATGCTGATTTGACAGGTGGTAAGCTTTACAAAACACTTGAATTTCTAGAATATGTTAAATCTATTGAAAAAACATATTGGATCAGACAAGTGATCGTTCCAGAATATAACGATGAAAAAGAGCAAGTTTTAGAGCTTGATAGAATCACGAATTCTCTTTATAGAAATAAAATTGAATTGCTTGCATTTCAAAAGAGTGGTATGGGGAAATGGCAACGGGATTCGCCATTTATGGATCTAGAGCCACTATCTGAAAAAATACTTGTAGAATTACAGGAAACCATCAAAAAAAATGTTTAAAACTGTTAGAAAGTGGATATTATATTCATAGTCAATGTTTTGGCTGATTCAAGACAAATATCAAAAGGAGATTGGCTATGAGTGATTTTAATGTAAAAGAGTTGGTTTGTAATTTATGCCCAGTACACTGCAATATGTCCATTGAGTATTCTAAATGGGGAGATCAAATTAAGAATGTTTATGGCAGTAGATGTAGTCGAGGGTATGAATACATAAAAAACTATAAGTTTGATCAACAATGTATGCTACCTACAAGTGTTAGATTGAAGGGAATTCAGTTGGAAAGACTTCCGGTTAACTCGGATGCGCCACTGCCTAAGACAATTGTTACAGAAGCTATGAATGTTATTAAAACATTGGAAATAGATTTGCCAGTAAAATCAGGTGAAATAATTGTTGAAAATATTTTAAACACAGGTGTTAACATAGTTGCTACAAAATCAATGTTCTAATTTATTTCTAAGAAATGTCTTTTGGTCACACAAAAGACATTTCTTTTTTGTAGAATGATAAGGGTTGTATTAGAATTGCATTAAATACCTTGTATTCGTTAGTGGATTGGTGTACTATCACATTAATACACGCGAAGATGGTTTTAAAATCAAACAAGGAGGATGCGAAATGGAATTTAGTAATGATCAACCGATCTACCAGCAAATTATGAACATGATTAAATATGATATTGTCTCTGGAAAAATTTCGAGTGGGCAAAAGCTGTTGTCCACACGTGATTTAGCAATTAAGCTAAAAGTAAATCCCAATACAATACAACGTGTTTATAAAGAACTTGAGACGGAAGCGGTCTGTCAGAGCAAAAGGGGACTGGGGACTTTTGTAACAGAAGAGAATGAGGTGATTTTAATGATGAAAGAGGCGCTTGTTGAAGAGATGGTCAAATCCTTTGTTGAAGGTATGACGAAGCTCAACTATAGTCAAGAAAGCATTATAGCTAAAATAAATCACCAATTTGAGAGGGGAGATCAAAAAGATGTCGGTATTAATTAATTGTATTAATTTAAATAAAAAATACATGAGTAAAGTTGCTCTTGAAGAAATTACATTGAAATTTGAATCCGGTAAAATTTATGGGATTCTTGGACCAAATGGCAGTGGTAAAACCACTCTGATGAAAATAATTGCAGATTTACATAAGCAATCATCGGGTGAAATAACGGTTTGTGGCAGTAAACCTTCTCACGAAACGAGATCAAAAGTGGCTTATATGCCCACTGAGAATTTTATATACGGATGGATGAAAGTTAAAGACAGTTTAGCCTTTTACAATGATATATACAGTGATTTTGATATGGACAAAGCGCTTGATTTAATGAATTTCATGGAGCTTGATCTCAAGCAAAAGGTTTCAAGTTTATCAACTGGTCAAAGGGCACGACTTAAAATCTCACTTACTATATGTAGAAGAGCTGAAGTCATTATGCTTGATGAACCTTTAAATGGCTTAGATCCAATTTCAAGAAGTAAAATCAAAGAATGTATTATTGAACAATTTAACCAAGAGAGTGTCATGATTCTTTCAACACATTTGGTGAATGAAATCGAGCAAATTCTTGATGAAGTCATTTTTCTTGGAAATGGACGTCTAATATTAGAAGGGCGTGCAGAAGATTTAAGATTTGAAAGGGGTAAGTCGTTAGAAGATATATACAGGGAGGTTTTCGCACATGCTTAAGTTACTAAAATTTGAATTTATACGTAAAAAAACAGTGTTTTTAGTTGCAACTCTTATGGTGATATTAGGAGAGGCCTATGCTCTTTTTAGATATTTTCAGTTAGATGAATCTATGAGATACTTCTCCAACGATGCTATTTTTGCTGTATTCATCACTTTTTTAACGTTTGGTTTCGGTATTTTATATCTTGTGGACATCATTACTTTACTCAGACAAGATATGTTTAAGCAAGAGGGCTATATGCTCTTTATGACGCCTTTCAACGGTTATCAGATTTTAGGTTCTAAAGTTATATTTGCACTCTGCGAAGGCTTTTTTATTGGTTTGATTTATCTTATATTAGCGATGGTAAATGGTAAGATAATGGGGGTAACTGATTTTGGCTTTATTTTAGAGTTTGGTAATTTAGAAGCAACTGAGATTTGGATGATTAGTAAAGGCATTATAGTAGGGATACTCAGTATTATTGAATTTGCACTAACCATATTTCTCTCTTTTGCACTTTTTAAAAGTATCTTCACAGATGTTCGATTTAAAGGGGCAATTACATTTGGGATCTTCATTATCATTATCTTTATTAAAAGTCAAATTTTAAATTTGGTGACTAGACTTGTGGGAAATGAACTAGATATTTTTGGTGCAAGTATGGATCATGCAACTTCTATTTCACATATTCATGCGGTAATGAATATATCAATGGTTTATGTTTTAGTAATGAGTGCATTGCTCTTTGCGATGACAGGCTATTTACTGGAAAATAAAATCAACTTATAGATGAAACGAAATATTATCAATTATGGATATAAAGAGAGCGGACACGCTCTTTTTATGTCGTTACATAGGACCTTAATAATGTATGGAGGAACTTTATTTAAAATAGTATGATCAATAAAAAGAGATTAGGGGGAAGCATGATTTTAACAAAGATTCAAAAAAATTATCTAATAGGGGTAATGCTTATTATTTTTATGAGTTTTATCATCTCTGGGTGTTCAAAAGAAAGTTCGGTTGGGGGAACTGAAATTATACCTAACGAAGGGGATGTTATCCAGAGTGGTGAGATTAATTTAGATGAATTTATGCATTATGATCTAAATCAAACGCTTTATTATAATGGTGATTCGTCTTTAAGCCGGTATGAATCATGTGTGAGAATTGATGAGATCATTTCACCGAATACAGGTAAATTATATTTTTTTGAAGGTGAATTAGAAAATACATTGAAGACCTTGGAGGATACGTCATTTTATAAGGCTTATAAAATGACAGATACGTATTTGGCACTGTATTACGATGATCAAAATGAAATGGTTTTGCTTAAAAATGATATTTCTGAGGGTTCAACTTGGAAGACTTCCATGATTGAACCTAATTTGGGGTTAATTGAGATACAGGCAAGTGTAGAAAAAATAGATCAGGGTGAGATAACTGTGACGTATAAGTGTACGGATAATCAAAATATCCCAGTAGAACAGCAGTATATTTTAGAGTATGTTTTTAAATCAGGACAGGGGATCATTAGAGAAAGACATCTCTATAAAGATTATGAGTTGGAGCTCAACTTGACTCAGAAGTCATCTGATACACCGAGTACATTTGTATCAAGATATAATAAACCTTCAGAGCTGATTTCAAAACTTTACTCGGATACCTACTTTTTAGACTTAATTACGGATGCTGTGGTTAAAAAAAATATGAGAATGGGCGCTCTTGATGACAATGACTTGTATAAAAATTATAAGACCTATCTGAGTCAATTAGATGCAGAACGCATGGGGAGCATCCGTAGAGCGAAGGAGATGCTCAGATACTGTACTCAGTACACTGAAAAGCCACTTAGGTTGGTCAGACAATTCGTAGAGTTCTACGAACTCACTTGTTATGACAATGGATATGAATGGATTGATCAGTTTGGGCTTGATGGTGATGATGAAAAACTAAATAGCTTGTTTATCTATGATGAAAATACAAGGGAAATGGTGGTTGAACCAAATCTAAAAGGGGAGCTCCGTGCCATCGGTGCTTATTTTAATGAAAATGGTATGAGCATAAAATATCAAGAATGCTTTCCTTATTTTTCACCAAGTGCCGTATTCTTAGACAAAGCGATAGATGTTAATGATCCGTTCAGTAAGGATTATGTGACCTTTAAAAAGCTGCAATATAATTTCTTTCCGATACAGTCAGAAGGTTATTTAATGGCATCTGCTGATGAGATTGCTCAAGCGATTAAAACCTTTGATTCAGATTATCAAACTTATAGAGATCTCGAAGACTTTGAAGAGGCTAAATATTTAGCCGATTATCTGTTTGAGATTTATGTGCTCCCAAATCCTTATTTTTCAGAAGACTACAACTATCATGGGGGTTATATATTAGACTCGTATTTAGAAAGTTATAAAGCCTATATAAAAGAAAATCCAAAGTCTACCTATACGCCGATCTTGATCAATGTCATAAAACTTTTAAATGCAAATGCAAATGCTTACAGTAAAGCATTAGATCAATACTTGATCGAATTGGGCTATTCCCCTGATAGTAAGTCTTTAAAACAAAGATTCTCACAAATGGAATCGTTCTCCAATATTACAAATGGAAAAGAGCGAATTTTGTTGAATCCAGGGGCATCAGATTTGGTTACTGTTACCAATATAGAAGAACTTTTGTCTAATATTGGTTCCAATAAGACGATCTATTTGAAACCGGGGCTCTATCAAATTCCATATGAGCTAGAAGTTACTAATGAACATGTTCAGATAGATGTAGGGACACTAAAAATCAAAGATGTCGAAAACTTGACAATTTTATCGGAATCCGGGATTGTTGATTTAATTGCAGACACTTACCTTGAAGTCCTCATAATAGATGGCTGTGAAAACATTCAAATGGATGGTATACGTATGGGGCACTTAAGTGGAGAGTGCGTGGGCGATGTCCTTTCTGTGAAAGCTTCAAAAAATTTAGAAATCAACAGAGTTATTTTATTTGGATGTGGCTATAATGGGCTTAGTTTAGATAATGTGACGGGATTAAGTCTTTCCAATTCTCTGATTTCAGATTGTCAAGCTCTTGGCCTTGCATTTAAAGATGTGAATAATATACTCATTCACAATACTCAGTTTTATAGAAATGGCAGACAGCTTTTTGATTTTAAAAATGCTTTGAACGTGACTTTGAAACAAGTTGTTGCGTCAGATAATGATAAAGAATATTATGAAGGTTTTGATGCACTTATATATGTTGACGAGCAATCTAGTGTCAAGATCATAAATTCAACACTAGATACCCAATTTGTTAAAAAGCTCGTGGAAGGGCCTGGAATCGTGACACAAGAGGAGTAAAGACCACATAAATTAATGATACGTGGTCTTATGCGGAGAGCCAATAAATGCCCACCATAGTGATAAATAGAATAGGTAATATCAAGCGATATTGCTTATAAAGTGTTTTAGTGTCAACGTTGAAATACTCCACAGTTAGAACCTGACAAAGATGAAGTGGTGAAATATAGTAGAATATAAATGCTGTGGTGTAAATAAACATCGCAAGTCTTAATTTTGTGTGTTCATCTATAGCCATTGGTAAGATAAGTGGATATAAGATGGCGACACTGGGTTGAATTGAAGCTAAAGTAAAAGATAAGAGAGCAGTGCAAATAATGATGATGAGTTCGACGGGAAAGCCCATAGAGACGATGGAAGCCATTTGATCGTAAAGGTCAGGGAAAAAACTCAGTGCATTTTTAAAGACCATAATACCGAAAACAGAGAGCATCATCAGAGGCTTGACGCCTTTTTTAACAGACATAAAAAAAGTTTCGTCATCACATACTCGATGTTGGTCTGATAAATGGATTAATAAAGAAGTGACTATCCCTAAAACACAAGCTATTGAAAAGGGTAATTTTAAAATTAGAGTCGCTAATAAACTCACAATTATTGGTGAGGCATATAAAATAAAATTCATTAATTGGAAAATTAATTGAGGTGATTTGAAGTACATTTCAGTTGATTTTTCATTATCATCTAAAAGGGCTTTAGAAGAATAGGGTTTAACATATAAGAAATAACCCATTAAGCTGAAAACAATAGCCAGTGGAAATTGTAGTTTTATGAATTCAAATAGATCATATTCACCTATTTGTGCAGCGATAATCATATTGGTTGAAAGTGGAAATATAAAATAAAGTGCATGTCTAAAAACGAGGTTGCTAGCGGCACGGTGTACGTTAGACATTTCAATACGCTCACCCAATGAATTTACAACAGGACACGACATCAGAGCTCCACCCGATACCAGTAGCGTGCCAATGAGAGCAGGTGCAAGAAAAAGTGTTGCTTTTACACTACCGAGGATATTTTCAAGAGATTGAATCATGCGATTCATTAATTGATAGCGATCCATAAGGTAGCCTAGGATTGTTATAAAGCCAATTGCAAGAGTTAAGTTTAAAGCGTCTAGATCTGTAATTGTTTGCAAAATAACCTTGATAAACAATAAAACAGAAGCCCCGTTTAATAAAATAAATGACAGTGATCCTAAAAGCAATGATAGACCGATATTTATTTTTTTAGAGACGAGGACTAAAATAATAGCCATGGTGAGTATAAGTTTGAGGATAAACATGTTCGGCTCCCTTCGATTTATATGAGTATGTTAACATATCTTCTGTTATTTCGCTATCCTAAATTAATTTAAGCGTATAAAATACCTCTTTTAGGGTATCAATAATGATAACTTGTTTTAGGAGAGTAGGCAGAAATATGCATGACGCTAGGAAACGAATAGAAGATATTTCAAATCAGATTAATTTAAATCTGCATAGATTTGATTCTGAAACACTGTCTTTGATTGATGAGTTAATGACTATTGCCACAAAAGAAAATGATTATCTGGGAATCTCTAGGGCTCATCTTTATCTTGGGATTGTCGATGTGGAAAAAGGCAATGTGAATGATGGGATCAGTCAATATATCATGGCACTCAGTTATACCTTCTATGATGGTCTTGAGGCACTGCGTCCTCCTGTTTTAAATAATCTTGGTGTTGCACAGAGTATGATTGGCAATCATATGGCGGCCATAGAGAATCTTTCAAGTGCAAAGAAGATTGTAGAGCAACATCAGGTCAGATTGGATTTGCTTCCAATTATTCATGGGAATATCGCAGATGCGTATTTGGGCATTCATCAGCCTGAGAAGGCATTAGACTATTTGGATAAGGTAAATGAAGGCATCTCACTGCTTGATTATGATAAAGCCTATATTATAATGGCAAACTATGCTGAAGCTTATTTACAGCTTAAATCTTCTGAGAAGGCTTTTAACTATATTTTATGGTGTGAAGAAATTCTCAACAATAGAAAGCATTTCAGCTATCTCTCCTACGTGTATTATCTTAAAGCTAAGTATTTTGACCTGCTTGAAGCATACAAAGATGCTGAGAATTTTTATGATAAGGCAATAAAAAAACAAATTGAAGATAAACAGTTGTTTTACTATCCAAAAATTTCTTCAGATTATATGAGTTTTTTAGTTGATCATAAGAAATACGAAGCTTGTATTTCTTTGATAAATCGCTCTTTGGAGCTTTCAAGAGAAAATCGTTGGGATTTCATCTGCTCAGAATACTATGGATACCTTTCTGAATGCTATAGGGCTTTGGCAAAATGGGAGCTTGCTTTTAATGCCATCAGTTTGTATTTTGAATACAACAATAAAAATAAAGAGCGTCTAAATCAGTATCAGCTGAATTTATTAAATGCTCAAGAATCTCTGATGAGATTGGAAATTAAAAATAATATATTGACACAATCCATCGACAATATGAAAATTGTCAATAATATTCTTAAGAGAATTAATTCAGTTCATAATTTGAATGATTTGGTGAAAGATTTGTATGTTGAACTCAAAAATATCTTTGACATGGATACCTTTACGATGGGTCTGCTAGAAGATGAGAAAAGAGAAATTACCTATATTGCCAAATATGAAAATGGCGTTTATTTGGGAACGAGTCATATAGATTACGATAATGATAAGTCGTTTAGTGTATGGGTTAAGAATAATCATAAACCGTTGATTATACACGATTCAGATGATTTTGATTACATCAAAACACACTATAAAGCCATAAAATTGAGTAGAAAAGACTACTTGAAAAAAGGCAATTATTCAAAGTCTATTGTCATTTGGCCCTTGATGATCAAAAGTGAAATGATTGGTTTGATTAATATTCAATCTCTTAAAGAGAATGCTTACAGTACTTATGATCTCGAACTGATTGAAATGCTTTCATCGCATTTAGCGATAGCGCTTGTCAATAATAAACAGAGACATGAGCTCAATCATATGATTGAAAAGCTTAATGAGCTCTCTTTTATGGATTCTCTTACTGGGATTTATAATAGACAAGCTTTTAATGAGTTTTTACCAGCACTCTATAAAGAAGCGATAGAACACAAACAAAACTTAGTGTTTGCTATGATTGATCTTGATAATTTTAAGGCGCTAAACGATGCCTTTGGACATCAAGAAGGGGATACTTGCTTGCAGCAATTTGGTGAACTTCTTAAAGATATTGTTGGGAATCTTGGTTACTCATATCGTTATGGCGGTGATGAATTTAGTTTGGTTTTTATCGGCATTGAACTTGAGGTTGTGGATAGTATTTTAGAAGAAATATGTCAGAAATCTTCAAAAATTTACACGTTGGGTTCACAATTAACTGTAAGTGCTTCAATTGGTGCTGTTTTTATTGAAAATGGCGATTGTGCTGACCTTTCAATACGTTCTTTTATAGGCTATGCAGATAATGCACTTTACATTGCAAAAAGTGAAGGTAAAAATATCTATAAACGTGTCATTATTTAAAAGTGCCATTAAAATGTTGATATAATTTGCATTCTTCAATTGATATTCTCTCTCAATACGCTATAATAGTAGAGAATCATTAATAGGAGGCAGATAAAATGTATAAAGTTGCAACCTCTGGCGTTTGTGCTAGAGAAATTATTTTTAATGTTGAAGAAGGTATCGTGGGACATGTTGAATTCGTAGGCGGATGTCCGGGAAATGCTATTGGTTTAAGTAATATGATAAAGGGTATGCCCGCGACTGAAGTGATTAAGAGACTTAAAGATGTTAAGTGTGGCAGTAAAAACACATCGTGTCCTTCACAACTTGCGTTAGCACTTGAAAAATGTCTATAGGGGCATAAAAAAAATAGGCGATGCATAAAATATAGAGTTCAATGATCTACGATCAGAGGGCTCTTTTTTTATGAGGGATATTTGTATTACTGCAGAATTACATTCTCGTTAAAAGGTGATAACGTTGCAGATTTATTGCTGATAATAGTATAGAATAGAGTTGAAATTACATCTAGAGGAATGAGGACAATATATGAAGAATACGATGAAAATGATGATGTCGATCCTTTTATTGATGACAATGATTTTAGGACAGATCCCCCCAACTTATGCGGATGAAACTTCTTCAAGCGATCTTGCTGATGAAGAATTTAGAGGCGTTTGGGTGGCCACTGTACTCAATATCGACTATCCTAAAAAAGGAACAACAAACGTAGAAGCATTAAAGTCAGAAGCGATCACGATTTTAGATCGTGCGAAAGCAAATGGCTTGAATGCAGTGATTTTACAAGTGAGACCAACTGGAGATGCTTTTTATAAATCAAGTATATTTCCTTGGTCAAAGTATTTAACAGGAAAGCAGGGCACAGCACCTGAAAATAATTTTGATCCTCTGGCATTTTGGATAGAGGAAGCACATAAACGTAACTTAGAACTACATGCATGGATTAATCCTTTTAGAGTGACTAAAAAGACTAAAAATGAAGCGAGTCATGACTACGATAGTCTTTCGGAAACTAATCCTGCAAGATTGCATCCTGAATGGACGGTGAAATACAATGATGGCAACATTTATTTTGATCCTGGTATTCCTGCAGCTCGAGCTCTCATCGTAGACGGCGTAGCAGAGATCATAAACAATTATGATGTAGACGGTATACATTTTGATGACTATTTTTATCCTGGTACAGATTTTAATGACGCAAATACTTTCAGTCAGTACGGTAATGGGTATAGTGATATAGGTGATTTTAGACGTCATAGTGTGGATCTTTTGATTGATGATGTACACCGAATGATTAAAACGCTGAAGCCCGAAGTTGATTTTGGAATCAGTCCCTTTGGCATATGGGCCAACAAAAAGGACAATGCGCTTGGCAGTGACACAAAAGGTCTTCAATCCTATTATGCACATTATGCAGATACAAAAGGCTGGGTTGAAAATGAAATGATCGATTATATTGCGCCACAGATATATTGGAATATTGGCTACAGTATTGCTGATTATAAAATCCTTGCGAAATGGTGGAATGATGTATGTAGGACCTCTTCTGTAAAACTTTATATAGGACATGGCGCTTATAGAACTGGGAATAGTGATCCTGAAAGCGCTTGGTATGGCGTGGATGAAATTAAGAGGCAGCTCGATTTAAATCAAACGTTAGATCAGGTGCAAGGCAGTATTTTTTATAACAATACGGCTTTTGTGAATCAGCCACAACTCGGCACATTGTTAAAGGCCTATTATGCTTCCGATCGCAATTCAGTAAGTTCAGAAACAAGTAGTCAGAGTATGACACCGATTGTCACGACGCCAATAACACCGGTGACAAATGAGCTGATTTTGTCTAGACCAAGTGAAGTCATAAAAACAACTGCTTCAAATTATTATTTGTCAGGAGCATCAAATGCTGCATTACCCCTATTTTTAAACGATAATGAAATAAAAGATAGAAGTGTGAATGGGTATTTTGGTGTTTATGTACCTCTAAAAGAGGGCGTAAATACGTTTACTTTTGAACAAGGCAGTAAAAGTTATACGAGAACGATCACCAAAATAAGTTCCAGTGGGAGCATATCCCCAATGAGTACGTATCAAATTTCAGATAGCACTACTTTTCCACGAGAAAAAGAAATGCGAGTGGCGGGAGAAAAAGTCACTTTAACTTGTAAAGCGCCTATTGGGGCAGAGGTAAAAGTCTCTTTTAATGGTGAAAGTCATGTGATGGTTCCAAATTTAGCTCAAAGCCCTGATGGAAAAGTATATGCGACGACTTATAGTTATGAATATACTTTTCCTTCACTTAATCAAGGATATTATGAAAAAGATTTAGGTGTGCCATTTTACACGATGAAATTTGGAAACTACAAGGATGAAGCTTATGCACCAGAAAATTTAATTTTGATTTCAAAAAATTCAATTTATACGGGCACTGCTGTGGATACCTATATTGATCTATTTAAGACACCGGCATCTGGAAATGGTGTTGCGGCTAATATGATAGGTGGCATGACTGATCAGATCACAGGTATGACAGGAAATTATGTTAGACTTTCATCTGGTTTATGGACTCGTAAAAGTGCTGTGGTCATTTCTAAAGCAACAGAACCTCAAGTGATTAGTTTAACCAAAATGGATTATCAGTCAACGCCGTTTTATGACCGATTTGTGATCGAAACTTCTGGCGGTGCTGGAGCAGGCATTGCGTCTTATGATGGAGAGTTTGTATCGCTTGATTTAAGTACGATTTTGAACAAAAATGCGCTTGCATTTAACAATAGTAACGTAGAAACTAAAATAGTTGATGGCAAGACAAATGTTAACATAGAAGCTCCAAATTTAAAAGGGTACTATATAGAAAAAACCACAAGAGGATTTGATTTGATCATGCTTAAACAGACGGTTAAAAGTACATCTGCTACGGTGGATTCGCCTCTTACTGGCTACACGATTTTACTTGATCCGGGTCATGGTGGAAGTGATAGTGGTGCTCGAGGTCTTCTTGGGAATGTATTTACAGAAAAAACCATTAATTTGAATACTGCAATTGCTCTTAAAGCTAAATTAGAATCATTAGGAGCAGTTGTGAAGATGACAAGGGACTCTGATGTGGATATGTCTCTTAGTGAACGTCTAGAATATTCTTTAAAAGTTAAACCCGATCTCTTTTTATCTATTCATGCGGACAGCATAGATGATACAAAAGATATTTCTAAAGTATTTGGTTTTTCTGTTTATTATAGAGATCCTGTAGCTAAATCCCTATCGGATACACTCCTAAATCAAATAAAATTCGATTTAGGCAGAAATGACAGAGGCTCAAATATAAAGAATTTTTATGTAACGCGTGGGACTTGGGCACCTTCTGTCTTGATTGAGACAGGGTTTGTTTGTAATCCTGTAGAATATGAATGGTTAATGGATCAAAAATCTCAATCTTTACTTGTTGAAAGCTTAGCACGTGGTATCGTGAATTACTTTGGACAAACTGTGCAATAGAATATTAAAATGAGTGCCTAAGAGTTTTGTTTATGCCTACTTAAAGCGTAAACAAAACTCTCTTTTATAGGGCGCCATTTGTTTTGTGTAGATTTGCTCACAATATGGGGTATAGATGCTATAATGAATATAACAATAATGTAATAAAGAACTTGGAGGCGCTATGAAACGGAAGATTATATTAATTGTTAGTATAATTACAGTGGTCTTATTAAGTTATGGGGTTCATTTTTTTGATAATTATGAAAATAGCATTTATGACACTTTTTATCAAAAACCGCAAGAGACTAATGATAATATTGTTATTATAGCAATCGACGATGCCACAATAAATGCTCTGGGACAATGGCCTTTTGATCGTTCAATGCACGCAGAACTAATTGATTTTATAGCACAAGGCAATCCTGCTGCAATTGGGGTGGACCTTATGTTTGATTCTTATTCAAATGAAGCATCGGATCGTGAGTTGGCACGTGCAATAAAAGATGCAGGGAACGTCGTATTGGCAAAAGAAATTAAGTATACTCCTAAAATCAATGGTTACAAGCAGGGCAGTGATACTCTAATCAGTCCAATTGATGAACTGATGGATGTTTCAAATCAAGGACATATCAATACTTTTCTAGATGCAGACCGTGTTGTTCGTAAAATAAATATGTTCGCAAAACGTTTTGTATTGGAAACAGAATCGTATGAGGAAGAACCTAATTTTGCATATGAACTATTAAAACTGTATGCTCAAAATGCTGATTTAGATGCTCATACAAAACAAGATTTAGATCGTGTCCTTGAGAAATATAATCACGATACGGAGAATCTCTATATTGATTATAAAGGGATTCCAAGAAAATATGATAGTATTCCTTATTTTTTAGTGTATAGTGAGGGTTTTCCCGCAAGTTATTTTGAAGATAAAATTGTTCTGATTGGACCGTATGCCAATGGTCTTCAAGATGAATACGTGACGCCTGTTGTTAAAGAACAACCGATGTTTGGAATTGAAATTCATGCCAATATACTTCAAAATTTATTAGAGGATAGTTTTAAAAAGCAAGTACCTGCTCTCTTTAATGTTTTGATGATCATTTTTATGGGGATTTTTGCGTATTTTATTTCCAATAAGTTATCGCCATCTAAGGGCCTAGTTATAAATGCAATTATCGTAGTTATGTATTTGATATTGTGCTATCAAGTCTATCAAATCGGCTACATTCTTAAGGTGTTCTATCCAATTTTAGCGATGCTGATCATGTATGTTTCAGCACTTGCTTATCATTATCTAGAGCAACTTTATGAAAAGAAAAAAATAAGAAATATTTTTGGTCGGTATGTGGCACCTCAAGTTGTTGATAAGATACTAGAAGACTCAGATAATATTAATCTTGGAGGAGAGCGCCGTTATATATCCGTTTTATTTGTGGATATCAGAGGGTTCACACCCCTTTCAGAAAAAGCTGAACCAGAACAAATTGTTGAAATTTTAAACAGTTATCTAGAACTTTGTGAACAATCTATTTTTAAAAATGCGGGTACTTTAGATAAGTTTATAGGAGATGCAACAATGGCGATTTACAATGCACCGCTTGAACTTGAAGATCATGCGCTTTGTGCTGTTAAAACTGCTTGGGATATGAAAATGGGTGCACAAAAACTGAAACAAGATTTACTCGATAGATATGGTAAGATCGTTGACTTCGGTATTGGGGTGAATACTGGATATGCAGTTGTCGGGAATATTGGATCAAAAAAACGTATGGACTACACGGCGATTGGCGATACTGTGAATACCTCAGCAAGGTTGGAAGCTAATGCCAAGGCAGGTCAAATATTGATCAGTGAGAGCACTTATGAACATGTTAAGGATCAAATCATAGCAACACCTCTAGGGGGCATAAAGGTAAAAGGGAAAGAAACTCTGATTCAAATATATCAAGTGGAAGGGATCGTGGGCGATGATAGGCAAACAAGTGAAAGTTAAATTTCTAGGCGTGAGAGGTTCGTACAATCTCTCCAACGCTCAAAGTGTTAAATACGGTGGGAATACAAGTTGTATCCAAATTATTATAGAGGATCAGATTATTTTTTTAGATGCGGGTAGTGGCATTACTAAGGTTGAAGAGCCTTTTAATGATTTTGATATCCATATTCTTTTTACACATTATCATTGGGATCATATTTTGGGGTTACCATTTTTTTCAACGCTATATACGAAAAAGGATAAAGTGCATGTAAAAGGGATGAAGCCAGAACATTATTCGTTAAAAGAACTCTTGGCGCTCTTGTTTAATCCACCCTTCTGTCCGATTAAGTGGTCAAAAGTTCAGGATAAATTAGAGATAGATGAAATACCTGAATACGGAACTTTTTATATTAAGAATATCAGAATAGATACCTTATTACTTATGCATCCTGGTGGTGCACTCGGCTATAAAATCACTTACAATGATATTTCTATGGTTCTCCTAACAGATATAGAGTTAAGCAAGGCATTTTCATCATATCATTCAGAAAGAGAAAAACTCTTAAAATTTGTTAGTGGTGTTGATATATTGGTTATGGATGCAGCCCTTACGAATGAAGAATACTATGGTGCTGTGGGGAGCAACAAGATTGGTTGGGGACATAGTACAGTTGAAGAGTGCATCCTTTTATCTGAGGATGCTAATGTTAAAAAAACTTATATAACACATTATTTACCATATCGAGAAGATTACCAAAATGATGCTCTAGAAAGAGAAATTAGAGAAAAGCATCCAAATGTATTTTTAGCTAAAGAAGATGAATCCCTTATTTTTAATAGCTGTAGTAGGAGTTAAAAATGGATATAGAACAGGCTGTAAAATCTAAAGAAATTATACTCAAAGCAAACTATAAGAAGCTGCTTAAAGTTGGAAAAGCACTTACTGCAGAAAAAGATTACAATAAGTTACTTGAGTTGATATTAAATGAAGCCCGTAAAATTGCAAAAGCGGATGGTGGCACGCTTTATATAATTGATGAGGGAAAACTCTACCATAAAATCATGCAAAATGAAACGCTCAATATATTTCTAGGTGGTGGGGGTGAGTCCATTAATTTTCAACCTCTTGAGTTAGTAGAAACTCATATAGCACCTTATGCAGCAATCCACAAAAAACCAGTTAATATTCCCGATGTTTACCATACTGAATTATTTGATTTTACTGGACCAAAAGAATTCGATAAATCAGTGGGTTATACTACGAAGTCTATGTTAGTAGTGCCTTTGATCAATCGTGATGACGATGTCATTGGGGTTGTTCAGCTCATCAATGCAATGGAAAATAATGAATTGGTTCCATTTAGTCAGGATATTGAAGAAATTGTCGTGACGCTTTCATCTCAAGCAGGTATAGCGCTTGAAAATATGCAGTATGTAGATGAGATAAGAAGTTTATTTGATTCTTTTGTTTCGGTGTTAGTAACTGCAATTGATGAGAAAACACCTTATAATGCAAATCACTCTCGAAATGTTGCTATTTTTACTGAAAGGTTTGCAAGGGCGGTCAATGCACATAAAGAAGGACCCTATGGTGATTTTACATTTGAAGAAGAGCATATTCGCACACTGGTTATGGCTGCATGGCTTCATGATATTGGAAAAGTAACTGTACCTGAAAGTGTTATGAATAAACCCACACGTTTATCAACGGATATTGAATTTGTTGAAAATAGATTAAAATTGATAAAAGCATTGGTGGATCAACGGTATTATAAAGCGATAGCAGAGGATAAGCTTTCAGATATAGAAAAGCAAACGGTTAGAGAACTTTGGAGGGTGGAGTGTCAGTTTATAGAAAAGGCAACTGCAACTATTTTAAAAGCAAATAAACCAAGCACTTTTGTGGATGCGGAAATGCAAAGTGAAATCATTAAAATATATCAGTATAAATTTGAAGGGATTGAAGAACGGATTTTGAATCAAAGAGAATTTGAATTTTTAATGATACAGAAAGGGACATTAACGGATAGAGAGCGAGAAGTTATGAAGAATCATGTGGTAACCACAGAAAAGATGTTGTCCAAAATTAAATTTCCAAAAGATCTTAAAGATGTGCCGTTTTGGGCAATTAATCATCATGAGCTGTTGGATGGTTCGGGTTACTCGAGAGGCCTGAAAGCAGATGAAATCCCAATTGAAGTCAGGATTTTAACCATCATTGATATTTACGATGCTTTAACTGCCACAGATAGACCCTACAAGAAGGGGATGCCACCAAAGAAAGCATTCTCTATACTTGGTAAAATGGTTGAAGAGGGTAAGTTAGATGGTGATTTGCTTTATATCTTTGAGCATAGTGAAGCGTGACGGTTTAAGAACTGAGATATTGCAAAATGGATATGAGAAGAAGTGGCTACGCAACAGCATTTAAATAAAAATAACCAGAATAAATTGATTTGGAATTGTTCCGGTTATTTTTTTATTGAAAAATTTGAGCCATAAAAAACTTAATTTATATAAATTCTAAACTTATTGTGTGGAGTTAACTCTAAGGATACACTTTTTTTATTTTGAAAAAAATGTTAAAATAACTTTGATAGTTGTATAAATAATTTTATGAACAAATTATTCTAGAGCGTGTTGTATATTAATTAGTTGAAAAGAATGGAGTTATAATAATGAGACAATCAGTGAAATCAATGTTTTTAGTAACAATTATTGTAGTTATAACTATGAGTTTTGACATTATGAGTTATGCCTTAGATCTACCACAGACTCCTCTGGTAACCGTATTAGCTTTTGAAAGGGAGGTTAATGTCAAATGGGAATCTGTAACTGGTGCAGAAAGTTATAATGTCAAGAAAAGCACCCAATCAGGTGGACCTTATACTGAGTTAGCCAGCGGCATAATAGGCCTAAATTATGTAGATAAAGATGTTGAAAATGGCAATATTTACTATTACATAGTTACCGCAGTGAATTCTGCTGGTGAAGGTGTGGGGTCAAGTGAGATTGGTAAGAAAATCATCTCCACAAGAAAATTTGAAGGTAGTGATCATTCCATATTTATTAAGTCGAATAGAAATGTTTGGGCTTGGGGACGTAATGATTATGGTCTATTAGGAAATGGGATTACTATTGACGAAAGCAAATCGTTAAAGCTGAACAATTTTGATGGGATGAAAATGATATCAGCTGGTTTTGACCACAATTTGCTTTTGAAGGAAGATGGCACGGTTTGGTCTTGGGGAAATAATAATCATGGTCAACTAGGCAATGGCACCACAACAGTTAGTTCTGTTCCTGTACAGGTACTCAATTTAAGCCAAGTAGAAACAGTATCTGGTGGCAGTTATTATAGCATGGCATTAAAAAAAGACGGCACCGTATGGAGTTGGGGAGTAAATAGTTCTGGTGAATTAGGCAATGGGACTAAGATAGATAGTTCTACAGCAGTAAAGGTTAGTGGATTAAATGATATTGTTTCAATTAGTGCATCAGCAGGCGGAGGGGTTGCCTTAAAAGTAGATGGCACCGTATGGAATTGGGGCGTAGAATTAGGAAATGGCCCTTCAATAATTGGTACTACACCTGTACAAATTCATGGATTAAATAACATCATTTCTATAAATTCTAAGGGTGATTTTGTTATGGCAATAAAGGAAGACGGCACTGTATGGGCTTGGGGTAGAAATCAGTTTGGCCAATTAGGAGATGGTACTACTGTTAATAAAAGTAGTCCAGTGCAAGTGACTAATTTAGATAATGTAATGTCCATAAAGACGGGTTCGACTCACAGTATCGCTTTAAAAGAAGATGGCACTGTATGGACTTGGGGAAATAACTCTTATGGACAGTTAGGAGATGACACTACCGAAGTCAAAACAACCCCAGTGCAGGTGACTAATTTAAATAACGTCGTAGCGATTGGTGCAGGTAGAAAGCATACTATGGCTTTAAAGTCAGACGGCACTGTGTGGACTTGGGGATACAATGCTGATAAACAACTTGGGTATATCACGACACCATTTAATAATCACTCCACTCCAAAACAAGTTATATTTCCAATTGAAGAACCACTAATTCCCCTCAACCTAACAGCTATATCAAACGCAGAAAATATTGAACTCTCATGGGATTCTGTTGAAAAGATCACAGGTTATAATGTAAGAAGATCAACCACATCTGGAAGCGCTTATTCGGTCATTGCAAGCAATATCACAGGGACGACTTTTACAGATAGTGATGTTGTTGATGGGATAACTTACTACTATGTAGTTACTGCACTCAATGAAGGCATGGAAAGCGAAAATTCTAACGAAGTCTCTGGAATGCTTTCTGAAAATAGCAATACAAATGATGGTAATGCCTTACTGGTTATAACTCTATCGAATGGTCTTGAAAAGGAATATGAATTACCTATGACAGATGTCAATCTTTTCATTGCTTGGTATGATACCAAGGCAACTGGCGTTGGACCATCTTACTATATTATGGATAAATCATACAATCTTGGTCCGTTTAGTACAAGAAAAGATTACATTGTATTTGACAAAATATTAACTTTTGAAGTCATGTCCTATTAAAATCTAGAGAACTGTTAATAATGGCGTAAATTATAGAATTAGTCGGTAGATTCAAGCCGAATGTACTTTTTCAAAGCAGACTAATCTAACGTAAAGTTCATTAATCAGGAGGGATTCTATTTACACTAGAAGTATAAATAGACATAAACAAAGGAGCTAATGCAATTTAATTTCTTACATTTGCATTAGCTTCTTCTTTTTAATTTAAATAAATTCTTAAATTTATAAAGTGGATCTAATTAATTAGCAGGTACATTTAACATTTGACCTGGCATAATTAAGTTAGGATTTTTAAGCTTGTTAAGTTCTTGAAGTGCTTGCCATGTGGTGTGGTATTTTTGAGCGATTTTCCAAAGCACATCACCGGATTGTACTTTATAAGAATTGCCTTTAATTAGGCCTTTGTTCATCAAATCTTGAACTGTAATCGCTTTTACATTTGGTGTACGACCATCTTCTGAAGCTGGTAATGTAAGTGTTCCATTTTTAAGCATTTCTTTAACCATACCAACATAAGGTGAATTTTCTATATCTGTACCAACGATTTTCCAGTTGTTATCAAGCGTTGGATCAAGTTTACCATTTTTAACATCTTGTGTGTAAGCAATTATGAGATCTCTAACGCGACCTTTATCTTGCATTGCTTCGTAAGAATCATAATATTTATCTTCCATTTTAACAAGATCTAAACTGATTAATGTACCGAAACGGTAATTGTTCACAGCAAGTTTGTAGACCTTATTTAAATCAACAGGTGCGCCGTTAATCTTCGCATTGACAATTCTCGAACCAGATGGTTTAGAAATATCGATATCATAAGTGATGCCACTAAACATATCGTAATTGTAACCTCTGACATCTGGATTGAAGCTGATCGTCAAATCTCCTTCTTTATACGTATTAAAATAATTTGCTGACCACTCCATATATTTGAGTAAGTTTTGCCCTGTGATATTAACGCCCATTAGAGTATTATCGTATTTATAGATAAATGCAACATCTTTTTTCTTAAACACACCTTGTTTAAGATTAGAGCCAAAATTAAAGAGTGCAGCGCTACTAATATCTGCTTTTGAATAATACATTTGAACTTCGTTGATCAAATCAATAACAGGAGTATCCATAATTTGAGCAGTTGGCAGTGTTGTTACTTCGCTCTCGCCAGTATAGTAGTCTGGATTTTTAATGAAATCTTCTGAAATTTGACCTACAACTTTATTAGCTTCTTCAAGTGAACGGTCATCCACGAATTTGAATGCAGTTAAAATCTCTGGATCGGCTTCGACCTTGGCAGTGTTTACATTTTCAACAGCTACAGTTTTTACGACCCATTTGCCATCTTCTTTTGCAAGGCTGATATCAGATTTAGCCACTGACCAACCGTATTTACCTGGTTCTATCAATTGTACGCCATTAATTTCATTTGTATATTGACTATGAGCATGACCACCAAAGATGACATCAAATTGAGGGTATTTTTCAGCAACAAGTTCGATACCGTCGTAGCCATGTTCTCCCTCAGGACCAATATGGTATGCACCGACTAAAACATCGTATTTGCCTTCAAGTTCTTTAAGTACTTTACCTGTTTCATCTAAAACATCTGTAAATTCTAAACCAGCAAAATGTTCTGGTGTACTTGCTTCCCAAATAGGTACATTTGGCGGCATCATGCCAACAACTGCCACTTTAACGCCTTGAATATCGAAAATTTCATAAGGTGCGACAAAGCGCTCATTGGTACCTTTTTTATAAATATTGGCCGCTAATACTTTACCGTTAAAACCTGCTATGTTTTTGTTTAAGAAATCCATGCTAAAATTAAATTCATGATTACCAAGTACCCAAGCATCATAACCGATCATGTTCAACGCTTGAATCATTGGATGAACAGGAAGATCATTGAATAATTCTGCGCTGTTATCTTGTAGTGTATCACCACAGTCAAATAGAATAGAATTAGGGTTTTCAGCTTTAAGTGTTTTGACAACAGTCGCAACTTTAGCAAGACCAGCATCTGAGTCAGCTGAATCCGTTGCGTAATCATAAGGGTAAATACGACCATGTAAATCACTGGTACCTAAGATCGAAATGTTAATGACATCATCGGTTGCTGCAAAAGCTGCAAATGGTAACGTCGTTAGCACTAAGATCAGCGTCATTAAAATCGACAATTTTTTTTTCATGTTTTGCCTCCCATAATTTTTAATAGTAGCCCCAAAAATACATGATTTGGATGGTTCTATTATATCAAATTTATAGTAAAATTCAGTAAATTTGATCTCTATTTTATAAGAATTTAACAAGCGATTTTTAAAAGGGGTTAACATAATATTATGCGTAATGCTCAAGTGGTTTATGAAGGCCACAAATTCTTTTTTAAGGGGATTTACTTTGTAGATAAATTACAAAGAATTTTAAACTTATTTTAATGGAATTGAAAGCATATGGACACAACTTATACATATTTTAGCTTTATACTGGAGAAGTACTATGATGAAGAGGAGGAAAGGTCTACAAAATGACCTAACATAACAATGAAAAGAAAAATGATTATTGGGATTACCGTATTTGCACTTCTTATGACTGGATGTCAATCTAAAGCAAACAATGAAGTTCAAAATGTTAGTCCTACTGAATCTCAAGATGTAACTCAAGAGACAAATAAAGAATCTGATGAAATCCATTCTGAAAATACAGAAGCGGATTCGATTGACAAAGAAGCTGAAAAAGAGGCCCTAGTGTCTTTATTGAAAGAGGGGAGAATAGTAGAGTATAAAGCAGTTCTTCCCAATTATATAAATGATTTTGATATAAATGATATGGACATGCTTTTTATAACACATCAAGCTTATTTAAAAGAACACCTTACGGACGAAATTAATCTGTATTATAGTGATGAAGTATCTGGCATACATGAAGAAATTATGAATGCACTTTCTGATCAAGCTAGCTATATTGTTTACGGTGTTAATAAGTTACAGTTAGTTGATAAATTACAGACAGAAGCTTATAAGACATTAGTTCAAAAAACGTTAGAATTGGGGTATGCATTATATAATGGCGAGGGTTCATATTATCCTCAATTGGATTATGTCGAACTGTTATCCATGTATGAAGGGCGAGTATCAGAACAATATAGTCGCTATTTAGCCATTATGGCTGAAGAACTCAAGCAACCTTTGACAAATGAAGAATATTTAGCAGTTGATCTAGAAACTTTAAAAGTAAGGATGTACGCTTATGAGGCCTATTTGCAATCTTTTGGAAAACAAATTAAAAGTGAGCAACCTGAGATGTTTGAGGATATTCGCATTCAGTTCTCTGTTGCAATCTGGAACACGGTGAATCCAAATATCTCTAATGGCCTGTTGGGAACGGATTATTATCCAACTCAAGAACTTGTGGACTTTTATCAGTCTATCGTGAAAGACGATCAATATCCAATTACAACAGAAGCTGCTTCTCGAATCCTAAAAATTATTGAGGAAAAGAGAGAAGTTGTTTTTGGATCAGTTGAAAATGTAGAGTTGCTATATCCAATGTCCCAATCAATCGCTGATGATTTGAAACAAAAATTAGAAATGTTGTATTGAATTTATAAAAAGTAATCATAAATTATATGTGAAGGTGTCAGCTAACGATTGACACCTTTATTTTATGTCTCGAAGAGCAGAGTTAAGAAAAATCTAAAGGAATACTAAAAAGACTTTACAGTATCCAATGTTGGATATATAATATTCATAAGTCAGAGTGCAGTGGAGAAAAAAGAATGGTACAATTATTGATTTTATATTATTTAAGCCTTAAGTCAACTCATGGTTATGAAATTCAAAAGTTTATACAGATGAACCATATGGAAGAGTGGAATAGTATCCATTCGGGTTCCATTTATTATGCCATGAATAAACTTCAAAAAGAGGGGTTGATAGACTTAGTAGAGAAGATAGGGGCACATGAAAAATCAAAAAGAATTTATGCTATAACGACAAAGGGGCGTGATATGCTCGGTCAGATGGCTTTAGAAGAACTTAAAAAACCAATAGGTACTTTTACTTCAGAAAAGTTTTTGATTTATCCGATTATGGCAAACCTCACTAAGCCAATGGTGATCTCTGGTGTCGAAAACCATATAAAAAAATTAGAACAATCGTTGGATGAAATTAATACGTGGTTTGAACAAAAAAGTCATACAGCTGGGATTGTTGAAAAAGCCACTTTTAAGCTCATGATTAGTACGATTGAAAATCAAATAGAGTGGCATCGTATTTTAGTGGACAATATTGACGAAACACTTTTGAAATCTCTAGAAATTTCGAGACTTATAAAAAAAGTGGATTTTTCTGTCTCAGAAGATTATTTTGAAAAATATTCAATTTGAAATCTTAAAGTCATACCCTATGAGGTATGGCTTTAAAAATAAATTAGTATCCAACGTTGGATATAAGAAAGGTGTTAAAATGAAAATTGCAGTTTTAATGGGAAGTCCGAGGAAAAAAGACAGCTATAATATCTGTAAGGAGATTGAAGCCACAATTCTTGATAAAGATGAAAAAGTAGATTTTGATTATATATTTCTAGGAGATTATAATATTAAAGATTGTGTTGGCTGTTGCCTTTGCTTCCAAAGTGGTGAAGAAAAATGCCCTTGTAAATCAGATCATCTTGAAGGGCTTAAAGCACGTCTTATATCAGCTGATGGTCTTATCATTGCAACTCCAGTATATGCATATCAGGTGACGGCACAACTAAAGCGATTTATAGATCGGCTATCCTATTGGTTTCATCGACAAGAACTGGTAGGGAAACCTACACTAATTGTGATCACTACAGATGGTGGCGGTAATAAGCAAGTTTATAAATATTTAAAGATGACAGCTTCTGGATGGGGGTTAGATTTACTTGGAAATCTACAAATTTGTTCACCAATGTATTTTAAAGACCGTGTACAAGCCAGTGTACTTGGATATGATGAATCTTATTTTCGTAAGAAGAATAAAGCTCTTAAATCAGTATCGGTTAAATTTATTAAGACTTTGAAAGATAGCAAATTAAAGACGCCTTCTGTTTATGATATTTTTATGTTTAACTGTCTTAGGAGTAAAACCTATACGTCTGCTCTGGACTATAAATTTTGGGCGGAAAAGGGATGGCTAAATGCAGATTATTTTTATGAAGTTAAACTAAATCCATTTAAAAGATGGGGTGGTCATTTAGTAAAAGCCATCATTCACAAGATGGGTCAGGCTTATATAAAGTGAATTTGTGTCATAAAGGTGAAAAGATGAGTAGAAATAGAATTGCAGAATTATGAATTTTAAATTTTAATCTATATTTTTTTATTTTTTCCCCCCTAAAAACGGATCAGTGTTTGTATTCTATAACAGATTGAACCGAAGGAGGAAAAGATGAAAAATAATCGTATTAGAAAAAGTTTAATTTTGGGTATAAGTTTGATATTAGTCACATCAAGTATAGGTGCTTTTTCTATTGCACAAGGTAATACTGTAGATACAGTAACCTCAGCAACTACTCAAGAAAAAACCAATACAAACAGTACATCTGCACCTAAATCAACGCCTAAAGCTGCACCTGAAGTCAAAACAACTTCAGTACCATCGAAAACAACTATATCTAAAACAACTATATCTAAAACTGTAACAAGGGCGACAGCATCAACAGCAAGAACTATGACGATCCTAATTGATTCTAAAACAGACTACAGACTTATTTTTAATGAACAATTTATATTGACATCGGTAGAAAATATGGATGGCACTATAAATCAAGCTCTAGAGTTTTATAAAGGGAACACACTTGAGCAAGTGATAACAACCTTAAAATCCAAATTAATAATCACGGAACCCTATCAGTTCGTTATTCAAAGTGATGATTTAACGACTTTGTTAGATCAGTATCATAAGTCAGAAGCGTATAATTTGACCCATAAAGCGTACGATGAGCATTATGATCATGAAAATTATGAAGACCATGAATCCCATGAATCCCACGATTCCCACGATTCCCATGATACAGATTATAGAAATCAAGGACATGACGATCACCATGAAATAGATGATTAAAGTTTTATAATATAGATGCAATAAAAGTTTGATTTTAGGATGGTCACAATGAATTATGATGAAAAAAAGAGCACAACTGAAACCATTATCACTGAACTTTCTGATGCGAAGAGAGCACAAGAGGCAAGGGATATGATGATCCAAAAATATATGCCTTTTATCATAAAATGTGTCAGTGATTTCACTGGAAGCTATGTACAGATTGGTGACTCAGATGAACTCAGTATCGGATTAATGGCTTTTAATGAAGCCATTGACCGATATGATGTTCAAAGAGGCCTTTTTTTGTCATACGCAAAATGGATGATTACAAGTCGGCTTAAAACACATGTCGAAAAAAACAAGACCAATGCTCAAGCTATGGAAACTCGGGACTTAGATCATATACAATCTGCCAATACACTTAATGAATTCCAAAAAAAAAATGCACTTGAAGATGAAATTGCCACATGGAAAGCGGAGCTTTTGAAATTTAGAATTACTTTTAAGGATTTGCTTGAAAATAACCCAAAGCATAGAGATTCAAGAGAACGCACTTATAAAATAGCAAAGCAGGTGAGTGAACATGAGTCAATTGTAACCGTGATGTTTGAAAAATATCGCTTGCCTATCCAAAAGATTCACGTGGCATTGAAAGCAAGTGTTAAAGTATTGGAAAGAAATAGAATCTTTATTACATCCGTTATAATCATTTTTGTTAAAGAGCTAGGGGCGATCAAAAGATGGATCATGAGAGATTGAGACAAATAAAGTACTCAGAAAAATTGCATAAGGGCATTATCCTAGAAATTAATACAGGCTATTTACATGTGTTGAGCGATCAAGGTGAGCATATTAAAATACATTATAAAGCAGGGCATAGAGTAGGCGATCAAATTTATTACTTAGATGAGGATCTGATTAATTTTGGCTTGAGCACATCGGCTAGAAATAGAATGAGTCTCCCTAGGATAATGAAATATTTAGGGGGCGTTGCGGCAGTCTTGATGGTTGTTCTTGTGATAAACAGCACACTTTTTAATGCGACTTATGCTGTGATGAGTGTAGACATCAATCCAAGTCTTGAGCTAGAGCTCAATAAAGACGGAGAAGTCATCAGAGTTTTGTCTTTGAACAAAGAAGCAAAACAATTGGTATCCATATTATCGTTAAAAGGGCAATCCTATGAAAGGGCAGTTACTAAGATACTGGATCAAGCGGTTTTACTTGGCTATAATATTGATCAGAAGAGTGTTCTCATAGCCGTAGCGCCAACTCAGAGCGACTCGGATCAAATGGTTAGAATAATTGAAAAAAACATGGCGGTGTATACAGAAACACTCAGTGCAGAAGTACTCATAGGAGATCATGAAAGTTATGAAAAAACGAAAGATGAAGGTCTTTCACTAGGGCGTCATCTCCTATCAGAAGAACATCCTGATTATGATGAGGATGACATAAAAAACTTAGAGATTCATGATCTATTTAAGCGTATAGAGAAGGATGAACATGAAGAGTATGAAGATCAAGATGAACATGAAGAATATGATAATCGTGAAGACTCTAATGAATCTGAAGAAAAGAATGAATATGAGGTCGAAAACCACGAAAATAGAACGCTAGATGAATCCAGTGATCCTCATGAATCCTATGAAGATGATGATCACGATGATTAATGCTTTAACATAAAATATTTTGGGTATCTAAATTAATCAGTAACTCAAATTGGATGTAGATAAAGGAGTATTATATGTCAAAAGTATTATCTGAATATAAAATAAAAAATCTGACTTTAAAGAATCGAATTGTGATGCCACCGATGTGCATGTATAGTGCAGATAAAGATGGTAATTCAAATTCGTGGCATTACATCCATTATACGACGCGTGCTGTTGGTGGTGTAGGGCTGATACTCATGGAGGCCACAGCAGTTGAAAGACGTGGTAGAATATCGGATCAGGATTTAGGCATCTGGGCGGATACTCATATTGAAGGGTTAAAAAGGATCGTAGATGAGTGTAAACTTTATGGCGCCCAAGTAGGCATTCAGTTGGGACATGCTGGTCGTAAATGTGGCGTGGAGACAGAGAACATTATTGCTCCTAGTCCAATTGCGTTTAGCAATAAGATACAGATGCCCCGTGAAATGAACCAAGATGATATTGAGAGCACAATAGAGGCTTTTAGAAAAGGTGCTGAACGCGCACAAAAAGCTGGCTTTGACGTGATTGAAGTACACGGTGCTCATGGTTATTTGATTAATGAATTCATGTCTCCTTTGACCAATAAGAGAACCGATAAATATGGCGGGAATTTAGAGCATAGAGCTAGATTTTTAAAAGAGGTTATAATGGCGGTTAGAACAGTGTGGCCTAAAGAGAAAGCTTTGATTCTCAGAGTTTCTGCTGAAGAGTATGCAGAAGGTGGAAACCATCCTGAGGATGTTGCAAATCTCATCAATCTAGTGAAGGATGCGGGCATTGATATAATTAATGTCAGTTCTGGTGGTGTTGTACAATCTTCAATAAATGTTTATCCAGGGTATCAAATTAAATTTGCAGAGACCATTAAAGCCAATACGAAATTGCCAGTTATTGGTGGTGGATTGGTGACAAGTGCTTTGATGACAGAAGAGATGCTTCAAAATGATAGATTGGATCTGGTTTTTTTAGGACGTGAATTGTTAAGAAACCCATATTGGGTGCTACATGCATCACAAAACCTTCAAGACGATTTTGAATGGCCTATCCCCTATCAAAGAAGTAAATAGAGATGGTATTCCATATGTTGTTAGTGATATAATAATGATTAAGCGTTCTTCATAAGCATAATTTTAAGTGAATCTAATCTAGGAGGAAAATGACATATGAAAATCATATCTATAAGAGAAAATCCATCTTATAAAGACATTGCCATTCAGTATTTTCAAAAGAGATGGGCTAATGAGACCACTATGAAAATTTATGAAGATTGTATTTCAAATAGCATTTTTGCGCAAAGACCGTTACCTCAATGGTATTTATTGTTAAGTGAACAAGAAGAAATCATCGGTTGTGCTGGCCTTATCACGAATGATTTTATCAGTAGAATGGATTTGTACCCATGGGTTTGTGCCGTGTATATTGAAAATGAGTACAGAGGTAATGCCTATGGCAAACTGTTACTCGATAAAGCTAAGGAAGATGCAAATGAAGCGGGCTTTTCAAATTTATATTTATGTACAGATCATATTGGATACTATGAAAAATATGGATTTAACTATCTTGCTGATGGCTATCATCCTTGGGGTGATAGTTCAAGAATATATGAGTTCGACTTACAGCGTTGATGCTATGTGGCTTTGATTGTTCATGATAACAGAAGACGAGCCTTTGATTTAAATCATAGGCTCGTTTATTTTACTCATATAATAATGTTCTCATATCCAAAAAATTTTGATCTAGATATAAGGTGAAAAACAATCTGGAATACTACCATTCATACTTAAACTAATTTCAAAATGGATATTGAAGCGATTCGCAATAACCTTGATTTTTTCAAGCCATTCACATATTTCTTCTGGTGTCAGAATGAAAATATTTAAAATGCCATCTAAATACATACTTTCAATATCGTAATTGGTGCTCATTAAACCATGTAAAAAAGCGACAAACTCATCAGATGAATTGATTGGAAATTCTGAAATATTAATATATCTAATATTATGATGAATTTCTAAAATGCTTTCATCTGACTCACCAATAAAAATAATATTACCTTTTGAAATCTTAACAGCTGCATTTGCATGATCAATCATTTCTTTTGTTTTACCCATACCTGGTTGTCCGATAATCAATTTAATCATATAAGCCCCCTGTAAGTTTTGTATTTTAGGTTCATATTTAATTTTAACATGATTTGGCAATAATCACATCATTAATTTAGTATTTACAAATAAATTTAACATTGTTATACTGACAGTAACTTCAAAGTAAAAGGAGCACTTAACTATATGACACCATCTAACTGCTAATATTGATGATTAAGTCAATTTAATTACGAAAGCATTGACATGAACACCTATTGTCTTAAATAGGTTTAAATGTTGTGCGCTTTGTGATGAAAGCAGTGAGAAGGAAGCTTATTTTACGAGAAGTGAGAATGGATTCAATATAGGCCTATTAGGCTTATTCGTGTTGAATGGTTATCGCTATTATGTACTGTAGGATTTTTGTCCTACAGTTTTTTTATAGCTTCTTTCATGCTGATTGCTGCGTATAACACAGAAAACAGAAGAAAGAGAGCGCAACTATGTTAGAATTATCATTTAATCAAATTATGAAGTATATGGGGATTAATCTTATTTTTAAAGATTTAAATTTTCACGTTTACGAAGGTGATCGCGTGGGCTATGATTATGGCTCTATATCAAGGCCAAAAGAAGCTACGATTGCTTACCTTGATCAGATCCCTAATTATCCGGACGCGTACACTGTAAGAGATGTTCTCAACAGTGCCTTTGAAGAGGTTCTAGAAATTGAGCAAAAAATGAGATCACTTGAAAAGAAAATGCAAGTGGTTGAAGGCGAAGCGCTAGATCGTATATTGAAACAATACAGTAGACTTATCACGCAATATGATGTTAATAGATAAACCCGATATTTTACTGTTGGACGAACCCACCAATCATCTTGATATTGATTCTATAGAAACATTAGAAGATGCACTGAATAACTTTGAAGGTACTTTATTTTTTATTTCTCATGATCGTTATTTCATAAATAAAATTTGTGATCGGGTTGTTGCTATTGAAAATAAAACCTTTAAAAGTTATGAGGGGAATTATAATGTCTATAGAAAAGAGCGACAGAAAGTACTTGAATTACTACCAGCCGTGGCACCTAACGTGTCTAAACGAAATCGAGGCAAGAAATCGGGTGTAAGTACTTCTAAAACAATTCGTGAACCATTGCAATTAAACCAACCTATTGACCAATTAGAAAAAGAAATTCAAAGATTAGAACAGAACCTTGAAGCTGTTGAAAACACTATGATGACAATGGGTTCAAATTATCAAGAATTAGAACTGTTATCAATAGAAAAAGATGAGATTATGCAGCAATTGGAGTCTCTTTGGGCAAATGTAGAGATGGTTTTAGTCAATAAAAAGCCTAAATATAAACATAGAACGGCAGATTAAATTTTAAGCAGAAGTTTATTTCCGATCATAGTGGCACTGGAATGGTGGAGATTTTGCTGCAGGTATGAATGCGCCTATCACGACAATGATTGAACTTGGCGGTGGCAGTGTGAAAGAGGTTGGATATGCAATTAATGAGAAGACCAGCGGCAAAATAATACCTGAAAAAGTAAACTCACTTATAGAAATTGTAAAAAATATTATATAGTATACTGATTAATTATAAAAAAATACCGAGTATCTAACCTGAAATGGAAGGGCTTAAGATACTCGGTGTTTTTGTATTCTATTTAGGTTTTTTTTCAAAAAAAGTAATAAAAAATGAAGCGATCAATAATCCAATTGAAAGATAGTACATGTCTTGATTAGCATTTATAGGGCATACATTCGAAGCTTTGGTTGTATAAGTTGTCCAAAGTGTATAGGCACTTATGGATAATGCTAAGACAAAGAGTGCATCTGAAATTTTTTTTAACCGTGATGTTTTTTCCATGTATTTTCGAATTATTTTCATAGGACCCCCTCCTGACAATATCTATTAATATGTTAGCTGTATTGAGCCCTAATTATTTCATTTGGGCACAAAGACATGAGTTGATGCTGGGTTTTTAACAATATACCACGAAAAGCTAATAAAATCACATATATTAAGAAAGCTTAAAATTGTTAGGCCTGTTTAATTGATGTCGCACTTAGTTGTTATGTTGCAGTGCATTTGTTACAATGGGTATAATAAGTATAAGTGAGGAGAACAATATGCCATTTGAAATTAAGTTCATAATCTGGCTACAAACTTTCAGCTCACCATTTTTAGACCATTTATTTGAGTTTATAACGATATTGGGAGAGTCATCTACTTATATTGTTCTGTTAAGTTTATTTTATTGGTGTGTAGATAAATCTAATTCAAGACGAATCCTATTAGCCATGACAATGTCGGTAACCCTAAACGGGATTTTAAAAGAAGTTTTCAATATGATGAGGCCTATAGGTATTGATGGCATAAGAAGTTTACGCATACAGACTGCTACAGGGGCCTCTTTTCCCAGCGGACATACTCAAACGATAGCAACATTTATTTTTTCACTTATGATACTTTATAAAAATAAGATGGTGGGTATTTTAGGGAGCCTTTTGATTTTTGCTGTTGCAATTTCAAGACTTTATTTAGGGGTTCATTGGCCCAAAGATGTTATAGCTGCGATTATTATTGCTTTTATTGTGGCTAAAGGTGCAGAATGGATACATGATCGTGCTCATCGTTACAGTGATTTTTTACCCTATTTTGTCATCTTAGCAATTGCGATTGGAACCCTTTTTATTTTTAAAACAGAAAGCTATTATAAAGGTGTTGCCATTTTGTTGGGTTACATTGTAGGTTATTGGATAGAAGAAAACTTTATTAATTTTGATACTAGAGGTTCTTTAGATCGACAAATCATAAAATATATTCTTGGCATGTCTGGTCTTTTGATTGTATTTGTAGGCCTTAAAATCATACTGCCAGATACAATGAGTATGATTTTTATAAGGTATTTTATGCTGTTACTATGGGGTACAGCAGGGGCGCCTGCTTTATTTGTAGCACTTAGGCTATCCAAGCACAGAATTTTTTAAGAAAAGGGAAAAAAGTATGAGAATTGAAAAGGGCATTAAGTTTTGTATTGATAATAATTTACTAGAGCGTTTAAATGAAATATATGGTGTAGTGCCTTCTGGAAAATGTCAAGGCTGTACAAATTGTTGCCATGAATCTGTTAATATTTCAATGGTTGAAGCACTCAATATAGTACATCAGTATTATGAAACAGAAAATGGCGAGATTGAAATTCCGGAAGATTTAAAAACAAACTTGCTAAAATATTATTTTAGTGAGTGGATAAAGCCTAAAAAGTGTCCCTTCTTAAATGATGAGAATCTTTGTAGTATCTATCAAGCAAGACCTCTACCATGTCGTATATTTGGAAACCGATCTCAAGATGCTTTTAATAAAAATTTGAGCCTTATTAGAAAACAAAATAAGCGTGTTGCTAGAACTATTTGGACTGAGTTGCAACTCAAAATACCTCGAAATGCAATTGATCGAACGATTGAGTATTGCGAAAATTATCAAAGGGATCGCATACTTGATGAAGTTGATGTCAATAATCTTTATGATTTACTCATCAATTTGGATGGCAAACTTTTTTTTAGTGGTGTCATGGACGAAATGATGATGAATCAGCATTTAGTAGGCTTTTTTTTAGAATATGTATTACTGGATGAAACTTATGAAGTCGTTACGAGTGAGTTCTTACAAGAGATAAGATTAGATATTATAAGAAGTCTTCCTATGAACGATTCAAACGAACCAGCCTAAGTAAAAATCAAAGTTTGTTGAAAAATTAAAAGTAAGCTTGCGATGAAGTATAATAAAATATGGAGGGCTGTTAATATGAATGACAAGTACATCGTTTATTATATAAGCAAAACAAAAAAGAAGATGCAAAAATTTATTGAACAAAAACTGAAAGAGAACCAAATTGATGATTTGGTCCCTTCTTATGGTAATATTTTTACTGCTCTTTATGAGCATGGTGGTCGTCTCAGAATGAGTGAAATAAGCAATTTAGTCAATAAAGATAAATCTACGGTGACTGTTTTAGTCAATAAACTTATTGAAAGAAAATACATTCAAAAGCAATTTTCAAAAGCGGATAAACGTGTGATTTATATTGTTTTAACAGAAAAAGGGCGTGCCTTTGAACCCATCTATAAGGCTATATCAGCTGAGATCAATTCTGTTGCATTTGAGGGATTTGAAGATGAAGAAAAAGAAACTTTTCTCAGGCTGTTAAAGAAGGTGAACAACAATTTTGGTCGTCGCATTAAATAGTTTATTAAATAGAAAATTATTTTTTATGGTGTCGTAATTTATGCGTGGATTCTTCAACTTGACTTTTGAGATGTTTAAAATTATTGGTAAATAAGCCATCATGAATATGCGGTTTTTCAAGAAAATAGAAGGATATGCCACCAAGACCAACATGAGTTCCCACAGCGACGCCCATTTGTAACAATAGAATATCACCCTGAAAAGAGGTTTCCGTCTTTATGAGATGGACTAGATTTTCGGCATAAAGTTTATCAGAGGTGTACCCTACAATGATAAAGTCAGTCAGTTCGAGATTAACCCGTTCTTTAAAAGCATTAATATAGTGTTGAAGTACTTTTTTTCGACCTCTTTCCTTGCCAACGATTGCGCCTTCACCATCACGCATAGACATAATGGGCTTTACTTTCAACATTTTGCCGATAAACGCACTTGTTGGTTTTAGACGTCCACTTCTTACAAGATTGTCGAGATCATCTACAGATAGAAAGTGCTTTACATTTCTTTTATATGTTTCTACAAAATGGATTACTTCTTCAAATGTTTTTCCTGCACTAATTAATCGTGCAGATTTTATGATAAGCCACCCGCTACCATGGCTCATCGAAGTGGAATCCACAATGTGAATTTTATAGTCACTTAGGCTATGTCCATCTACGAAATAATCTTTTGCAAGAAGAGCAGATTGATAGGAACCACTGGTTTTTCGAGACATACAAATACATAATATTTCTTTTTTGCCTTTACTATAAGCTTCTTCAAAGAGTTGCAAAAATAATGCAGGAGAAGGCATAGCTGTAGTGGGGGGCGCTTTATAATCAGCAATTTTAGAAAAAAAGGTATCTGAGTCGATATCAATTCGATCTCTATAAGTTTGACCATCAATAGTAATACTAAGTGGTGCAATACCAATATCAAATTGGGTGCATATCTCTTCTGAAAGATCACATGTGGAGTCCGCTATTAATTTAATCACACTACGCCTCATTTCTTTGATGACATTTGGATTGATTTTGTTGCGCAACTTACCATGGCCTCTATTAGATCAGATCTAAAACCTGCTTTTTCAAGTGAAGCTACAGCTTCTATAGTTGTGCCTCCTGGTGAAGTCACTTGATCTTTTAGAACACCAGGATGAAGACCTGATTCAAGACTCATAAGTGCAGCACCATATATGCTCTGAGCAGCCATTTTATAAGCTTGATCTCTTGGTAATCCCAAAAGAACACCAGCATCTCCCATGGCTTCAATCATCATATAGACATAGGCAGGAGAAGAACCGTGAATTGCAATGGCTGCATGAATAAGTGATTCTTTGATAACTTCGCATTTACCTATTGCTTCAAAAAGTGAGATAACATATGGATATGAAGGGTCATCATTTGCAACTTTTGTACATAGTGAAGTCATTCCGGCGTTTACATTCGCAGGGGTGTTTGGCATTGCTCTATAGATGCGTAATTTGTCATTCGTCCAACCAGTCAATTGATCAAGTGTTATGCCGGCTGCAATCGAAATGAGAATTTGAGAAGATGAAAGTTGTTCTCTAATTTCTTCAAGTATAGTTTCTATCATATAAGGTTTCACCGCTAAAATAACGTATTCACATTCTTTAGCGATTTCAGTATTGTCTAAAGTGGTTTGAATTTTTAAAGAAGCTCTTATTTGATCAATACTTTTTTGTGAAGAGGCACTGGCTAAAATTTCACTTTCAGTTACTATGGAAGCATTTAATAAGCCCTTTATAATCGCTTTAGCCATGTTGCCTGCACCAATAAATCCAATTTTATATTTCATGATAACCTCCGACGTCTTTATAGTAACCATATTGTACCATAGAATTGTGTTTTTTTTGTGATTTTCATTGACAAACCCTCTGAAAATAAAAGATAATGGAAGGAGTGGGTTAATGTATACAGAAGGAAGGCATATATGAATTTAAAAACATTAATGATGAATACAACTAAAGATGCTGTTCTAAATGAACTGTTAATTCTCTATCCAGAAACGGATAATGAAATAGAATCTTATGAATCTGTTTATGATTTGCTTGAAACTTTAAGATTGATCCCTTTTGATGAATTTATTATAAAGATAGGACTTGTTGATCCAAGTCAATCCGAAGGATATGAAGAAGAGATTGATGAAGAGGCATACGTTGTCGTTTCTGGCTATGATGAGAAGCAAAACTTGCAGTTTGCTTTAGGGTTTGCAAAGTGGGAAGAATGGGTAAGTGCACCTATTGAAGTAGATCGTACGCTACAGATTACAGATGAAAGTATCATTGCTATTTGTCTTTATGAAATGACTTTTTATGGTTTTGATGAGGCGTCAATTGCAAGTGAGCTCAAAGATCTTGAGAATGGTCTTTCAAGTGATATGTTTCACTGATCAAATCTCATAAAACACAAAATAAGGAAGTGCATAGTTAAAAAGCGAAGAAGGCATATGCCTCTTCGCTTTTTTTAGTTTTCACTGATTGCTTTTAAAGCTTCTTGGTTGGCCAGAGAGCCATCATAAATACCTTTTATAAGTTCAAATGTAGCGGCAGAATCATGAAAAAAGTAGCTTAAACCATCTTTCCCAGTTCCAGTGGATTTCATAGGTAGTGTATAGAAATGTACATCTTGCATAGACGTTCCCATAAGAGCTGAAGTGTACAATAAGACATCCCATGTTTTTAGATCTGTTTCCACATAATCTAGTGCTTTTGCAGCAACAAAGGGTAGTTTTAATGTGAGTGCTTCTTTTGCAGCACTCTTCAAAAAGGCTTGTTGACGTACGATCCTTTGGATATCGCCTTCTCTAACTTTGCCATCATTGGATTTTCTAAACCTTAAGTACCCCATAGCATCTTCGCCAGAGATTTTTTGAAGTCCTGGTTCAAAGTCTATATGGAGTGGTGGCGTGGCATAGGGATCATCGTATTTCATTCGAATAGGTACATCTACTTCAACGTCACCTAGTAGGTTCACAATGGCAGCAACACCATCGTAATCGACTTTAATGTAGTGATCAATTTTGATACCCATAAGTTCTTCTATAGCCGTGGTTAAACCTTCTGCGCCACCTACATCCTTAAAACCATAACGAGCATTTAATTTTTTTTGACCGATTTTATTATGACCTTCTGTGGGAAAATAAGTGTCACGTGGAATGGAAATAGCACTGACGTCGTTCGTTGCAGTATCTACAGATAATAAAATCATAGTATCTGTTCTGGTACCCTCAACGCCAAATACGAGTATATTGATACGATCTTGATAAAATGCACCAAATCCGATAAAGAGTGCAATGATCATAAGCAGTAATAAAACGATAATTTTTATGCCCTTTTTCATAGTTGAACCTTCTTGTTTTCACATTGAGATATGACTTTTATGTCATTCATAGTCAGTATAAGGCTTTTGTAAAAATTGTCAACAGATATCATATAGATAAAATAGGCGTATATGATTCACATATGATAATGCCTCAACACAAAAAACAAAGATTTAACATAAATTTAGCATGCATCTGATGTTGGACAGATTTTATACTGATATAATCTAGATGATCCACTAAAGTGGTAAACATCCTACATGAAAATCTCAGACAAAAGACCATTATGATTAGCCCATCTAATGGTCTTTTGTCATGGAAAAGCAAGTATTTATAGAGAAAAGGGTAAGAGCTAAATTGTTCTTTCATTTGTAAATGAAACGTAAGAATTATCAGCAGATGGATATGCTATAATTAGCTTCTGCCATCACAAATTGTAGATATGGCATAGATTACATGGTTGTTATGTGCCCCCAAATAGGTATGCGGCACATAAGAGTAGGAGTTAAATATGGAACTTATGAGAAATAAACAAAAAAAACAGCTTCAAGACATTATGTATGTGGTAACAGGCTCTATCATTTTGGCGATTGCAATTACCTCTATCTTAAAACCAAATGGTATTATAACGGGGGGGATAACGGGATTTTCACTAGTATTGGAACGTCTTTTAGGCATTTCATATATGTATATTTACTATATAATTTCACTATTAGTACTTGTTGCAACCTTCTTATTTTTAGGTAAAAAAGAGGCTCGAAAAATTGTGGTGTTTTCGCTGTTTTTTCCAATCATATTGATTTTATTCAGTCGATTTTCTTTTAACTTTGTTCAAAATGATCTTTTTTTAGCTTCTATGTACTATGGGATTATGGCAGGTTCTGCGACGGGGTTAATTCTCAAAGGCGGATTTTCATCCGGTGGTACGGATACAATTGCTAAAATTATCAATAAAAAACTATTTAGATTTATGTCCATTTCAATTATTATTGCAGCACTTGATGTGAGTGTGCTTATATTTGCGTCATTCGTGTTTGACACTCGAATTGCACTGTACGCTTTATTGACTCAAGTTGTTGCAATGAAATCCGTGGAGACGGTACTCTACGGGTTTTCATCTAAAGTGGTAAAACTTGAGATCATAAGTGAAAAAGAATCTGAAATAGAAGCGTATATATTAAAAAATTTAAATAGAGGCATCTCTAAATATAATATTGTAGGTGGATATACTAATTTAAGCCGGACGAAGTTGGTTACGATTTGTTCTCCAAGAGAATCATTTCTCATTAGAGATATGATTTCTAAAACGGATTCTAAGGCATTTGTAAGTGTTTTACCAGTTAATACAGTTTGGGGCGAAGGTGTAGGCTTTGATAGTTTAGTTGTAATGGATTGATGGTTTGACTCGTAGGCAATTGAAGGGTAAAATAAGAATGAGATTTTATGAGAGGATGATCTTATGCCAAAAATAATACAAAATCCAGAACAGTTGATCCTAGCAGTTGCAAGAGAAATTATTAAAGAAGATGGCTACAGGGCTATGAATGTGAGAGCAGTTTCCAAGAAGAGTGGCGTATCAATCGGAACGATTTACAATTATTTCCCAAATAAATCGGCGCTCGATTACAGAGTGATGGACCTTTTTTGGAGTGGATATGAAGAGGAAGTCAGGCTGATTTTAAGAAATGAAGCGCCCATCTTGATTCAAATAAGAGCCTGTTATGATGTATTAGAGCGCCATTTAGGTCGATTTTTAGAGCTGTTTTCAATTAAGCGATCTGGTCATGTTTCTAAGACTTGCAAGAATTCAAACAAAGAGGCACTAATTGGTCGAGTGAGCCAGATTCTTACAGAGAGATTGATAGAAACTTGTGAATTTGATACAGTGATATCAGCAGATGAGCTTGCTCGTTTTATCATCAATACTCATGTTCAGATGGTATCTTACCAAATCTATGATTATGAACTCTTTGAAAAGGTTCTAAAAAAGCTATTGGTTATAAAATAAACAAACTATTAAATGACAATCTATAAAAAAAGGGACATATACTCAGGCTTAAAAGAGTAATGTCCTTTTTTCATTATATTATAATATTAAAAAAATTTTTAGCTGTGTGTTCTAATTTTAGTTCGTGTATAAACTTTTTAAAGACTTGACATTTTCTATATAATTAAAACAAATATCGACTTCATGCTGATCGTTATTGACAAAGTGGATAATGGTTTTAGAGCCTTCCTCTTCAGCTCTCTCATACCGATAGCCATCATTGAGTAGTTTTAGAATTTCAATTTTATTTTGTGAGAGTTCATGTTCAAGTTCTTTTTTTTCAGAATGATAATGGTTTTTAGCACCATCCCTCAAAGTATTCTTACTTTTAGAATGAACAACTTGTCGTTTAGCATTTGTACCTCTGTAAGGCATTGACATCACACTCCTTAGATATAATGATAGTTAGATACCCAAAATCAAACAAATTATTCGATAAAAAAGAAGTATTTAGATTAACAAGGTTTGAATATGATAAAATAAAGAGAGAGAGGAGGTATAGGATGATTTTTACTCTAGACGGGAAATATACAGGTGAGATTTTAATGACAATTGCGATTATAGTCATCGCCTATTTTATAAAAAAGGTATTGCTGAAGATCCTTCATCAAAGAATTACAGATAGTACAAGTTTTTATAGAGTTAGAAGGATCATTAATTACGTTATTTTTGCTATTTCGGCATTACTAATCGGCAGTATTTGGTTAAAATTTGGACAAAGTTTTTCAACTTACTTTGGATTGATCTCAGCAGGACTTGCTGTGGCTCTTAAAGATTTAGTCGTAAATATGGCAGCTTGGATTTTTATAGTCGCAAAAAGACCTTTTACAGTGGGGGATCGAATTGAAATTGCTGGCGTAAAAGGTGATGTCATCGACCAAAGATTATTTCAGTTTTCTGTCATGGAAATTGGTAACTGGATTCAGGAAGATCAAAGTACAGGACGTATCATTCATATGCCAAATTATAAAGTATTTACAGATCATTTAGCGAACTACACGATTGGGTTTGAATATATATGGAATGAAATTAGTATTTTACTTACATTTGAAAGTGAATGGAAAACTGCCAAGACTATTTTTTTGAGAATTGCTGAGAAGCATACTTTTCATTTAAATGAAGAGATTGAAAAGAAAGTCAAGATGGCATCCAAAAAATACTTGATTTTATATAAGAATTTGACGCCGATTGTGTACACAGATGTGAAAGAAAGTGGTGTGCAATTAACAATTCGATATCTTTGTGCACCTCAACAGAGACGTAGCACTAAAGAAGCGATTTGGGAAGATATTTTGAATATAATAAATGAATCTGAAAGTATTTCATTAGCTTATCCAACCATGAGGATGACCTTGGATTCTAAAAAAAATGGGGAAGATCATGAAAGTCATTAAGAAGGGGATCGTTGGGTTGATCGTTGCGCTGATTTTTTTAGGAATCGTACTGCTAATTCCATATTCAAGAGCAAGATTGATTATGGGGGGACTCACTCAAATTGAGAAGATTAAAAGACATCAAAAATTTGATTTTGATATACCAACAGCAGGTATGGATTGGTTTCCTAAAATGCTATGGTTTGATGGCTCTGAGGAATTTAATCGTCTCAACAATACAACATTATCACTTACAATACTTTATGGCTACGGTGATTTTAATAAGGGGACTTCAAGTATCTTTGATAAGACATCTCCTTATTATTCTTCTTTTTTTGGTGCCTATGTGATTGAAGACCCATCATTTCCTCAAACACTTGATGAACTTGCCTTGATTCCAACTTATGATTATGAGGATCTTATTTTAAGAGATTTGGGAGATCCTAATTATAAAGGTGCGTTTTCATATGAAGTTGAATCGGTTCAAAAAAATGTAAAGTATATGTCGTCTGAAGGTTGGGAAAAAGTTGATATTAATATTCAAACTCATGGGCTTTGGCATCAGAAAAATCAATTTCTAAATCACTATATTCAGTTTGGAATACCCAAAAAAGAAGCAGACAGTAATGAGTTTGAAAGTGTAGATTTAAAGGGACGACTTTATTTTAAACGAATGGATTCAAATTGCACTGTTGTGATGTATATTATCACGCCAAGTTCAGAGTTGCTTGAACGAACAGATAAAAATTTGCTTTCAAAAGCACGTTTTAAATATCATCCATAAAATTATTGTCTACAGAGGTCGTCTAAGAAGTTATAGATTTCTTTTACACCTTTATGCCAATTTTGATCTTCAGCATAAGTTTGATTGAGCCATTCGATGTTATCCATATCTTCTCGGTCTTTCTTATCAAAACTATTTTTAATCGTATTTATGGCAATTTGAGTACTGTCTGAAAGCGTTGTATTATAGTTTTTCCAACTGTAAAAAACATTATAGGGATTGTTGATGATTTGAGTTTTATATGCACTGTCATTTGGAATAAAATTTTGTTCTTGCCCAATGATTGCAATGAGCAACAAAGGGTCAATATCATTCAATTTTGAGATGTGAATCACCTCGTTTAAAAAAGGGGCTTCACCTATATAGCCCTTTCTGATATTTATAAGATAACTCTTTAGAGTCATAAAATCAAAAAAATTATAACTATAGGGTGGACGACTTGATCTGGGCTGTTCGTATTCTATATAAACTTCAGAATCGTTTGCACTTGTCTGGACGCTGACGGTCTTCATTAAAAATAAAGAAGGCGAAGTGAATGGATTATTTTTTATGTTTAGATTGCGCATGATTTGGATCGTGTGTTTAATTTCCTTGGGTTCAGGTCTTGATATTACAATTGCAGAACCGAGTGTGGTGGCAATAATAGACACAATAAAAAGCGTAATGGCAAATTCGGTATTGAGAAGATGAAGGTTTATAAAATTCCAAATAGGCCTTTTTTTATGGTTTTTAAAGTAGGCTCTTTGTGGTGATTCGCGATAAGTATCGGCAAGTGTTTCAGGTAGATATTGTTCATCGTTTGCCTCTGAATAGGCAATTACAAATTCTAAAATATCACTTGCATCTAGGTTGAGAGCTGTGCTTTTATCAATCCAGTCGGAAGCAAGTGTAATTTGATCTGAGGGTGGTAGATCTAATTCGAAAATAGATTTAAAAATATCATATTTTGAAATGTCATAGTTCTTTTGAGCAAGAGTACTCGATAAAATTGTGTATTTAAGAGCCTTTTTATGCTCCTTGGCAATACCATCAAGGTGTTTGTCGAGAACTTGATGAACTGTGTTTGAAAGAATTTCAGCACGTTCTTTTTGAGAAGCTTTTGTGTACTTTTGTGCAATGTATTTTTTGATTTTTAACAAATCAGTCAATGACAAAACAAGCCATTGCTTTAATTGTCTTATAATTGTCTCCACATGTTCACCCCCAGTCTACGTTTATTATAAAAGAAATTTAAGGATTAAACAATCTATTGATAGCAGATGATCTATTTGTTAAAATTTCAATGCTGGAAGTGCTCGTTTTTTAAGAAGTGCATAATGTTTTAATTCTCATTGATAATAAAAGAATGACTATTTACAGATGTGATTTTGAAATTTTTGAAGCCGGTATGCTTCAGTAGTAAAAAGAGCTATATCCATTAGTGGGTATAGCTCTTTTAAATGGTTTTTATAAAGAATCATTTAAGTGAAAATTGATTGACCATATCTAGTAAAATTTCTGCTTGAGCGGCCATTTCCTCACTTGCAGCAGCCCCTTCTTCACTAGTGGCTGAGTTTCGTTGTGTTACCGAAGCAATTTGACTGAGCTCTGTGTTGATTTGAGTGATGTTGGTTGCTTGTTCATTAGTAAGCGATGCAATATCAGAAATAATTTCTGCAGCATTTGATATCCCAGAAACGATATTCTCCAGTGCACTCGAAGTTGATTTTGCAATATCAGACCCTACTTTGACCTTGTTGAGAGTGTTTTCGATGAGCACCTCAGTTTCTTTTGCGGCAGTGGATGTTCTGCTAGAAAGATTGCGTACTTCATCCGCGACTATGGCAAATCCCTTGCCATGTTCACCAGCTCTAGCAGCTTCAACTGCTGCATTTAGAGCAAGTAAATTGGTTTGAAAAGCAATTTCGTCTATAACTTTAATGATATTTGCAATACCAGAAGATGCTACACTGATTTCTTTCATTGCAACAAGCATTTCTGCCATTTGCTTATTGCCAAGCGTTGCATCTCTTTGGATATCAATAGAAACTGTATTTGCTTTTGAGGCATTTTCAGCAGAGACAGAAGTTTGTTTAGCAATTTTATTCATGGAGTCTGTGATTTCATCAATTGATTGAGATTGTTTAAAGGCACCCTGTGAAATATCCTGAGAAGACTGTGCCACATGTTCTGAACCTACAGAGACTTCTTTAGCCGAACTGCTGATTTCAGTGAGGACATCATTAAAGACGTCAATAATATTATTGATAGAAGACTTTATTTGATTAAAATCACCTAAGTATTCACGATCAATGGCAACTTTCATATTTTTCTGAGACATGTGACTGAGTATGGCGGTCATTTCCGTGATGTAAGATTTAATACTGTCCACGGTAAAATCTAAATGCGTATAAATTGCCTTGAAATCATCATAGATTTCTCGTGTATTATCAGAAGGCGTTTCTATGTGAGTTGTCACTTGAAGATGTCCTTCTGAGACGTGTTTTAGTTGAGCAATCAACTTCGTCACTTCTTTTTTTTGATACTCAGCGCGTTCACTTTGTACTTTAGCACGTTCCTTCTCAAGCTTTATCTGTTCCTGTTGTAATTTTTCTGAAGTTTTGATAGCGGTTTGATCAATAATCATTTCGAAGGCACCGACGACTTCATTTTGGTGATTTGTAATAGGAATCCCTTCGTACTGTATATCCAATATAGCGCCACTAGGTCTTGCAATTGTCTCGGAAGTCACATTTTTTTGAAGCTGCATCGAACGCGAGCATGCACAATTTTTAGTCTGGCAATCATCTGTCTTAAAAAGATCATAACAATGTGACTTGCGAACTGTATCGAGATCGGTTCCAAGTAAAGAGAGCGCAGAGTTGTTCATGTAGAGGACATTATAATGGGTATCAATAGTCATTAAAACAGCAGGCACGTTTCGAATGTGACTTTCTAAGGTATTGGCCAATGTGTTAAAACTTTCTAAAAGACGTTTCCAATTACCATTCACAGAGGTTATATCAATTTGTGAATCCAAATGACCTTGTAATATTTTTTCATTAGTAACATGTATTTGTTCAAGGGAGGTTTGTATAGTTGTAATGATTAAATTAAAGGCATCTGTTAGTTCTCCAATTTCATCATGGCTACTTTTTTGGATTTTAGTGTCCCAATTGCCTTGAGAAACTGCCTGTGCATACTTTGTTAATTTTACAATGGAAAAAGCGATTTTATTTGAGAAAAAGAGTGTCAGCACCAAAGCCAATAAGATAATTAGGGCCGAAATAAGAATAACTTTAAACAGAAAAGCTGATTTAACAGCTTGTATATCATCTACATAAATCCCCGTGCCCACAATCAAATTCCATTCCTTAAACCCTTTGACGTAAGCAAGCTTTGGTTGGGGATCTTCTTTTCCTGGTTTGTTCCACCAGTACTCTAAAGGACCTTCACCAGTACCGTTAACGATATCTACAAATTTACTTACAAATTGTAGCCCATTGGTATCTTCTAATTGACTTAAGTCTTGTCCTTCCAAAGAGGGTGTAATAGGATGCATGAGCATATTGGCCTTATAATCATTAATCCAAAAATAATCTTCTTCAGAGAAACGCATTTTTCGAATGCTTTCAATAGCTTGATTTCTAGCATCTTGTTCAGAGATAACACCGGTTTTGTATAAATTGTAGTTGGCTTCAATGATACTGTAGGGGATATCCACTAAATTTTTGAGTTTGTCTTCTGTTCTTTCATCAATTGTGTGTACTGATGTTGGAATTAAGTATGTGGCAATTAAAAGTGTGAATATGAAGACTATAGCAGAAACAAGTAATAAAAGCTTATAACGGATTTTAAGATTCTTCATTGAGTTCACTCCTTAATCATTTATATTTTTTCTAGATGGTGTATTAGAGCACGATTCACCAATTCTATGATCTCTTCTTTTCGATAAGGTTTTTCAATGAAAACATGACATTTGGAGACTCCAGTCGCTTTGTTTTCATATTTCTTATGCGCAGAAATTACAGCAATACAGGCATCTTCATAGGACTTTGTATTATGAATCATATCAGCAAGTTCTAAACCACTTTCATATCCCAATGAGATATCCAGCATAAAAAAGTCTATATGGTCCTCTTCGAAAACACGTTTTGCTGTAGAAATATCAGAAGCACAATATATATTGCCTGCATGATCTCCTAAGCCTTCCATAACCATTTTTTTTAAATTTTCTAGCTGATATTTATTGTCTTCAACGATTAAGATATTCATATTATGCACCTCGATTAAAATTGGTTGTATTTTAAAGTATTTTGTATTTTGGAATTATATACCCTTGTCAGCATATTTTATTCAAATTAGAGAGATTATGATATAATATAAAAAAATAGGTGGAGGCTTTTATGGGCAGATATTTGGTTGTGAATCTCTTCAATGATCCAATAAAAGAATACCATAGTGAATTGGTTAAAGTATTAAACGAAAAATTTTCTATTCAACCTCAAAAAATCAGTGCGCACATGACTTTGGTACCTCCTTTTGAGTGTGATGATATTTTAGCGCTGGTTAAATATACAGAACTTTATGCTAAGACACATAAACGGATTCCAGTAATTGTAGGCGGGATTGGCTCTTTTAGGGATAATGTCATTTATCTTAAGATTGAAATGGCACATGAGGCTGAACGCACTTTAGTGCAGTATATGGAAAGAGCGCAAACCCATTTTTCAAGTAAAGCAGAATTAACGACACCTCATATCTTTCATTGCACGCTTGCAAGTCGAAGAATTAGTAAGAAGTTTGAGCGCATTGTTAATTTTCTTGACGATGAGAAGCTGAAATTTAACACGTATATAGACAATCTGACTATAATGAAGTGGTCGGAAGAAGCGCATTTATGGCTTGTGGATCGACAATATCATTTACACCCGTAAGTAAATGAGAATAATTTTCAATTAAGGGTTTACAAAGATAAAAGTCTGTGGTAATATTAATCCATAGATAATGATATTGATAATCATTATCAACTGTAAAGATCCTTATACTCAATATAAACCTTTACTGTTCAGCTTTATTACCTCCCATATGATGGGAACCCCAAACGTAAACTTTATTTAGATACCTCACAGAAAAAACAGATGTCTCGCCAGCATCTGTTTTTTCATTGTGCATTTTAGTGTATAATGTTTATTGAAGTTGAATGTTATTAGATAGATAGATAATTTGAGAGGCAAAAATGAAAGAAAGAATTTTTCTTGATTATGCAGCAACGACGCCGATAAAGGCTGAAGTTGCTCGTGTGATTATAGATGCATATAAAAACAGTAACAGATCTGATGCAAGATTTGATGAAATAAGAAGGGCAAAATCAAAGATTGCAGCTTTAATAGGCTGTAATTACAATGCTTTGTATATTACAAATTGTGGGTCAGAGAGCAATAACATGCTGATCAAAACAATTGCAGAGGATTTGCCAGAAAATAAAAAGCACATTATAACTTCAGAAATTGAGCATCCTTCTGTGTTAAATGTCTTTAAACAATTAGAACAAAATGGATTTGAAGTCAGCTATTTAAAAGTAGATGAAAATGGCATTGTTGATTTGAATGCATTTTTCAAATCTGTAAAAGCTGAAACTGGACTTGTTTCAACGATGTTCTATAATAATGAAATTGGCACAAGACAGCCTATAGAGATCATGGGGCGTTATTTAAAATCACGTCAGATTTTTTTCCATGTGGATGGGGTTCAGGCTGTCTATAATGAAGTCTTTAACGTTTCTGAATTGCCAATAGATGCCATGAGTTTTTCTGCACATAAATTATATGGACCGAAGGGAATTGGCGGCTTGTACCTTAGTTTAGAAGTAGAAAATAGACCTTTGATACAAAATAATCTAAAATTGAGTATGCCATATAGTGTATACTCAGATGATTGTATTTTCTCAGAAAATGTACCCTATCTTTTGGGATTTGAAAGGGCTTGTGAACTTGCAGTTACAGATAGAGAAGATCATATAGAACATTTGAATATTTTAAAAACACATTTAATTAAAGCAATTACAAAATTAGATTGTGGTATTCACATAAATGCGATGAACTCAGATAATCACCCTGGGATTGTCAATTTTATGTTGCCTAAAATGGATGCAGACAGTGCAATAATAAATTTAGATATGATGGGGTTTGCTGTATCTGCTGGATCTGCGTGTAGCTCAGGGGCTTTATCAGCATCACATGTTTTAATGGCAATTGGGCTCAATGAGAAGGAAGCTAAGCGTTGTATTCGAGTTTCTTTGGGCTATTTTACGACAATAGAGCAAATTGATCAATTTGTAAGTGTTCTAGGAACACTTGCTTAAGAATAAGAGAGGAACGGTAATATGAACAATTATAATCTGGACAAAAACAAAGTAGTCGTTGGCATGAGTGGGGGGGTGGACAGTACTGTGGCTGCATACCAACTTAAGCAGATGGGCTATGAAGTCATTGGTGTCAACATGAGATTATGGCAAGACGATTTTCTAAGTGAATCACATTTTATGAATGATGGTGGATGTTGTAGTCTCTCCTCTGTTGAAGATGCCAGAAGGGTATGTATGCAAATAGGGATTCCTTTTTATGCGCTTGATTTTAAAACTGTTTTTAAAGAAACGGTTGTGGATTATTTTATTGATGAATACAAGCATGGGAGAACACCAAATCCTTGTATCGCGTGTAACAAGTTTGTCAAGTTTGACGCACTTCTAGAAAAAGCGCATCAATTGGGGGCTTATTATGTGGCCACAGGACACTATGCAAAGATTTATCACGATGATTTGACGGATCGTTATCTTGTAGAACAATCTAATGCAATTCAGAAAGATCAAACCTATGCGATCTATAATTTAACTCAAGATCAATTAAAACATATTTTGATGCCCCTTGGTGACTTTGAATCTAAAGATGTGGTTAGAAAAATTGCGTCACAATTTGATGTTCAGATCTCTGAGAAATCGGATAGTCAGGAGATTTGTTTTATACCAGATCAAGATTATGTGGGGTTTCTAAAGCGAAACAGTGAGATCAAAGATAAAAAAGGTAACTTTATAGATTCGAAAGGCAATGTATTGGGGACGCATTTAGGTGTCGTTAATTTTACTGTAGGACAGCGCAAAGGCCTAGGCGTGACATTCGGCAAGCCAATGTATGTCATTTCAATAAATGCAGATCAAAATCAAGTGGTACTTGGTGAAGGAGATGAAGTCTTTAGTGATGTACTTGTTGCAGATACAATTAATTTTATACCTTTTGATAAATTAGAAGGGGCTTATGCTTGTGAAGCTAAAATTAGATACAGTGCCAAACCGGCAAAATGTACGCTTTATCCTGTTTCAAAAGACGAGGTTAAAGTTGTTTTTGATACGCCTCAAAGGGCTATTACGCCTGGACAAGCTGTTGTCTTTTACGACGGTAAGAAGCTTGTAGGCGGCGGTACTATTAAATAGAGTAAAATCAATTAACTTATCATTAGAGTGTCAGAATCCAGTTTCACACGCCCTCTACCATATGCTGTATCGCGTACTTGCCGTAAACGATATCACATGGTAGAGAGTTGCTCAACTATTGGATTTTGATACTTTAACTACTTATCGAGGTGACAGAATGGAACAATGGAAATCGAATCTTTATATTTTATGGATTGCACAAATTATTTCGTTGACAAGTTTTGGATTCGGCTTGCCTTTTATGCCTTTCTATATACAAGATCTAGGTGTAACTGATTCAACGACATTAAAACTGTATACTGGACTTCTCAGTGCGGCACCTGCTGTTACAATGGCAATCATGGCGCCTGTTTGGGGCTTACTATCTGATCGGTATGGTAAAAAAGTGATGATTCAAAGAGCTATGTTTACAGCCGTTTTTATTATAGGCCTCATGGGGATGGTTAGCCATGTATGGCAACTTTTAATTTTGAGACTTTTACAAGGCTTTTTCACGGGAACGGTTACGGCTTCATCTACATTTGTTGCTTCAAATACGCCTAATAATAAGCTTTCTTATGCACTTGGCTTTTTATCTTCTTCAACTTTTATTGGCTATTCTCTAGGGCCTTTTCTTGGTGGCATTGTTGCAGAACATTTTGGATATAGAGTCAGCTTTTTTCTTGGGGCATTCTTGATGCTAGTTGGGGCCCTTTTTATCACCTTTTGGCTTGTTGAAGACAAGTCGTCTCTTGAGAGACTTCAAAAAGAAAATAATGATTCTCGTGGCAAAAAACAGACATTACCTTATGGTAAAATTTTGACAATGAGTATTTCTTTGATGCTATTAATGTTATTTTTCCACAGAATTATTAGATCAATATTTATGCCATTTATTCCTTTATATATACAAGAATTGATGCATACTAAGGAAGGTACTGCTGCATTTACAGGAGCTGTAAATGGGTTTGTGGGTATAATGACAACGTTTGCAGCTTTTTCTATCAGTCGATTAGGAGATCGCTATAATAAATTTAATTTGATTTCATTACTACTGGGACTTGCTGTAGGGGTTGCCTTAATTTTAAACATGAGTCATTCGCTTTATGCCTTTATTGGTCTGTATGGGTTATTATTTTTACTCATTGGTGGTATTGAACCATTAATTACCTCCATGACAGCTGAATTAACAGTCCCAGAACACCGTGGTTCTCTTTTTGGATTACAGGGATTAGTGGGGAGTATAGGTTGGATGATATCACCTGCAATTGGAACCTATATTTCAATTTATATTGGTATCAAGAGTATATTGTGGGTTGTTTTTATTATACTCATTTTAAATTTCTTAGTGATTTCACTGATTAAATATAAAAATGCGAGGGAAAACTATGAATGATGCTTTGCGTAAAATCGGCAGTATTGTGAAATTCGCACAAGATGACATTGTTTTTTTTGAAGGTGAATCAGGAGATGCTATTTATATCCTGTTAAATGGTTCTGTAGTTGTGTGTAGAACCAGTGACATAGATGGGCGAATGATTGTATTAGCTAAATTAAAAGCGGGTGCAGTTTTTGGTGAGATGGCGGTTATACAGGATCATAAAAGATCGGCAACGATTATTGCAAAAGAGGCCGTAGTAGCGCTCAGGATCGGAAAAGAAAATTTTGGTCAGTTCATAACGTTAGAGCCCAAATACGCTATTAACATGTTGAAAACTTTAGCAGCTAGAATTGAATCTACGCGAGCACTTTGTGGCGAGAAGGGATGTTAAAATGTTTGAGACCATCCAATTCAATGAATCAGATATTATTTACAATAAGGGCCTCGTGCCTGATGGGATTTTTATTATAAAATTGGGTTCAGTTAGTTTGTATAAAGAAAATACACTTGTATTTAAACAAGTTCGTGAAGGTGGATACTTGGAACTTGAGAGGACTTTGAATCGACTGCCATTTGAGTACGATGCCAAATGTACTGAAAAAACGGAAATACTCTATGTACCACTTCAGTATTTGGATGTTTTTGTGGAGTCTAATCCACTCAAAACAATTGAAATGCTTTCTCTTTTATCAGATGAACTCGAAGCAATAAATGATAAACTTTTGGCTCAGAATCAAGCAGAACAGTTCTATAGCAAAAGAAAAGAAGTTAAAATTTTAAAAAAAGAAACGCATGTTGAAATAAAATCGGAGAGAAGTTATCATAAATTATTGCCACCAGAGCATTATGAATATCTTTTTGATGAAGATATCACTTGTCCTGTTTGTGAGATCAATTTTAAAGTGAATCAAATTAGATTTTCACAATTGGAACTGGATCATGAGACAAAAGACTTTAGGCATATTTATAAAGATATTGATGAACTTTGGTATCAACTTTGGCGTTGCCCTCATTGTCATTATACAAATTTTGGATCTGAGTTCTTTAAAATTAATAATTTGGTTCGAAATGAACTCAAGGTATCTTTGCCAAGGTATAAGATGAATCACAATTTAGTGCTTGTTAAAACGGATATTCAACAGGTTTTTGCAGACATTTACCAAATGAATGCCATTTTAGATGTGATTACAAAGTCAAGTTTTGTCAAGGCGAGACTTTGGCAGTCCTATGCATGGTTATTAGAGGATGTCAATGATTATGAAACTGCGAAAAAAGCACGAGAAATACTCTTGAGTTATCTAGAGGATGCATGGTATAATTCAACATCAGCACTTGATCCTGATGATGAAATCAAGCTTTCTCTAAAATTGGCAATGTTGAATTTTGAATTTGGCAATATAAAAAACGCTCGAAGTTACATTCTTCAAAGTGTCAGAATAAAGTCGGATAATACGAGTTTAAAACAGCGTGCTCAAGATTTAATGTATGAAATAAAGAAAGCTTAACATGAGGAGTGCAAATGGATTTTTCATCTGTCGTTAAGGATCAATATAAAAATGGAGGCAATCATAACAACATGGCAATAGTAATAGATGGCATCATAGGTGCAGGAAAGAGTACAATCGGTAAATTTTTAAGCGAAGCTTTGGATATGCCAGTGTTTGAAGAGTTAAAAGAGGATGGCAAGGATAGTTTGGCACAAAGAATGTTAGATTTATTTTATGAAGATCAATCTAGATGGAGTGCTATTATCCAAGTGATGTTTCTCAATGATCGTTTCAGAGATATCAAGCGGATTGAAGCCATGGGAGATCGAGCAATTTTAGATCGCTCTATATATGGTGATGAGATATTTGCAAAGACGATTCATGATCGTGGTCAGATGACTCATGATGAGTTTATAATCTATAAAGATTTGCTTCGCAACATGCTTGAACACATTAATGTACCGGAAGTGCTCATCTATATTGACGTAAGCGTAGATACAGCACTTCATAGAATCAATCAGAGAGGCCGATCTACTGAAGGAGACCTTATACCAAGAGATTACCTCGTGGATTTACAAAAGAACTATGAAATCTGGTTTGAGGCCTTCGATTTATGTCCAAAGATCAGAGTGGATTTAAATGAAAGTGTTCTTGGCGATGACGGGGTTATTAAAGATGAAGTAAAATCAAAAATATTGAATGCTATAAAACCTTATTTGAAGCGTGTGGTATAGATGAAAAAGGTTTTAGCTATAGTGCTCCTAATTTTGATGCTATTTTTATATGCTTCATTTGTTGAGCCCAATTTACTAAGGACAGAAAAAAAGAAACTTGAGTATGGTCTAGTCTCTGATGATACAGAGTATCAATCCTCGATGAATTTAAAAATTGTTCAATTTACGGATACGCAATTAGGTCCTTTTTATGGGTTAGAGCAGTTTAAAAGAGTTATAGATCGCATTAATGAAGAAAAGCCTGATATTATCATTTTCACAGGTGATCTTTTTGATGTCCCAAGTGCCTATGAATCAAAAGATGAAGCTTTGAAAATACTGAAGCAACTTGATAAAACAGCTTTGAAAATTGCTATATTTGGCAATCATGATTTTGGAGGCGGTGGTAAAGCCATCTACGAAGATTTTATGTCAGAGGCAGGTTTTATAGTTTTAATCAATGAGATGCTTTCGTATAAAATGGAGAGTGGGAGATCTTTTGATTTTTATGGGATTGATGACGGTATGCTTGGTAAACCCAACTTTGATTTTATTGAAAACAAAATAGAAGCTTCACATTACAATATTCTGATTTTACATGAACCAGATTTATATGAATATGCAGAGGACAAACCTTTTGATTTGATTTTATCCGGGCATAGTCATGGTGGCCAAATCAATCTACCGATTCTAGGGCCAATTGTTACACCACCGTTATCAAAAGTCTATACAGATGGTTATTATAAAATAGATAACGAAAGAAATTCACTTTTATATGTCAACACAGGACTGGGCAACACAAAAATGAGATATCGATTCGGTAATATACCTCAAATTGCTGTTTTTACAATAGAATAATATAATAACGCCCATTGGCAATGTTGTTATGGTGGGCGTTATTAGGGTTTACAAAGTCTAGTGTAATAGGATCCCTGCAAATGAGGCTATCGAAAAAAATTATTTAGGGATGCAATAGACATAAAAAAACAGAAAAAGGACGTGATCATGCTAAAGAATATTTAAGTTGTGCCGATATAATTATAAGAAAGCGCTCATAAGCAAATAAAATAGTGTTTATACTACATATATTGTTATACATATCATTTGTTTACAGGATATAGTAAAATCGTAAAATACTTTATTGGAGCGAATCATGCAGACAACTCACGTTAGTTCATCTATACTAGGAAATGAAATCGGTAAACCAATTTTTACAGAACATGGCACAATGCTCATCAAAAAAGGAACAGTTATTAACAACGATGTTCTTTCGAAACTGTTGAGTCATAATGTCGATGTTGTCTATGTTATGAATTCAATTAGGAAGGATTTAAAAGAAAAGGATCTATTACCTGAAAATGAAATGGACAAATCTATTGCGAGCATCAAAAGAGTTTTTGATGATGTTATGTATCAAGAAAAACTTGGGGTAAAGGCTGTTATTCCAAAAGGAAATTTAAAGTTAGTTGAAGAAGTTTTAGAACTTTTGATTGAGACTTTAGAAAATGCAGATCAAATTTTATATACAGTGGTAGATTTGCTACAATCCGATGGCTATACCTATAAGCATAATGTGAATGTTGCTATTTTGTCGATTCTGACGGCTAAGGCGCTGGAGTATCAAAAAGAAGATATTAAACATATTGCGCTGGGGGCATTATTACATGATATTGGTAAAATGAAAATCAGCCCCGTTTTAATCAATAAACCCAGTTCACTAACCTTTGAAGAACGTATTGAGGTTGAAAAACATGCACAATTTGGCTATGAAATTACGGAAACGGTGTCTCAGATCCCTTATCTCTCTAAACAAATTATTAGACTTCACCATGAAAAATTGGATGGTTCAGGTTATCCACTTGGATTAAAAGGGATTGAAATTCCTGAGTACGTAAAAATTGTAACAGTTTGCGACATGTACGATGCCATGACAACGAATAGAGTCTATCGGTCCAAAATGCCTATTTATAAAGCTTTAGAGATCTTAATGACAGAATCGGTTTTTAAAATTGATCCTAAAATTTATCGAACGCTGACCAGTAATATATGTATTTTTCCCCCTGGGTCTGGTGTCGTATTATCAGATGGTAGAATTGGTGTTGTCACTCAGTTTAGACATGCAAGTCCTAGCAGGCCAAGTGTCAAAGTCATTAATTTAGGGGGTAAAAATAATAATTTAGATGTTGAAGAAATAAATCTTGAATACAATCGTACTTTGTTTATTCAGGATACTTGGGATGTTGATTTATTCAATCAAATCAGTAAAAATGCCATGGATTGAGCTTGTGACAATGTTGTCATATAAAGCGATCCATGGCATTTTTTATAGAGCTTTTTTTATATCCATTTGACATTCTATCGAGTGATTATTTTAAAAACTTTTTATAATTATTGTAAGTGATGGGTTCGCCTACTAAAAAATAACCAGGTTCAAGATTATGGTTATAGTACGAAATTATAAAATGAAGATGTGGGCCTGTTGAAAAGCCAGTGGTGCCAACTTCACCAATTAAATCTCCTTTTTTCACCATTTCACCTTCTTTTACTGTAAGTTTATTGAGGTGAAAATAAGTACTAAATATGCCTTGACCGTGATCTATTAAGATCGTGTTCCCTGTTAAGATAAGTGGTGTTGCTAAAAGGACTTTACCAGAGTTTGTAGCGTATACGTGTGTTCCCCTAGGGGTTGCGATGTCAAGGCCTGAATGTCTATAAGAAGTAGGCGAGCCATTGACATATCTTGTTTCACCATATTCTGTTGAAAGTCGTCCAGTTGTTGGGATCATATAATCACCATCTGTGAGATCTTTGTCAGAAGATTGCATTCTCAAAGGCGAATATTTTTGAGCGAACTCGGCATTAGCAGTATCATTTTTTGTGCTTTTAGCAACGCTTTCATCTATGACGAGTTGTTGTATATGAAATTTACGCGGTATAATTTTAAATTTGAGGGGCCAATGCTCGCCGTTTGAGGAGTCCTTAACAATAAAGGGATAATCGCCAGCTTTAGTTCTATAATCTGCATAGAGAATAGCTCTTAAATCGCTTTTTCCCTTGAAAAATTCAACTTCATAAGGGAATTGTTCCACTGTGAAATGATCTGTTTCTGAAGCGTATTGGATGGAAAGTACACTGTAGTCACCTTGTTCAATTTGATCTTTATCCAATGTTACTTTTATTGGACGATCAATTTCAACAGTGAATTTTGCCGTAAGATCACCTCTATAGGCCACATCATCACTATAAATCAATTGGAGTTGATAGGTAAAAGTGCCATCATACTCAGGTACAAATAAGCTATTATCTTCTAATTCAGCTTCATAGACAACTTGATTGTTTTTAGAGTCTAAAACTTTTAACATGCCTAATGAATAGGGTTTATCAGAGTGAAAATCTAATTGGATATCATCACTTTGTAAATCAAAATAGCTTGTATTGGTAGACTCTAAATGTTGCCATTCTTCGTCAGTTAGATCAATCCACTGGTTATCTCTAGAGCGATAAGACCAAGTGTTTAATGCTATGGATGTGATCGGCATTTGATTTAGAGTAAGGGTGCTGGGCATAAGCTCAGGATAATACTTCAATAGAGCTTTTGAACTTGAGATCATGTTTGAATGTGGCAGTAAAATATAAGTGGCATCATCACTACTTTCAAGTATAAAGCCATCGTTATTAATATCAATGATCTTATAGAGTTTTGTATTTTTGAATTGATTGATCATATTTAAATAGAGTGGTTCATCTATATTCGCATGGATCTTCTTTGGATCTTCTATACTTATGCGTTTATCAAAAGCTTGATATGGGCTCTTTGCATCGAAATCAAACTGATCGAGCACCTCTTGTGCACTATTTATAATTTGAACATGTGATATTGAATGGGATGTAAAGGTAGTGTATTTCACATAGAAGAAGCCTAAAATCAGAAGAAGTGTGATTAGGAATCCCAGTATGAATTTTTCTTTGCGTTTTACTTTCATGTGACCTCCAGAAAATAATGTCTAGTTTAAATAGAACTGTAATCATTATAACATTCTAAAGCGACATTTAACAGCTGGAAGCTGTATGGAATCAAGAAGCTCTAAAGCCTATATAGGGTGATTTAGTGATCAAATACAATGTTGAATTATCTTATTGATTGAGATATGATATTAAACAAATAGTGGCTGTAGAAAATGCTTAATGTTATAGAATTAGTATTTTGTGAAAGAGGTATTTTAATGGAGAAGACAAATGCGGTTAGATTATGTGAGGTGAAAGGTATTTCTTTTGCCACATTTAGTTATGATATAGAAGATGGCTTTTTAGATGGCGTCACTGTGGCAGATAAAGTCAATAAACCCTATGAGAGTGTTTTTAAAACCTTGGTGACAGTGGGCAAAAGCGGCAATCATTATGTTTTTATGATTCCTGTGGACCAAACGCTAGATCTAAAAAAAGCATCAAAGGCTGTTTCAGAGAAAGCTATTGAGATGATCAAGGTCAAAGATATTTTAAAATTGACAGGGTACATGAAAGGAGGCTGCTCACCTATTGGCATGAAAAAAAGTTATCCAACTGTGGTGGATGAAACAATCCTTCTATTAGAGGAGATTACTTTTAGTGCTGGTAAAATTGGCATGCAACTTAATATGAGTATTACAGATTTTAATGAAATGGTATCGTATGAAATTGCTGATATTGTACGTGATTGAATAAAGTTGTATAAAAATGCAATGAAAATTAAATTAGGGGTTGACGATATGCCTCGTCTTCGTATATAATACAAATAATTCATAATTTAAAAGCTGTGAAGAGAAGAGTAGTCAGATTAAAGTTTTACAGAGAACTCCGTTTGCTGAGAAGGAGAAATGATTAATTTGGTGAATAAAGCCTCAGAGCTGTGTATGGAACCTATTTGTTAATCGAGTAGGGGATGGTACAACGGTTGCTCCCGTTATAGAGATAGAGTATACGCAGTTTTGCAGTACTTGAAAGGTCGTTTTTTTTATACGATAAATTGAGGTGGTACCACGAAGTTTAACTCTCGTCCTCAAGACTTAAGTCTTGAGGTCGGGAGTTTTTTTATTGCAAATTAGTGCAATCAAGGATAAAACGACACAAATAAAGCTTGAGACAAAAAGATTTTCATCTCGACTTAAATGGAGAGAATCGTTAATAATAATATAGCTGATATACAATGAGGAGGTATATTTATGCATTGGGCAATGGAAACCGCACGAAGACTTATTGAGGAGAATCCAAATTTAGACACTTTCGTTTGCGCATCTGGAATCAGTCCTTCAGGACAGGTGCATATTGGTAATTTTAGAGAGATCTTAACCACATATTTTGTTGTGAAATCGCTAGAAAGTCTTGGGAAAAAGACGCGATTCATTTTTTCTTGGGATGATTATGATCGTTTTAGAAAAGTGCCTGAGGGTGTGTCGACATCCTTTTCTGAATATATTGGGAAACCTTACTCAGAAGTTCCCGATCCGTTTGGTTGTCATGAGTCTTATGCGGCACACTATGAATCTCAATTTGAAACAACCTTAAAGGCTTTTGGCATAACGCCTGAATTTATATATCAAAGTGATGCCTATCAAAGTGGACAATATGTAGCAGAAATTAGAGAAGCTTTAAATCATAGACGTGAAATATATGACATTCAAATGCAATTTAAGACACAGGCATGGAATGAGGTTTCAAGAGATAGATCTTATCCAATTACTCTATATTGCAGAAATTGTGGTAAGGATGATGTGCTTAGAATGGTCTATGATGATACTTATGATACCTTGGAATATCATTGCTCCTGTGGTCATCATGAAATTACAGAACTTGAATCTTTTCATCAGATAAAATTGAATTGGAAAATTGACTGGCCAATGAGATGGCGTAAAGAGGGGGTTGTATTTGAACCAGGTGGTAGAGATCATTCTTCGGTTAATGGGAGCTTCGCTGTTTCATCAGAGATTTCAACTCAAATTTTTAATTATAAACCGCCTTATTACACCCCCTATGAGTTTATTGGTCTTAAAGGTAATAATTTAAAAATGTCTAGTTCCACAGGACTTTTAATAACACCAGATGAACTTTTGAAAATTTATCCAAAAGAAATCATTTTATATCTTTTTGCTAAGTATAAAAATACCGATCCGTTTGATATAGGGCTAGATGATGATGTGATTCGGCTTTACACAGAATTTGAACGACATCTAAATAGATTTAAAAAAAATAGGATTGATGATGAATTGCTTAATACAATTATGATGCTTTCAAATGCAGAACAGTCTACCTTAGATAGGGAACCAAAATTTTCATTGATTGCCTCAACTTTGCCGCTTGTTAATTTTAATATAGCCGTGTTGTATCGACTATTCTCTAAAACGATTGATCAAGATATGGAAACGTTTAAAATCAAATGTGAAAAGGCAACGTATTGGATTCAAAATTGGCACCAAGAACGGGCAATAAGCATCAACGAAAAGTTTAATGCTTCTTTTTATTCAAGTTTAAGTGGACATGAAAAGAGATGGATAAAAGCTTTTGTTGAGTTGATTATCTCATTTAAGGGCTCTGATGATGAACTCATCAGTGAAATTTATGAAATCGTACAAGCCGATACGGCAAATGAACGCAAGAAAATGCAAAAAAGATTCTTTGAATTGATTTATCAAATGGTTTTGGGGCAAAAGTCGGGTCCCAATATTGCTATTTTAGTGGAAGTCGTAGGGGTTCCTAAGTTGCGTCGCTTGTTAGTTCCCAAAAAAATAACATATGTTGGAGCTGCAGATATGCGTGTTTCATAGAAATTGCTATTAAAGTATGCATAAAAGACCTAATATATGGGTTATTATCAAGAATCTAATAAACTTAAGGGCATTACATGTTTAAGACCTCTTTTTTGGGTATTTATTTTTTAAAGGGGGCGATGAAATGTTCTTAAAAAATATGAAACTCAAATATAAAATCATTATGTTGGCAGCATTTATCATTGTAATATTTACCGCACTTATCCTGTTTTATATCTTGCCCAAGACAAATGGCATCATAGAAGAGCGTACAATCTCCAAATTAGAGGATTTAGTTGATCTACCAGTGGGAGAGATTGATTATCAGTATAAGCGTTTTCAAGCGGGGGAAATTACTGAGGAAGAGGCTAAAAAAGAAGCCTTATCTTTGATTGAGGATATGCGATACAATGAAGTCGAGTATTTTTGGGTTAATGATATGAATGACATTATGTTGATGCATCCAATCAAACCTGAACTCAACCAAACTGACATTTCAGGTATCCAAGATCCTGATGGCAAATATTTGTTTCAAGATATGATTGCTGTTGTCAAATCAGATGGTGAAGGGGTTGTCAAGTATCAATGGCCAAAACCAGGTGTTGATAAACCTCAACCTAAAATATCATTTGTAACAGGTTATAAGCCATGGAATTGGGTTGTTGGAACGGGGATATACGTAGATGATTTAGTTGCGATTCAGCGTTCAATTTATTTGCAAGTCGTCGTTATATCTGCCATTATTATTCTGTTCTCCATTGTAATTGTAAGTATAATTGTAATTCCGATTAACAGGACTTTGAGGACGATTGTCCTTAGAACAGATGAATATAAGAAACTTAATTTTTCTGAAAAAATGGATATACATTCAGGAGATGAATTTGGAGAAATTGGTGGTGCCTTTGATAAGGTGAGCCAAGGGTTGGAAGAACTTTTGACTAATATGATTATGACCTCGAAGGAAATTAGTGGTGATTCTGAATCCATTTCAGATAACATGAGCTATTTGAAAGGAAGTTCTGGTTCTGCACTCCGGTCTACAAGAGATATATCTGCTGTGATCAAACAAACATCTGTTGCTACAGAGCATGTGAGTGATACACTGGATGAAGCTAAAGATGCGATTGAAGTTGTGGCCAATAAAGCAACTGAAGGTGCACATCGCGTTAGTGAAATTACTAAACGTGCAGCGGACATTAAAAATGATTCTGAGAAAGCAAGTGAAAATGCTTCTAGAATGTACGCTTCAGTAAAAGTACGCATAGAAGAGGCCATGGAAAACGCAAAAGAAGTTAATAAAATCAATAAATTATTAGAGAGTATTCTTAAGATAACAGCTCAGACGAATATGTTGGCATTGAATGCTTCTATTGAAGCTGCAAGAGCTGGAGATGCGGGCAAAGGCTTTGCAGTGGTCGCTGATGAGGTAGGTAAACTGGCAGAGGCTTCAGCCAGTTTGGTAGAAAATATTAAAGTAACAGTTGATTTTATACAAAAATCAGTGGGCATTTTAATTGATGATTCAAGTGAAATGTTAAGTTTTATCGATAAGACTGTTTTACTGGATTATGAAAAACTCAATAAAATTGGTGATCAGTACAGTAATGATGCTTCTGAATTTAATTCAATTATGATGGAACTCAGTGCTATATCTGAAGAGTTGACAAGTTCGATGGAAACCATCGCTGAAAATGTAAGAGAAGTTCAAACTGCAACTGAACAAGAAGCAGATGAAGTTGAAAATATTCTTAATATTACTAAGGAAGTTTCTCAAAAAACGGAATCTGTTAATGAAATCTTAAAATCTAATATTGAATTGATTGAAAACTTAGATGATATGATTAACAAATTCAAATTTTAATTTAATCAGAGGTTTTTGAATCTATTATAGCTACAATTTATGAGTTTATTTATTATAAATTGTAGCTATTTTGATGATTTATGAGCATTATGGAATTTTGTAAAATATTTATTTAAATAGAGCTGTATTTACATTATAATAATTGAAATAGAAAGGAGTTGTTAATATGAATCATTATCCATATATCAGTATAAATAAAGAAAACTTAATGCATAATATGCGTGAAATTTTATCAAGGTGTGAAGACCGCAGGGTAAAAGTGACTGGTGTTATAAAAGGCTGTGGTGGTCATGAGGAGATTTCAAAACTAATGCTTGAGAGTGGATGTGAAAGCCTTGGAAGCTCTAGAATTTCACATCTTAAAGATTTAAAGAGGGCCGCTTTTGAGTGTGATATGTGGTTACTTAGAATTCCTATGATTTCAGAAGTCAATGAGCTTGTTAAATACGTAGATGTGAGTTTAAATTCAGAAGAAAGTGTACTCGAAGCCATTCACTATGCATGTAAAATGCATAAAAAAAACCATCAAATTGTCTTGATGATTGAACTTGGAGATCTTAGAGAAGGTATTTTGGACCTTGCAAAATTAAAAGAAATCGTAGATAAAATTGAATCTCAGTGGACTACTTTGAAACTTGTAGGTATTGGGACTAATTTGGGGTGTTATGGGGCTATTAAGCCAACAGTGGATAAAATGAATGCCTTAGTAGAGATTGCAGAGCGTGTCGAAAATCAGATCGGTAGAAAGCTAAAATATATTTCAGGAAGTGCAACCAGTTCATTACCGCTTGTTTTTACAGACACTATGCCAAACCGTATTAATCATTTAAGGTTAGGAGAGAGTTTGTTGCTTAACAAAGACTTGCCTAAATTTCATAATATGAAATTGGACACTCTTTATGAAGACACAATGTTTGTCAAAGCAGAGATCGTAGAAATAAAAGAAAAACCAACTTACCCATTTGGACAAATTAGTGTTGATGCTTTTGGAAATACACCAGTCTATGAGGATAAAGGGATTAGAACACGTGCTATTCTAGCAATTGGCCGTCAAGATATTTCAGATCATGAAAAGCTGATGCCAATGGATTCAGATGTATTTATTTATGGTAGCAGTAGCGATCATTTAATTGTAGATGTTACAGAAGCAAAAAAAAATTATAGAGTGGGCGATATTATGACTTTTGGTATGTTTTATCAGGTGATGCTCCAGTCTTTTCTAAATAAGGATATGCCTAAAATCTTTGAGTAGAAATGGTCGTTATAATTATTTATAGACGGGTATAATCGCAATAATAAGATTTGGATGGAGGGGTTTTAATGAAGTGGATTAGAGGAAGTTTAGCCAATACACTTTCTTTTTTTATAGCCTGTATCTTGCTCGTGGTTTTTGGTGCCATTGGCTTCAGTAGCTTTAGCTTTATGACTCAAAAGATTAAAACAGATTTACTTGAAAAAACTTACATCCAGTCAGAATCAATTTCTAAAGATGTTACTAATATATTTGAAAATGCACAGCTTTATACGAAGCAGATGGCGCTCAATCGCGATATAATAGCATATCTAAAATCGACGGAAACACGCGATGAAATAAAGAGTAATACTTATTATTCAGATGTTTATGACTATTTGATTAAAATAAAAGAGAGCAGTCCAGTTCATTTTTTAGCTTGGGTGGCGAACGAAAAGGCCAATTTTTATCTAGACAGTTCTGGTGTGATGCCAGATGCCGATTACGAAGTCACTAAACGTCCATGGTATGAAGTCGCTGTTAATTCAAACACAGTGGCTTTTACACCACCTTATGTGGAGTGGGATACTCGTAAAATAGTGATCTCGTCTATTCTTGCACTTAGAGAGCACAATGAGGTTTATGGTTTTGTCGCTGTGGATATCATGCTTGATTCAATACCGGAGATATTTAAAAATGTGGCCTTATCTGAATATGATAAATCTTTTTTAGTGACACATGATGGTGAATACATTTATCATGAAAATCCAGCTAAGGTGATGAAGGCCTCTGTTTATGATCAAGAAGATCCTTTGAATCCTTATATTGATTTTATCTTTTCACCAAGATCAGAACTTATTAGTATTATCTATGAGGGGAAGTCCTATTATCTAATGAGTTACAGTATAGATAATAATAAATGGCAAGTTGTGACGTTATTAGATAAAAACAGTATCATCCAATCATTGTACATCATATATTTTGAGATTATCTTTTTAATGATCATTGCATTTACGCTTGCTATAGGGAGTATTCATTTAGTAGTAAGAAAACATACTAAGCCCTATAAGTTGCTTGTCTCCTTTGCTGAAGATATTGCAGCTGGAGATTATTCTAAAAATATTCCAGAGAGTCATTTAAGTAGAGATGATGAAATGGGTGAGATTTGCAATTCATTTCAAAGTATCATCACAATATTTAGAAATGAAAACATTGTACTTGAAGAAAAAATTGATCAGAAGAACAAGGAGCTAGAGTTACAATATAAGTACATCCTTGAAACGGAAAAAGCTGCTTCTTTGGGAAATTTAGTTGCAGGTGTGGCACATGAAATTAATACACCTCTTGGTGTTGGGATTTCAACCACATCGCATATTGAATTGCTGAATCAAAGAAATTTAGAACTGATTGAACAAGGGCAGATGACCAAAGAGGATTTAATTGGGTACTTCAAGAGTATAGGAGAGGCCACCTATCTTTTAAGGAATAATTTGAATCGAGCAGCTGGTCTTGTACAGAGCTTTAAAAAGATTGCTGTGAATCAAAGCAGTGAGATTCGAGTTGTGTTTAATTTAAAAGAGACAATAGAAGATGTGGTCTTAAGTTTACGTGGTGAATACAAAAGACAACAGCATCAGATTGAGCTTAACTGTGATGAGCGTATTGAATTAAACAGCTTTCCGGGAGCTTTCTCTCAAATTATCACTAATCTCATAATGAATTCCATAGAGCATGGCTTTAAAGAACGCTTAAAGGGGACTATACACATTGATTGTCAGATGCAGCAGGGGGAACTCACTATAATCTATGAAGATGATGGCAAGGGTATTGATGCTGAAAATATGAAAAAAATATTTGATCCTTTTTTTACGACGAACAGACAAAATGGCAATAGTGGCCTTGGCATGAATATAATTTACAATATTATCACGCAAACACTTTCAGGGAAAATTACGCTTGAAAGTGAGGTCAATCAATATACAAGATTTATGATTGAAATTCCAATTAATACTAATTAACAAATTAGAAAATAAAAAAAGCAACCAAGAGGTGATTATAAAGTCGCTTTAAGGTTGCTTTCTAAATTTTTTTATCAATCTGTATATTTTTTAAGCACTTCTACGATTTCTTCTTTTTCATTTAAGAAGAGTTCCAGTAGAATTGGATCAAAATGTTTTCCAGATTCGGAGAGCATGATTCTAAACACTTCGTCGATTGGAAGAGCTTCTTTATAACATCTTTTACTGACCAGTGCATCAAAGACATCAATAATGGACATCATTCGTGCATAAAGCGGGATATCTGTGCCAGATAAGCCCTTTGGATAACCTGTACCATCAAATTTCTCATGATGATAGTAGGCGATGTCAGCTGCTTTTTCAAAGATTGGGTGGTTGTTAGTGCCTAAAATGCGATAACCGATTTCTGTGTGTGTCTTAATGACTTCAAATTCTTGTAAGGTGAGTTTTCCGGGTTTTTTTAATATAGAATCAGGGATACCTATTTTGCCAATATCATGTAGCACACTTGAAATTCTAAGTAAATCCCACTCGGATTCTGGAATGTCATAATGCTTGGCCAATAACTTCATAAATACAGAGACGCGCTTTACATGATTTGAAGTTTCATTGGAATGTCTTTCAATGGTTTCTGTAAGTGTGAAAATGACATCTTCGTGACTTTTTATAAGAAGCTCATTGAGCTGGTAGTTTTCAAGCGCTAAAGCGTAATTATTAATGAGCAATTCGATTAATGCTTTGTCATAAAGGTCCTTATCAAGTTCCACATAAACATAATCTCTAAGAGATGAAATACCTTTATTGTAAAAAAGTAAACCCTCTTTTAAATAAATTATATTCTCATTTGTTTTGGGTAAGTCATCCAGTAAATTTTCTATACCAATGAGATCTTTAATTTCATCAATGGAATGATTTTCATAAATTTTAAATTTGCCTATTCCAATTAAAATAATACCATTAGCTTTAAAAATTAAGCCGTTTTTTTCAAGCTTCATATGAGGGGGTAAATGAAGTGTATATTTTTGAAAAATAGAAATTTGCATAAAAATAGATTCTAAAAAATCAATAAGTGAATTTTTTTTAAAGAGGTCACCGCTTATCTTGACCAGTTCTTCCAGAGAACTTTTATTGCGTTCAATATGTATGAGATCACGATAAGATCTTAGACAGGCATAGAGTGTAGTATACATTTTTTGTTTAGTCAACTCTGTTTTTAATCTGTAATCATTTATGTCATAATCTCTGATCAAGCTCTCTTCAGGTGCATATCCTGGTTGTCCAGTTCTGAGCACAATTCGAATCATTCTATTTTTTTGAACTTTTCTAATATAATCCACCACTTTTAACCCAGAGTTCATTTCTTCCATAACCACATCTAATAAAATAACCGCAGCATCAGGATGTCGATCTATACAACGGATTGTCTCAACTGCTGAATACGTGTGAATAAAAATAAGACCTTCTTTTTCAAAAATGAAATCTTTTAGCAAAAGTTCAGTCAATGTATGGATATCCTCATCGTCATCTGCGACGATAATCTTATAAGTTTTTTTTAGATTGGCTGTAGGTTTTGAGTCTCTAGAGAGAAAATCTAAGTCAAATTTATGATCATCTACCGTGGGCATTTTATGTGTCATAGCAATCTCCTTTGAGCTGTACTATTCTAATAATACCCTTATTCTATCCGTTAAATAAAATATTTGATTTAAAACGAGAATGATCTTAAAAATTGGGGCACGAGCATGATATATTCAACTAAAATTGAGGTCTATATTTTAGTGTAAACAAACAACAAAACAGAGACTTGCAAATCGAATGGACACCTTTGATCAGGATGGACCAAAGCTCAATACAATTATTTTGTGAGCCTATTTTAGTGGAGAGTGCATATGGATTAGAAATCAATATGCTTCATAGGAGGGTACCGAAATTTTGAGAGAAGTTAATATATAAGGACAAAATAACAGAGTAATTATTTAGATTTGCTGTGCCATCAGTAAGTTAAAGTACAACAAAACTATGGGGGAAATAACGGTTTCGCGTGTGATTAAACTGTTGGTGAAACCGTTATAAACTATGTTTTCTCTATAAATAGAGTTTATGAAATCAAGTCAATAGGGCGTTATATTGCCCCTATTTTTTTGAGTGTTTCTATCTCAGCATCGGTTAACCCGTTCATGGTTTTAAGGATGTCATTTGTATCTTCTCCAAGAAGTGGAGACGCTTTGTGAACAGCACCTTGAGTAACGCTCATTTTAATAGGAACACCTGGAATTCTGACTTTGTTGGCAACCGGATGGTCCATTTCAACGATCATTTCTCTTTGCTTAACTTGGGGATCGTTTACAACACTTTCTATGTTATTTATAGGACCATTTGGAATACCATTTGTATCAAAAATGGTTTGCCATTCTGAAGTCGTTTTGGTTTTTATGATGTCTATGAGGATCGGACTAAGCGATTCATAATTTTCTGCACGCAATGGATTGGTGGCATATAATGCATTTGAGATCAAATCTTCTCTTTGAATTTGGGTACAAAATTTTTGCCAAATAGAATCATTACCAACTGCAATCATGATTTCGCCATCTGCAGTGTCAAAAGGTTCAAATGGTACAATTGAAGCATGGCGATTGCCTTGTGGTTTTGGAGATACTCCCGTTGCCATATATCTAGAGATGGCATTTTCAAGGATCGCCACTTGGCAGTCAAGCATACTCACATCTATCTTTTGTCCGATGCCGTGTTCAGTTCTGTAATGTAGCGCACCTAATATACCAATCGCTGTAAACATCCCTGCCATGATATCGCCAACAGAAGGCCCTACACGAGTGGGTTTGCCTCCTTTTTGACCAGTGATACTCATGATGCCTCCCATAGCTTGAACGACACCGTCGTATGCAGGTCGTGCGCTATAAGGCCCTGAATGGCCAAAACCAGAGGTAGCAGCATAGATAATCTGAGGATTTATGGTTTTGAGTACTTCATAGCCAAGGCCTAATTTTTCCATAGTTCCAGGTTTAAAGTTTTCGGTAACCACATCTACCTGTTTTATAAGTTTAAAAAACTCTTTTTTGGCTTCTGGATTTTTTAAATTAAGTGTGATACTTCTCTTGTTTCGATTAATGCTCATGAAGTAAGCACTTTCACCGTTTACATAGGGGCCGAACTGCCTAGAATCATCGCCTTTATTAGGTGCTTCAATTTTGATGACATCTGCGCCCATATCTGCGAGGATCATGGTACAATAGGGTCCTGCTAAAACGCGCGTTAAATCTAGTATTTTGATGTCTTTTAGTGCTTGTTCCATAATAAAGCCTCCTTATTTTGTCTCTTTTGTTCACTAATTTTGACAAAATGATAACTGTGCTTTAGGGCATGCACAGTCATCATTTTAGGTAGTCTATATAAAGTATATGAGTTGTTTAGGTTTTTAGAATCCTGTTGCAACACCAATGAGCAATGCAGTTGCTGCAATAGCTGTCCAAATACCGATTAAAGGTAATATAAATTTTAACCATTTTTCATATGGCACTTTAGCAAGACCAATGAATCCCATTAGAGTACCTGAAGTTGGGATGATTAAGTTAGTGATACCATCGCCGTATTTATAAGCAGATACAGTAACTTGTTTAGATAAGCCGATTACATCACTTAGTGGTGCAAGAATTGGCATAACAACAGCTGCTTGTCCACTACCAGATGGGACGAAGAAGTTAAAGCCCCAGTTGAAGAAGAACATAAATAGAGCTGAGAAATAAGCTGAAAGATGACTAAGTGGCATAGAGCAATAGTAGATGATCGTGTGGATAACATTACCTTTTGAAAGGACAATAGATATCGCAGTTGCAAAACCAATCAATAATGCTGAAAATACAGCCATTTTACAACCATCTACAAATGATTTACTCATTTTATCAAGAGGCATTCCAGAAACAACACCACTAAAAATAGCAAGTAGAATAATAACGGTATTAAGTTGTCCTAGTCCCCATTTGTAGTTTTGAACGCCGTAGATATAAACAGCAAATGTTAAGAATAGAGTTACTAAAACAAGTTTGTGTTGAATGCTAAAGTTTGCAGTTTGATGTTCTTCAATCGCCCATTCGTAATCTGTGCCCAAAATAGACTGAGAAGGATCATTCATGACTTTTTTAGCATAGCGCATTAGGTAGATAATAGCTGTTGAAAGCAGACATACGAACACTACAGTTCTAAAAGCAATTCCAGATGTCAATGGCAAACCAGCTATTTTTTGAGCCACAAGGACAGTAAATGGTCCCATACCTGATCCTATAAAACCAGAGTATGTTGCAAGATACATCATAGATAGTCCCACAAGAGGGTCCATCTTAAGTTTTCTAGCAATAAGTAACCCGATAGGAATAAAGACAATGGTTTGATTAACGATAATGCCAAGATAACCCAATGCAGACATACAGATCATAACAATAGGAATTAAAATGATAACTTTGTCCTTTAAACGTTTTGCAAGGGAATCAATAGCAGAATCGATTGAGCCAGTGTCATTAATAATTTTAAAAGCCCCAGAAACTAAAAAAACTGTGAAAATAATGGATGCAGCTTTGCTCATCCCTTCAGAAATGGACAAAATTGCACCAAAAGGACTTACAGGTGTACGTTCAATAAAATGAAATGAGTTTGGATCAAGCGTTTTTGTACCTTCAAACATTTCATAAGTCCCTGCTGGTAAGATATATGTCAGCAGAGCAGCCCCGAGAATAAAAAATACCAACAGTACATACGTATCTGGCGTTTTAAATTTTCTCTTTGATTTTTGAGTAGAACTCGTCATAATATCACTCCCTATAATTTATTTTTTTTACCCACAATTCATAATTGTTAACAAAACCCCTAATTTTTATTAACACTTTGTCGATAAATATTAACAAAATATTAACAGAAAAACTGGAGTCTTAAAATAAGCTATAATATGTCTAAAATTGTTTTGGATTGAAATTTGAATACTTTAAAAAATAAGTATTTGTATTACGGACAGATTTTAGTCACTATTAGGCTATTGTGAATACCACTATAATGAATTTAAATATAAAGAAAGAGGTGGCAGAATGAATCCAGTTATTTTGAAAGCTATGGAAACGTGCAAAATTAATAAGGAATCTGTACTTAAAACTTGGAAGGAAATTGTTGAAATTGAAAGTTTTACGCATAATCCTAAAGGCGTCAGTTCAGTATGTGATTTTATAAGAAGTGAGCTTGAAAGTATAGGTTTAAGCACAAGAATTCATGAATATGAAAAAGCGGGCCCTTTACTTATTGCTGAATACGGAGAGGGCGATCCTAGTGAGTGTATTTTGCTAACAGGTCACATGGATACCGTTTTTAAAGATGGTTTTATAAAAGAAAATCCTTTTAGAGAAGAAAACGGGAAAGTATTTGGTCCTGGCGTACTCGATATGAAAGGTGGCGTGAATCTCATTTTTTATATTCTCAAATTGCTTAAAGCTTTAGAGTATAAAAAACCAATTAAAGTTATAATCAGTGGTGATGAAGAACATGGCCACGAACATTCTGATCAAGGTCAATTGATGCAGGATGAGAGTAAAGGAAGCAAATTGGCTTTCAATATGGAAACTGGGATCGTTGGTAGCTCAATTACAGTTGCAAGAAAAGGTAGAATCGCTTGTAGAGTTGCTACTAAAGGAAAATCAGCACATGCTGGTGCCAACTTTAGCGATGGTATCAACGCAATCCAAGAAATGGCACATAATATTTTAGATATACAAGCTTTAAACAGCAAATATGAAGATGTGACTTTCTCTGTTGGAACGATTAAAGGTGGTACCGTGGCCAATGCAGTACCAGACTATGCTGAAATTGAAATTGATATCAGATATAATGATGTGGATTTAAAAGACGATATCCTTAATGACATCAAACAAATTGTAGGGACAAGCAAAGTCGAAGGCACAACAGGTGAAGTCTTTATAGATGGCGGGTTCCCTCCATTTTCAAACAAGATTAACCAAAAAGCTTATGAATTTGTGAATTCAATATCGGTAAAAAATGGATTTGGTGAGACGGAAGCCATCCACATTGGTGGTTCTTCAGACGCCGCTTTTATAACGATAGCTGGTGTGCCTTGCCTTTGTAGTATGGGTGTTAAAGGTGAATGGAATCATACGAATAGGGAATATGCACTTGTGGATTCTGCAATCGAACGTATTGTACTCATCACTGATGCCATTCTAGAGTCTGAGAATATAAAATCTTTTTTAGACTAACACATTGAATAAATTGTAATTTTAAAATCTCTAAATGTGTGTTTGAATATTACTGAACAAACAATAAAAAAAGTGGTATTGTAATGGTGCATAGAAGTGTTGTGATGGCGACACATTTTGCAACTATGCCGGATTCACCACCAAAGTTTTTTGCAAATAAGGCAGCCGATGCTTGGACAGGGGCTGCCGTTTGTATGATTAAAATAGCTTTAAGCATGGAGTTAATCGGTACAAAAAATAGCGCTGATAAGAGAAGTGCTGGAAAAACAACCGATTTTATAATGGAAACCACTTGTGCTTCACGGTCTCTTATGATCTCCTTTAATGGATACTCAGCAAGTGTGGCGCCAATAACCATTAGTGCCAGTGGTACAGAGATCGCACCAACGCCTTTAATAACTCGCTGTAAGTAGGGTGGTGTCTCAATGCCGAGAAAGAACATGGTCATACCAATGAAAATGGCGATCAAACCTGGATTAATGAGCCTTTTAAGCGATTTAAGTTCAAATTTTTCTTGTTTAAAAATATGAACGCCCACTGTCCACTGAAAAATATTTTGCATAGCAACATAGACTGAGGTATAGAGCATGCCGAGTTCGCCAAAAAGAGCATAACTTATAGGGTAGCCAAGAAAAACAGTATTGCCAAAAGTCATCGCATATCGAATTGACTTGGCATGTGCTGTTTTTTTTGTAATACGTGGGGCAAGTTTAGCACTGATAAAAGAAACAGTAGATAAATAAAGAAATGCACAGATCGCAATAATGATCATATTTTGGACATATTCTGTTTTGTAGTCAATATTGATGGCAGATACAACCAATAGAGGCATGGCAATATTGACTACAATCTTACTGATATCTTTACTACCTGCATCTGTAATAAATTTTCTTTTTTTAGCATAGTAACCGATGATGACATAGATAATGAGTATGAAGATTTCTGATACAATTTTTGAATAGCTCACAATTAGCTCCTTTTTCTTATAGCTTTAAATTTAATTTGTCTTGGTTAAGGTGATCTCATAGATATCACTTGGACGACCTGATTTACCAGTTAACTGTTTACCAGCATGAACAGCATATTTTGATTCTTCTAGTTTTAATAGAAGTCTATTTGAACTGCGCTGAGAGATGCCTAAATTCTTGGAAAGCTCAGGCGACGTAAAACTATTTTTCTTTTGTTTCTCCATGAGAATATATAGATCATAAAGCATCGTCTGAGATATTCCAGTTTTTTTAGAAATTTCTAGAATCAATTTTTCTTCCACTCTTTTTTCTGAAGAGAAATCATTCTGTATAAATTCTAAAGGACCAATTACCGAGTTCTCATAAGGGACGATATAGACAAGATTTGAATATGAATCATCCAATCGGTCTATGGCTATGCTGGCATTGTGCTTTGCTTCGCTGGGGTCAAAACCATATCCGATGCCGATGTTGACATCACAATTGGTATTGGCATTGATAGAATTCACAAGATAGAAACATTGAAATCCCTGGGTATACTCCAATAAATCAGATTTGTTCATCAAAATGGTATATTTATCATTAGATTCACTTACAACTGCAGCTTTTGTATTTCTAGCAAAATAATAAATTTCTTCAGCCACTTTTATTTTTTCATGCATATACAAATACTCATCTCTGCGTACATAGGAGTATTCTTTCTTAGGAATTATTTTAACGATTAAAATGGCTGTATGTCCAATGGTATTCTTTCGAAAATTACTTTGTTCAATAATAGAATTAATGGTTTTTATGATGACCTCTGTACTTGGCCTAACATAAACACAAGGGATTTTTGCAGCTAACAATAATTTATAGACAGGGTGCAATGCAGTGACACAACCCTTTACGGCCTTTGAGTTGTAGAGCAGGAGGTGTTCTTCAGATACCTTTGCAATATAAGATTTATCAAAGCGTCTACGTGAAATAAAACGGATGTTATTTTCAGAAGGAGACAGATCCAAATCGATAAAGAGATGTTGAAGCTCTGAACGGGTATAGCTGTCAATACTGACATTTCTAAAATCTAAGTTTCTTAAAGAACCTTTTAACAGTGCAATTTGAAGTGAAGACCAATCTTTCTTTAAATAAGTGCAAGGAATTTCTTGTGCAAAAATATAATTGTAGTGCTCATATTGAAGTTCTCCTAAAAATATAAACCCATCCAAACCAGGCTTCATTTCATCAAGTTTATGCGCTATGTCCTCTTGATAATAAACGAAATTGTCCACAAGATAAATAGGTGTAATATTCGTAAAAAGTGTGCTAAATAATTTTTGGATATCTTTAATTCTTATATTTGATCCAAGAAAACCTATCTTCATGGGGTCACCCCTTTCTTACTAAAACCTAATAAAATTTGTTCTATTGCTTATAATCTATTATTTGATTATAAATTATATAGTAAGTTAAGTACATTCGCAATCTATGTTTAAAAAAAATAGCCCCTGAGTCCCAAATGGACTGATGGGCCATGTGGATAAAGTGCTTGAAGATGGGGGCTTATAAGGTTATGATAATAGTATAAGAATTACGAAAGTAGTGAGTTGGGCCCAATGTCTCTTTCTGGTAAGAAAAGAGAGCGAGTCTGATTGGATATAAATACAGGAGGCCAATATGGAATCGGCAGTCATAAAAAGATTATTAAGTGCTATAGATCATAGAGAAGCCGTTGCACTTGTGACGGTAACTCAAAAAGTGGGTAGTGGGCCACGTGATAGAGGCAGTATGATGCTTGTGGATCACAAAGGGACACTTCTTGCAGGGACAATAGGCGGTGGTGGTGTGGAAGAGAGGGCAAAGCACGATGCCATTACTTGCATTGAAAATCAAACTTCAGCCGCATTTTCTTATGAATTGACGCTTAAAGAAAATGAAAACTCACTTGGTATGGCTTGTGGTGGTGCTGTGGATGTTTTTATAAAAGTGTTTTCTGTGGGCAAATCATTGATCATCTTTGGGGCTGGCCATATAGGTATGGTACTCTCTAAGATGGCAAAACTGCTGGAATATCATGTGACTATTATTGACGAACGAGATGATTACGCCACTAAAGTGCGTTTTGAATCAGCTGATGTTATTTTATCAGGGGACATGCAAGCACTGCTTACTGACATAGAAATTACGCCTACGACCAGTGTGGTGATCGTGACGCATGGGCATACGCATGATTTAGAAGTGTTGAGAGCTGTTTTAAATTACGATGCAGGTTATATCGGCATGATTGGTAGTAAAACGAAAGTTAATTATTGTTTTAAGACACTTAGAGAAGAAGGGGTGTCAGAAGAACGACTCAATGCAGTTCATGCCCCTATTGGTCTTGATATTGGTGGGGAAACGCCACCAGAGATTGCCCTTTCCATAATGGCAGAAATTCAAGCTGTTCAATTTGGAAAGCAAGTGCCTTTTATGAAACAAATTGAAAGAGGAGATGCAAAGGATGGCTATTAAAGTATTGGTTCGTGGTGGCGGCGATTTAGCATCAGCTGTCATTCAGAAATTATATAGAAGTGGTTTTCAAGTGGTTGTTTCTGAGCTTGAGGCCCCTAAAATGGTCAGAAGGACTGTGTCTTATTCAAATGCAATTTATGAAAATCATTATGTTGTGGAGGCGATAGAAGCCACATGGATCAAGTCCGTAGATGAAATTGATCCACTGATAGCACAAGGTAAAGTGCCCATATTAACAATTGATGAAGCTGAAATTTATGATTATTTTAAACCCGATGTATTTGTGGATGCAACTTTGTCTAAGAAAGCGGTTGATTACACCAAAGCATATGCGCAATTGGTCATTGGTTTAGGCCCAAACATAGAAGCGGGTGTCGATGCACATGTTGTGATAGAAACCTGTAGAGGACATGATCTAGGACGCTTAATTTTTAGTGGTTTTGCAAAAGAAAACACGCATACTCCAGGTGATATTGGCGGTTACACACATGAACGTGTTTTACGTGCACCGTGTGCTGGCATTATGAAATGTGATAAAAAAATAGGCGATCTCGTAAGCGCTGGAGACGTTGTTATGACAGTAGATGATAATCCGGTTAGGGCAGAAATAGATGGCGTTCTCAGAGGGCTCATCCATGAGGCTGTAAAAATCACAGAAGGTCTTAAAGTTGGAGATATTGATCCAAGAGGCAATACACAATATTGTTTTACGATTAGCGATAAAGGCCGAAATCTAGCTGGGGGTGTATTAGAAGCCATATTGATAGGTCTTAAATCTAAATAGGGAGTTTCCATATGTGTACGATAGAAACGCTGGTAAAAAGCAAATTAGAGACTTTTAAAAAACAGGATAAAAGTCTCGTTGTTTCAGTGGTGGGGGCTGGTGGTAAAACCAGTTTAATTTACCACCTTGCCAGCCAATTAAAGACAGAATTTAAAATTCTAGTGACCACTACAACGATGATGTTCAGGCCAATAGATGAATTGGATCAAATTATTTATCAAAATGATGAGGCGGAAAGCACTTTTTTAGAAAAGTGGATCACCTCTAAAAAGGTTTTAGACGCGTCTCAGGTGACAGGCTTATTTTTAAAAGAGGTTGGAGAAGGATTTGATATTGATGGCAGAAAAGTAATCAAAGTGAAAGGTGTGTCACCAACACTTGTGGATCAAATTGCAGCTTGCCATTTATACGATCTCATATTGGTGGAAGCGGATGGTTCTAGACGTAGACCCTTAAAAGCTTACGCGAGCCATGAACCCGTCTTGCCTTATTGTTCAGATGTAGTCATGGTGGTCATGGGATTAAAAGGGCTTGGTGTACCGATTACCGAGGAAACGGTTCATAGAGTAGAGGCGTTCTTAAAATTGACTGGGAAAAAGATAGGGGATCATCTTCAAATGGTGGACCTTTTATCCCTTTTCAGTGGTGAAGAAAGTTTTTTAAAGGCTGTACCGGAGTCCTGTGAAGTGATGGCTGTTTTCAATCAAGCAGATTGTTTGACTTCATCACCTGATTTTTTAGGTTTATCTGAAAAGTTATTCAGCCTAAGTTCAAGTATAGGAGGCTTTTTTGTGGTTTCCTTGGATAAAGGGTTAACTTATGCAGCTTACTTAAATCAATTGGAAGGTGAGCACTGATGTGTAAAACGGGTATTTCTGGGGTGGTTTTAGCGGCAGGGGCTTCCACAAGAATGCAAAAAAACAAGTTATTATTGCCGTTAAATGAGATCACAGTTATTGAAACAGTTCTTAAAACGTTACTTCAAACGACACTTTCTGAAGTGATTGTCATAGGTGGTAGAGACTATCCTTTACTGTCTAAGTTATTAGAACCTTATCCTGTTAAATGTTTTGAGAACAAAGCTTATTTAGAGGGACAAAGCACTTCAATGATCAAGGGATTATCCAAAATACGAACAGATGCTGAGGGGTGTTTCTTTTTTATGGGAGATCAACCCCTTATTGATGTAGAAAATATCAATCTAATGATTTTTTCTTTTAAGCAGAGTGAAAGCCAAAAGACGATTGTGGCACCTGTTGGAAAACAGGGGCGAGGTGCACCTGTGCTCTTTGGTGCAGATTGGTTTGAGGCGTTAAAAAAGATTAGAGGGGATCAAGGGGGACGCTCTGTTATTAAAGAAGCTGGAAATCACGTGATCCAGCATCTTGTTGAGAGAGCCAGTTTCTTTTGGGATGTAGACGATGAAGTGTTATATCAGCAAGTATTAAACCATCATAATTTGAGGTGACTTTTATGAAAAAAATAGAATTAAATCCAATTGAAAATGTATTGTCAGGGATTCGATTGGCTTTTAAAAATAGAAGATTTGATACAGAATACGTTAAATTAAGAGCAGCTTCACATCGCATTTTATCTGAGAATTTGATCAGTGAAGCTTTGATACCAGAATTCCCCAAGTCAACAGTGGATGGCTATGCCGTTAAATTTAGTCATAAGCCCTGTAAGTGTACTTTGGTCGGGAAAGTGGCTATGGGGGAGGCTTTAGATATAGAATTAAATAAAGGGGAGTGTGTCTATGTCCCCACTGGCGGTGTTATTCCTAAAGGCACTGATACTATGGTTATGATAGAAGATACTGAAATCATGTCGCCTACAGTAGTTCAATTTAATAAAGCTGCTGATTCAAGGGCATTTATCATAGAAATTGGTGACGATATGAAGCCAGGACAAGTTGTGCTTAAAAAAGGAACGAGACTTAAGCCTCAACATATTGGCGTATTGGCTTCTTTAGGCTATCAAGAAGTCAAGGTCCTTATAAAGCCCAAAGTCTGTTTTATATCAACTGGAGATGAATTGATTACACTTGATGAAAAACTAACCTATGGCAAGATTAGAGAAATCAATGGTTATACGTTGACTGCAATAGCAGAAGAGATGGGATTTGAAGTTATAGAAGCCTTAATTTTAAAAGATGATTATGCGTCAATCAAATCAGGCATTGAATCGGCACTTGAAAAAGCAGATTTAGTGGTGATATCAGGGGGGAGCTCAGTAGGGGAGAAGGATTATACTTACGATTTGCTCTGTGAAATTGCCTCTGAAGGTGTTCTCAGCAGTGGTATGGCCATTAAACCTGGAAAGCCCACTATAGTGGCAAAGCATCTGAACAAACCAATCATTGGATTGCCTGGACATCCAGTGTCTGCTATTGTCGTTTTTAAAGTCATCGTTGGAGAAATTATGAAGACTTGGGGCTATGAGGTTAGAAAAGATCATAAAATCACGGTTAAACTCACTGGTGATATCCATGCAGCTAAAGGACGTGATACTTATCAAATGGTATCACTTGAAGAGACCCAAGAAGGCATTCTGGCGCATCCTACACCAGGCAAGTCCGGCATGATTACATTGCTTTCGGGATCAGATGGGTATGTGATCATTCCAAAGGAGATTGGTGTGATCAG